>JAXHTI010000034.1:19601-21474 GCA_034190045.1 Pseudomonadota bacterium
ACTCAGCACTCAGCACTCAGCACTCAGCACTTAGCACTATCCTTCAAACCCGGCGTGTTGTTCGATGAAGTCGCGGATATAGCCGGCGGTCTGCGCGCCGCTGAAGCGGGCCTGTTCCTCGCCGTGCCGAAACAGGATGATGGTCGGGAAGCCGCGGACCTGGTAGCGGCCGGCCAGTTTCATGTTGTCGCCTTCGTCGACTTCGACCTTGCCCAGGTGGACCCGACCCGAATAGTCGTCGATGACCTGTTTCAATACCGGTGCGATGCTGATGCAGGGCGGGCACCATTCAGCCCACAGATCGATCAGTACCGGCCGCTCGTGCGAGGGCTCCAGCACTTTTTGATCGAACTGTTCCAGGTTTACGTCGAAAATCGCCGCCTGAGTGTCATTCATTACGCAGTCGCCATGCCAGTCAAAGAGCGGGGATTATAGGCGAGGGCGACCGCTCGCGTCACCCGCCTCACCAGGGATGACGACGCAGGCGCCAGTGATAAAGCAGGCGCGAGAGGAGCCAGTCCAGCGCACTGAAAAGCACGGCGATCAGCAGGATCGATGACCCGCCAAGCTCGAGCGGCCCGGCGAGGAACATCAGTGGCAGCAGGGCCTCCGGAAATTGATCCAGCAGCGGGGCGGGCGCGCCACTGTGCCAGCGCAGGCGACGTTTGATGAAACTGGCAAGCAGATCACCGAGCATGCTCAGGCCGCCGAATAGTGCCCCCATCCACAGTGGATAGCCCGCTAACCCGGCGGCCGCGGCGGTGAGCAGGACTGCCGCAACAATACCGCGCCAGGTTTTATGGGGTCCGAACAGGGGCTCGCCATCGGGTAACCGGAAACCGCCGTCCAGCGGCCGGTTCCAGCGACGAACTCCCGGCAGCAAACGGGCCAGGATGGGCGCGCCATTGGCCACCAGTAACAGTAACAGGCACAACAGGATCGTCATGTCACAATGGTAAGCTTTGCACTGCCTGGCCGCTACTGATCGCCCATTACAAAATGCGATTCACTGAACTAGGATCAGTACAGGGATCAGTACAGGGCGCCGGTCCGCGAGGCAGTCAAGGAGGTGAGGAGGATGTCGGATAATCGATGTGCTTTCAGCAGTCCGCTGATCGCAGAACAATATACCTGTCACTTTGGTGAGCAGGTCGTACGTCGCGGCGGAACCGAGGTCGCCTGTCGTGATGCGGCAGCCTGTTCCCGTTGCGAGGCGGTATTTGAATGGCTCAAACAGGTGAGCCTTCCGGTCTTTGGGGTAGAAGATGATCTGACCAGCATGCCGCACAGCGTGATACAGAAAATCCAGTTCGGCAGTCTGAGCGGTTTGCAGAATCAGCTGGGTATCGAACCCGCGGAGCGTGTGGATATTGATCACCTGCTGAATCAGGCCGCCGAACAATACGGCGGAATAGACAGCTTGCCCTATACCGGTTTAGTTGACACCATAACCGCCTATCAACTCAAACGACGACAGCACCGCCGCTAATGGCAATAATTTTCAGGAGTACCGCATGGCTTTACCACAGGAACTGCAAGTGATTGATCAAAAAACCGGCGAAGGTGATGAGGCCACGAAAGGCAAGCTTGTCATCGTTCATTATCGCGGCTGGTTATATGATGAGGATGCCGAGGACAACAAGGGGCAGGAATTCGACAGTTCCTACGAGCGCGAGCCGTTCACCATTCCGCTGGGCGCGGGTGTGGTGGTCAAGGGCTGGGAAGAAGGCCTGGTCGGTATGAAAACCGGCGGTCAGCGTACCCTGATCATCCCCCCCGAGCTGGCCTATGGCAGCAACGGTGCCGGTGACGTCATCCCGCCCGATGCGGCGCTGATCTTCGAAGTCGAACTGTTACAGGTTCGTGGGTAGGG
>JAXHTI010000034.1:21574-23917 GCA_034190045.1 Pseudomonadota bacterium
ACAAAGCCGAAACCGCGTGGTCGTTTTGTGGCGCGGTCGGTCATCAGTCGCACGGCATGAACCTCGCCATAATCTTCAAACAGTTTGCGCAGCGCATTGGGTGAGGCCTTGAAGGCCAGGTTGCCGACAAAAATGGACTCCACCTCGGTGCTGGCGGCCGGGTAAATCCGGGTATGGCTGAGCAGGGCACCAAGCAGGGCGCCGGCCAGAATGCCATAGGTGAACAGGCGTTGCCCGGCGACCTGATCCAGTGCCAGTAACGGAAAGAGGAAATAAGCGACAACGGACAGGATGACGCTGACAAGAACAACTTGGATTACAGTCTTGAGAGTTGGGAATTCAAACTTCATGGCACTCCATCACAGGCTTCAGATTGTTTTAACAGGATTCCGCCACTGCAGAGGCATTGGGCTGGCGGAGCACGAATCTGCTTCTCGGGAAACAGATCGTCATTTTACACTTTTGGACCGTGCGCGTCTCGGTCGGCGGGACAGATACAGGGGTTTCAGGCTATGCTTGCTGCCGGGGTTGCCATGAGTGATAAACATGCAACGGATAACTTTCTCCCTCGATCTCAGCACCGGCCAGTGCGAAAAGTACTATGCCGGGCGGGTGCGTTATGTGCAGGTACAAAGCGATGATGGGCGGCAGGTACGCTTTCCTGCCCGGGCCCTGTTGCCCTATATTGGCCACGATGGTGTTTACGGGCGTTTCGTCTTACAACTCGATGCCAGTAACCGGCTGATCGCACTGGATCGGCTGGCTTGATGGCGTGCCCGGTGAATCGATCGACAATCAGACAGGAACTGTGATGTCACACGGCGAGCTGGTCGCACACCGGGGTTATCCCCGTTACTATCCCGAGAACAGTCTGGCCGGTATTCAGGCTGCCGTGGCCAGCGGTGCCCGCTATGTGGAAGTGGATGCGCAATTGAGCCGTGATGGGGTACCGGTGCTCTTCCATGACCGTGATCTGCAGCGATTGTGTCACCGCCCCGGCGCGATTCACGATTACACCTGGTCGCAGTTGCAGACAGTGGAGATATACGCCGACAGCGATTCACCCCGCCTGTCGCGGGCACCGTTGGCGGCTTTGAGCGATCTGCTGGCACTTATCCCGACAATGCCCAAGGTGTGGTTTTTTATCGAGCTCAAACGCGTGGCATTCGAGCAACAGGGCATTGACCGCGTTCTGGAAGCGGTATTGCCGATGTTGCAACCCGTGGCGGCGCAATGTTGTGTGATCTCTTATCAACTGGAGGCATTAAAGCAGGTGCGGGAACGTACGACTCTGTCCATCGGCGCCGTGATCGACGACTGGGCCGATCGCGAGGCACCGGCCCTGGTTGAATTGCACAGCGATTATCTGTTCTGCAACCTCAAATCGTTACCCGTACAGGGTCCGTTGCCCCGGACCGGAAGCCGCCTGGCAGTATTCGAAACAGTGGATCCCCGCCAGGCCCGGCAATTGCTGGCGCGCGGGGTGGATCTGGTCGAGACTTTTGCCATCGGTGAGATGTACCAGGCGCTGGAGCCGGGAGACGGTTAGGGCATGGATTGCGATGTGCTGATCGTCGGTGGCGGAATTCAGGGCGTGGGCGTGGCCCAGGCGGCCGCGGCCTGCGGTTATCGCACGCAGCTGCTGGAGCAGAGCGAACTGGCGGGGGCGACCTCCAGCCGTTCCAGCAAACTGATCCACGGCGGCCTGCGCTATCTCGAATCGGGCCAGTTTGCACTGGTGCGCAAATCTTTGCGCGAGCGACGCATTCTGCTCAGGATCGCGCCCGACCTGGTGCATCTGGTGCCGTTTTATATCCCCGTCTATCACCACAGCGCCCGGGGCCCCTGGACCCTGCGGGCCGGCCTGTCACTTTATGCGCTGCTGGGCGGGCTCGATTCTCAAACCCGGTTTCGGCGCCTGGCGCGCACCCGGTGGCCGCAGCTCGATGGCTTGCAACAGCAGGCACTGCGCAGTGTCTTTCGCTACTGGGATGCCCGGACCGACGACGCGGCCCTGACCCGGGCGGTGATGGCCTCGGCCCGCTCCCTGGGCGCGCAACTGCACTGTCCCGCGCGCTTTGTTTCGGCGCAGGCGCAGAGCGAGCAGGTGACGGTCCGCTTTGAACAGGCGGGTCAGACGCGGGAAATCACGAGCCGGGTGCTGATCAATGCGGCCGGGCCGTGGGTGGGCCAGGTTCTGGACGGCGTGAGTCCGTCACCGCGGCGGCGGGCGTTCGACCTGGTTCAGGGCACCCATATCGTGGTCGCCGACCCGGCGCCGTCGGGGGTATTTTATGTCGAATCGCCGCAGGACGGGCGGGCCGTGTTTGTTATGCCCTGGCA
>JAXHTI010000035.1:0-9682 GCA_034190045.1 Pseudomonadota bacterium
AGCAACAGCGCAAGAAGCTGCTGTTAGTGGTCACCGACGGCGAACCGGCGGATATCGACGAACGCGATCCGCAACATCTGCGCCACGACACCAAAAAAGCGGTCGAGGAGCTCTACACCCAGGGCATCATGACCTATTGCCTGACGCTGGACCCCAACGCCGACAACTATGTGAAGCGGATTTTCGGGTCCAACAACTACACCATCGTCGATCATGTGGACCGCCTGCCGGAGAAATTGCCCATGCTGTTCGCCAGCCTGACCAAGTAATTCCGGCCAAAGTCAGGTTACAATACGCAACGCAATTTTGAACCACGGGTGACCCGTATGAAAAAACCTGTCGTCGGCGTCGTAATGGGCAGCAACAGTGACTGGAAGGTCATGAGCCAGGCCGTCGAGGTCCTCAAGGAGTTCGGCGTTCCGCATGAGGCCAAAGTGGTCTCGGCGCATCGCACGCCGGACCTGTTATATGAGTATGCCGAACAGGCCGCCGAACGGGGGCTGCAATGCATCATCGCCGGCGCCGGGGGTGCCGCCCACCTGCCCGGTATGCTGGCGGCCAAGACTATCGTGCCGGTACTGGGCGTACCGGTGACCTCGCGCGCGCTCAAGGGTCTGGATTCACTGCTATCCATTGTGCAGATGCCCAAGGGGATTCCGGTGGCCACCTTCGCCATCGGCGAGGCAGGGGCCGCCAACGCCGGCCTGTTCGCCGTTTCCATGCTGGCCCGCCAGGAAGAGAAATACGCGCGTAAGCTGGAAACCTTCCGCAAGAAACAGCGTACCAAGGTGCGCGCCATGAAACTGCCGAAGGTCTGAGGATGCTGTTACCCGGCGCAACCCTGGGCATGCTCGGCGGCGGCCAGCTGGGCCGCATGTTTACCATCGCCGCGCGTAACATGGGTTACGAGGTGCTCGTGCTGGACCCCGATCCCGACAGCCCGGCCGGCGCCCTGGCCAGCGATCATGTCTGTGCCGATTACCTGGATGAGACCGCGCTCAAGTACCTGAGTGAAACCTGCGACGCGGTCACCACGGAATTCGAAAACGTCCCCGCCGAAAGCCTCGAATACCTGGCCCGTCATTGTGATGTGCGCCCCGGTGCCCGGGCCGTGACCCTGACCCAGGATCGGATCAGCGAAAAAACCTTTTTACACGATAACGGCTTTGCCACTGCCCCCTTTGCGGTGATCCGCGACCCCGCCGATCTCGATGCGGCGGCCCGGGCGGTCCCCACCCCGGCGATCCTGAAAATCGCCCGCTTCGGCTACGACGGCAAGGGGCAGTACCCGGTCGACGCCGCCGGGGACCTGGCCGCCGCCTGGCAGGAACTGGGGAACAACCCCTGCGTGCTGGAACAGCGGGTCAGCCTCGACATGGAGATCTCGGTGGTCGTGACACGCGGGATCGATGGCGACACCCGTTGCTACCCGGTCGCCGAGAACGTTCACCGCCACGGCATACTGGATGTCAGCCTGGTACCGGCACGGATCGACACAGAGCTGGAACAACAGGTCCTGCAGTCGGCCACCGCCATTGCCGCGGCCCTGGAGTATGTCGGCGTGCTGGCGGTGGAATTTTTTGTCTCCGGGGGGCAGCTGCTGGTCAACGAGATCGCCCCGCGGCCGCACAACAGCGGTCACTACACCCTGGATGCGACGCTCACTTCCCAGTTCGAGCAGCAGGTCCGTGCGGTATGCGGGCTGCCGCCGGGCGATCCCCGCCTGCTGTCGCCCGTAGTCATGGTCAACCTGCTCGGGGATCTGTGGCAGGGCCAGACCCCGCCCGACTGGCGCCAGCTGTTTGCCCGGCCCAACGCCAAACTGCACCTGTACGGCAAGCGGGAAGCGCGTGCCGGCCGCAAGATGGGCCATTACAATGTCCTGGCCCCCACTCTGGATGAAGCGCTGCATACCGCGCAGGCGATCCAGCAACAACTCGCAAAGCCCGGGACCGGCGACACCTGATACGAATCCGGCATCCGAAACCGGCCACGCTTTTGTGGCTCACAGGATGATTCGGTCATCGCCCTGTCTCCCGCCTTGTTCTATACTGACAGCAACGCAACCGCGATTCCTTGCAACCCTTGTGGAATGAAACACCAATGAGTCACCGTAATTCAGCACAACCCAAAAAGTACGTCGGCATTTATAACGATTTCAATGGCGGCATGACCGATACCGGCAAGATCATTCGCGATGCCTGGGTATTCGGCCTGATCCCCGAGACGGAAACCTGCGAAGGCTGGCTGCCGCAGGGGATCGATGATTTGTGGGGCAAGGTGAACATCGAATGGGAAAAATATGGTTTTCAGGTTTCCAACCTGCCGGATGATTTACGGGAAAAGTTCATGCGCATCCAGGACGAAGCGTTCCAGCGCGCCGTTGATGCAGGCTGGGATCCGCACAGGGATCTGCAAGACGAACACTGAATTGCGGATCCGGGCGTACACCTGACAGTACAGGGGCCAGCACAGGAGTCACCATGTATCGTCGACTGGATAGTGTACCGGTTTTCGAATACCGCGATGGTGAACTGCCCGCCTATTATTACAATGATGTGCAGGTCGCGCTCAAACGCCTGGGCGAGGACCTGCGATTTGCCATTCCCCGCCTCAGACACCTGGATCTGATCCTGCAAAAAGACGCCTGGATCATCGTTGACCGGGTGCTGAACGATATCCCGGTGGTCGCCTGGACCGACTTTCAGACCGCCCACCGCGAGAGCCTGCACGAACCGATTCCCTGCCGCATTCGTCTCTATCATATGCACGGCTCGCTGGTCATGGACCGCACGCTGGAGGCCATGGAGCTGATCCTCGGCGAGATGCTGGCCAACAACGCCTCGCCGGACGACGCCAGTATTGCCCCGATCAAGAAATAATTGACCCCGATCAATCACTTGTCCATTTACCGCCGGTATAACCTTTAAGTCTAAAGGTTTTTCTCGCAGTGTCGATATTTTAGCCATCATATTCCGTATGGTTCTTAAGGGTTTTCCCTGAGGCCTGCGAGAGGAGGGAAACATGGCATCTGCATGGGAGATGACCGGCTACCTTGCCCGTGCCGGTCTGTTACTGGGGTTGAGCAGCCTGTCCGCCCCGCTGCTCGGGGCCGATTCCGGCTATCTTAATCAACTCAAGAGCGAGGCGGCCCAGACCCGGGTCGATGAAAAACCGGCTGACGCCCCGCCCGCCGCAGCGCGCGAGGCCCCGGCGAACAGCCCCCCGGCCCCGCAGTCCGGTCCGGATAACTATCTGCAGGGACTGGCCAGTGAGGCGGGTGAGACCCGGGTCGACGACAGCGGCCAGATCGCCACCCGCGAGCTGGAGGGCGACAGGACAGAGGAGCCGCCCGAGGCCACCTGGGATATCAATAGCCAGGCCCTCGATGTTCTGCAGGCAGGACTCGAACGCAATGAATTCGAGGCCCTGCTCAAACGAAATTACTACGCCAGTTATATCTTCTATAAAAAGCTGGATCCCACCTCCAAGTCACTGGTTTACAAGACCTATCTGAAAACACCCACCATCGTGGTCGTTCGTAACCAGATTATTTCCTTGTCCAAATAGCAGAGAAAGGGGAATTGAACATGAAATCACTTGTTTTTATCGTTGCCGGTTATTTACTTGCGCATTCGGCATTTGCCCTGGATGTCGGCTTGACCCCCAACCGGGATTATGTCGATGTCCAACACAATGGAAAAAATATACGCGTCCAGCGAATCCAGGACCAGGAACACGCGCTTACCGGCAGTTTCGCGAAAACCTCACGCGCCTGCCCGCCGTTTTGCATTCAGCCCATCCAGGTCGCACCGGGGGTCACCACGGTCGGTGAAGTGGAGATCTTCGAGTTTATGCAAAACCAGTTACGCGATGGCAGTGGCCTGCTCATCGATGCCCGGCTACCCTCCTGGCATCAGAAGGGAACCATCCCCGGCTCCATTAATATTCCGTTTACCGTTTTCGAAAAATCGGATCTCGATCCGGAACTGATCAGCACGTTCAAGCGACTGGGTGTCACAGAGCGCCAGGAGAAACCCGGCATGGTGGAAAAACTGCTCGCCGGCGGCGACGTGAACGAGACCTGGGATTTCAGCAATGCCAAAGAATTGATTCTGTGGTGCAACGGCCCCTGGTGCGGGCAATCGCCGCGCGCCATCCGCGGTTTGCTGGAGCACGGTTATCCGCCGGAGAAAATCAATTACTATCGTGACGGCATGCAGATGTGGCAGATACTCGGACTGCTCACCGTCCAGTGACCTGGCAACGCTGTGCATCGAAGCGGTGGCGCAGGGCAGCCAGGGCGTCATCGGCCTGCGGCAGACCATTGCGCTGCGATTTGCGCCACCAGTGCATTGCCTGGCAGAGATCGGTCTGGCCCGCATCGCCGTTGGCATAAAAGGTTCCCAGATTGTACTGGGCCATGGGATCCCCGCCGATAGCCGCCTGGCGCCACCAGTGCGCCGCCTTGAGCGGATCGCGACCGATGCCGTCCCGCCCCAGGGTGTAGATGACGCCCAGGTTGTACTGGGAATCGGTATTGCCCGCTCTGGCGGCGCGCAACCACCAGCGCAATGCGCGGGAGATATCCCGCGCGACACCTTCGCCCCGCGCATACGCCAGCGCCAGCTTATGCTGGGCAGCCGGCAGGCCCTGCCGCGCGGCAAGTTGGAACCAGATCGCGGCGCGCCGGGCATCGGGCTGCACACCGGCACGGGCATCGTGCAACAACCCCATATAAAACTGGGAACGGGCATGTCCCCGCCGGGCCGCCGGCTCCCAGTGGCGCCGGGCCAGGACATACTCTTCCTGTTCAAACGCGGCCGAGCCGGCCTCGAAGGCCTGTTGCCCCTGTGCAGCATTCAGGCCCAGCGCGGGCAGCGCCCTGTTACCCTCGCCATTGGCGGCCGGGAGCGAATAGGCCTGAACCGACGTCCAGGCCAACACGAGACAGACGCCCGCCAGCCAGCCACCTTGCCACCATCCGCGGCGGCTGCGTTCCGGTTTGAATAACATCCTGCGCCCCTCCCCACGGTTCCCAAAAGCACAACGGTTACAGCTGTCTTAGCGACACGGCGGGGCGCAGCTTGAGACTGAATAGCCCCACTTTCTTCCCCGCCGGGCGCACTTCACAGTCGGGCGGAGTTTTATTTGCCAGCCAAAATCAATCAGTTAAAATAGGTCCATAACGAGAACGACACCCAACTTCCAACCCGGACAGGCCCTTGAGCGACACCTCCCAGTTACCCCTGGCGGTCGATATGGACGGCACGCTGGTGCACAGCGACACCCTGTGGGAAGCGTGCCTGCGGCTGCTGGCCGAACGTCCCTGGCTGGCGCTGTTATTGCCCCTCTGGCTGCTGGGTGGCAAAACAGCGTTCAAGCAGCGACTCAGCGAACATGTCCGCCTGGACCCGCAAACCCTGCCCTATAACCAGCCCCTGCTGGAATTTCTGCAGGCGGAAAAACAGCGCGGCCGCCCGCTATGGCTGGTCACCGCTTCCCACCAGCAGACGGCCAATGCGGTCGCGGACTATATCGGGCTGTTCGACGGCGTGCTGGCCAGCGATGCCGGCTGTAATCTGTCGGGATCGCGCAAGGCCGCGCGGCTGGTTGAGACATTTGGCGAGGGCGGGTTTGTCTACGCGGCCAATGCGCCGGTAGATCTGAAAATCTGGCGCCGGGCGGCGGCCGCCATCGTGGTCAACGCCGGGCCGGGACTGACCCGCCGGGCCACCTCAACCACAACCCTGGAACGCACTTTTCCCCGCCCGGGCGCCGCCGACACATTCAAGACCCTGCTGCGCGCCATGCGCCTGCACCAGTGGAGCAAGAACGGCCTGATTTTCGTGCCGCTGGTGCTCTCCCACAGCTGGGAAGCGACCGATCTGGTGGTGCATACGCTGCTGGCGTTCGTCGCCTTCGGCTGTGCCGCCTCGGCCATCTACCTGGTCAATGATCTGATCGATCTGGAAGCCGACCGGCTGCATCACGAAAAACGTCACCGCCCCTTCGCCGCCGGTTTGTTACCCCTCTCCTGGGGAATCGCCATGATCCCGGTGTTACTGGCAGTGGCCTTCGCCATTGCCTCGACCGTGAACAGCAACTTCATGCTGGTCCTGGTGATCTACCTGTTGTTAACCACCGCTTATTCGCTGTTCCTCAAACCGGTGGCCCTGCTTGACGTGCTGGCCCTGACCAGCCTGTACACCCTGCGCATCATCGCCGGGGCGCTGGCTATTGATGTGCCGCTTTCCTACTGGTTGCTGGCTTTCTCCATGTTTATCTTTTTCTCCCTGGCACTGAGCAAACGCTTTTCCGAGCTATACAACCTCAAACAAAAACCCGAGGGCAAGCAGACCGCGCGCGGCTACCATACCGAGGACCTGCCCATGGTCAGCCTGTTTGGCACCAGCAGCGGTTATCTGTCGGTGCTGATCATGGTGCTCTATATCCACGATCTGCAGGCCGACAGCCTGTATAATCAGCCGCTCTGGCTCTGGCCGGTCGCCATCGCGGTGCTCTACTGGATCAGCCGGATCTGGTTGCTGGCCCACCGGGGCGTGTTACACGAGGATCCGGTCCTGTTCGCCATTCATGATCGCACCAGCTATATCGTGGCCCTGCTGGTCGCCGTCTGTCTGTTACTGGCGCTGTAGTCTCATGTCACAGGAATACTCCTGGGGTCGCTACCCCGATGTGGAACAACCGCTCTATCCCCTGCGCTGGGAAGCCGATGCCTGGCCACCAAAGGCCAAGGCCTGTTCCGTGCTGGCGCATGGCCAGGGCCGCAGTTACGGCGATGTGGCGCTGAACCCCGACGGCGTTTTGCTGCAGACCGACGGCCTGGATCGCTTTATCGCGTTCGATACTCAAAACGGCGTGTTGCGCTGCGAGGCCGGCGTAACACTGGCCGACATTCTCAACCTGATCGTACCCCGGGGCTGGTTTTTGCCAGTCACGCCCGGCACCAAGTTCGTCTCCATCGGGGGCGCCATTGCCAATGACGTGCATGGCAAAAACCATCACCGCGCCGGCACCTTTGGTTGCCACGTTAACCGGCTCGGCCTGCGCCGCTCGGACGGACACGTGTACGAATGCAGCACCACTAAAAACAGCGAACTGTTTGCCGCCACTGTCGGTGGGCTGGGACTGACCGGCCTGATCGTCTGGGCCGAGATCCAGCTTAAACAGATCAAAAGCACTGCTATCGAACAACAGGCGCTGCGTTTCGCCAGCCTGGACGAATTTTTCCGCCTGAGCGATGAATCGGATCGGCACTGGGAATATACCGTCGCCTGGATCGACTGCCTGGCCCGGGGCAACAAACTCGGACGGGGTATTTTCTATCGCGGCAACCATGCCGATGCGCGCCTTGAACGGTCCGAACCCGAGGATTACCGCCAAACCCGTTTCACACTGCCGATCACCCCGCCGGGCTTCTTGCTCAACCGCGCCACGGTAAAACTGTTTAACCAGTGGTATTATCGCAAACCGTTAAAAAGCGAAGCATTGGTCCATTTCGATCCCTTCTTTTACCCGCTGGACAAGATCGGCCACTGGAACCGGCTGTATGGCAAGCGTGGTTTTTTCCAGTACCAGTGCGTCATCCCGCGGGACAAAGCCGGCGAGGTCCTGCCGCAACTACTGCAGGTGATCGCCGAAAGCGGCCAGGGATCCTTTCTCAGCGTCCTGAAACAGTTCGGCGATGTTCGCTCACCCGGCCTGCTTTCTTTCCCGCGTCCCGGCGTCACGCTGGCGCTTGATTTTGCCAATCGGGGGCGTAAAACACTGGACCTGCTCGACCGGCTGGACGGGATCACCGTCGCCAGCGAAGGGGCCGTCTACCCGGCCAAGGATGCGCGCATGTCCGCCGACGCCTTTCAGCATTACTATCCGCGCTGGGAAAGCTTTCAACACCATATCGATCCGGCCTTCTCTTCCCGCTTCTGGTGCCGGGTCACACAACAGGGAGTTTGCGTATGAAAAGGATCCTGATTCTCGGGGCGACATCC
The DNA here is from genome assembly GCA_034190045.1 of Pseudomonadota bacterium. Lineage (GTDB taxonomy): Bacteria > Pseudomonadota > Gammaproteobacteria > UBA6429 > Thiohalophilaceae > Thiohalophilus. Next base: position 8,016 of record JAXHTI010000035.1, read on the forward strand.
GCCATCGCCGAGCAGACCGCCCGGCTGTATGCCGATCGGGGTGCCCAGCTGATGCTGGTGGCACGCGACGAGGGCAAACTCCGGCGACTGGCCGACGATCTGAATATTCGTGGCGCCGAACAGGTCAAATGGCAGGCGCACGATCTCAATGACAGCGCCGGGCATGAAAACCTGTTGAACGAGAGCGTCACTCAGCTCGGTGGGCTGGACCTGGTATTGATCGCCTATGGCACACTCGGCGAGCAGGCCGCCGGTGAACAGGACTACCAGGCCGCACTCGCCGAGCTGCAAACCAACTGCCTGAGTGTTCTGTCGTGGCTGACCCTGCTGGCCAATTATTTCGAGGCACAACAGTCCGGCACCATCGCCGTGATTTCCTCGGTCGCCGGCGATCGTGGCCGGCAAAGCAATTATATCTATGGCACCGCCAAGGGAGCCCTGAGCCTCTTTTTACAGGGGCTGCGCAATCGTTTGCACAAGGCCGGTGTAAAGGTGCTGACCATCAAGCCAGGGTTTGTCGACACGCCCATGACTCGCGAGTTTAAAAAAGGCCTGTTGTGGGTCCGGCCCCAGGTCATCGCCGCCGGGATTGTCAAAGCCGTCGACCGGCGCAAGGACGTGGTCTACCTGCCGTTTTTCTGGCGCTATATTATGCTGATCATCAAGCTGATCCCGGAATTCATCTTCAAGAGGCTGTCACTGTAGTGGACAAGCAAAGCAAAATTGTCATTCCCGGCGCGGCCGGCCTGGTGGGTCAGAACCTGATCGTGTTTTTGAAACAGGCCGGATATACCCACCTGGTTGGCATCGACAAGCATCCGCATAACACCCGCATGCTGGCCGAACTGCATCCGGATATGACCGTGATCGAAGCCGACCTGGCCGAAAGCGGCCCCTGGCAACAGCACTTTGAAAATGCCGAAGTGGTGATCATGCTGCAGGCCCAGATCGGCGCGCTGACTGAAGAGCCGTTCATTCGCAACAATATCCACTCGACCCAGCACGTCATCGACGCCTGCAAACGTTACTCGGTGCCTTATATCGTGCACATCAGCTCCTCGGTGGTCGAATCGGTGGCCAATGACTTTTATACCAACAGCAAAAAGGCCCAGGAACAGCTGGTCGAGGAATGCGGCATCCCGCATGTCATCCTGCGCCCGACGCTGATGTTTGGCTGGTTCGATCGCAAGCACCTGGGCTGGCTGTCGCGCTTTATGCAGAAATCCCCGATCTTTCCCATCCCCTCGCACGGCCGCTTCATGCGCCAGCCATTGTATGTAAAGGATTTTTGCAACATCATCATCAGTGCCATGCAGCAGCGCCGGCATAATGAAACCTTTAACATCACCGGTCGCGAGAAAGTCGATTACGTGGACATCATCCGCACCATCAAACGGGTACAGGGACTGCGCACCTGGGTCGTTCATATCCCCTACCGGCTGTTCTGGTTCCTGCTCTGGTTTTATGCCCTGTTCGATCGCGACCCGCCGTTCACCACGCAACAACTGGCCGCCCTGGTCGCACATGACGAGTTCGAGCTGATACCGTGGTGGGAGATTTTCGAGGTCCCGGCGACCCCGTTCGAAGAGGCGATCCGGGAGACCTATACTGACCCGACTTACAGCAAGTATGTACTGGATTTCTAATGCATAGTTGGCAGTTGGCAG
>JAXHTI010000035.1:9782-22828 GCA_034190045.1 Pseudomonadota bacterium
AGTTGGCAGTTGGCAGAAATTCTGGAACAAACGAATCGCCGTCAACAGCTCAATGAGTCATTTGTAACTTACGACTGATGATTTTCGGCTGCAAACTTTATTAACAGGATTGAGTAATGAGTAAAATCGCCGTTATCGGTGCCGGCCCCATGGGCCTGGAAGTCGCCTACGAACTGACCAAACAGGATCACCAGGTTGATCTCTATGAGTTTGACGATCGCCTCGGAGGCATGTCGGCCCATTTCGACTTTGACGGGCTGAGCATCGAGCGCTATTACCATTTTGTCTGTCGGCCCGACGAGCCGCTGTTCGAGCTGCTCGAGGAACTGGGTATAGCCGATCAGCTGCGCTGGGTGGACACCAGGATGGGCTACTATTATCACGGCCATCTGCATCGCTGGGGCGATCCGATCTCGCTGCTGACCTTTCCCCATCTCAATCTCATATCGCGCCTGCGCTACGGTGCGCACATGTTCTTCGCCTCAAAACGGGACAAGACGAACTGGCGGGATCTGGATGATCTTGATGCCGTCACCTGGCTGAAGAAAGGCAGCGGCAAAAAAGCCTACGAAATACTCTGGGACAGATTGTTCCGGCTCAAATTCCACGACTTTACTGACAATCTCTCGGCTGCCTGGATCTGGGCACGCATTCGCCGGGTCGGCCAGTCGCGGCGCAGTATTTTTCAGGAGTCGCTGGGCTATATCGAGGGCGGCTCACAAACCCTGCTCAATGAACTCGCCAAACGCATCGGGCAACAGGGCGGCAATATTCACCTGTCGACGCCGGTGCAAAATGTTAGCATTGAAAACGATCGGGTGAGCGGCATCGAGCTTAAGGACGGTTTCAGGGAATACGACCAGGTCATCAGTACCATCCCCTTGCAATACATTCCACGCCTGATCCCTGATCTTCCCGAGGAGCAGCTGGAACGCTATCGGCAGGTGCAGAACATCGGCGTGGTTTGTCTGATCTATAAACTGAAAAAACCGGTCACTGACAATTTCTGGCTCAACATCAGCGATCCCGACTTTGATATTCCCGGCATTATCGAGATGAGCAACCTGCGCCCCCTGCCGGACAACGTGGTCTATGTTCCTTATTACATGCCGCAATCACACCCGAAATTCAGCTGGAGTGATGAGGCGATTATTAACGAGGCCACTGGCTATCTGAAAAAGCTCAACCCCGAACTGGGCGACGAGGATATTATATCGGTCAATGCCTCGCGCTACGCCTATGCGCAACCCATTTGCCAGCCGGGCTTTGCCAGCCTGTTGCCGCCGATTCGCGGCAAGGTCGAGAACCTGCTGATTGCCGACACCTCTTATTATTACCCGGAAGATCGCTCCATTGCCGAAAGTGTGCAGCTAGGCAAACAACTGGCGCAGATGGCCCAATCATGAAATCAAAGATGAGAAACCGGCCATGAGCAAGACCCTGCGCACCGAGTTCATGCAGTTTCTGGTCGTTGGCGGTTTCGCCGCGCTGGTGAACTTTGTCTCGCGAATTATTATCAACGAGTGGGTCGGTTATCGACTGGCGGTTGTGCTTGCCTACCTGGTGGGTATGCTGACCGCGTTTATTCTCTCGAAGATCTACGTGTTCGAAAAAAGCGGCCGCCATCACTGGCACGAGCTGCGCGATTTCACCCTGGTCAACCTGCTGGCGGTTATCCAGGTCTGGCTCATCAGCGTCGGCCTGGCCGAATACCTGTTCCCCGCCATGGGCTACACCTTCTATGCCCCCGAAGTCGCTCATCTGATCGGTCTGGCCATCCCCGCTGTTACCAGCTACCTGGGACACAAGTACTATTCCTTCCGCAAGTCCCCCTGATCGATCTTCAGGAAAATGTCAGTTAGCGCTGCGCGCAACCAGACCTACACCTCTAGCCCCTAGCGACTAGCCCCTTTGCAGCCCGTCGCACTACAGTGATTTTTTCAATGACCGTTAAGAGTGGACGATCCCGCCGTTAAAGATGGGAATCGATGGGTTGCAAACCGACTATGACAACTGACACAGCTTTCCACCATTTTTGAATAATAGAACAGGCTCAGTTCGGCATCCTGGGATTCAGCGGCCTGCTGCAGTTTCTTGGCCTGTTGATGAAACGCCCTGTCACGCTGAATAAAATCGGCCGGCAGCGTCTGATGCAGGGTCTTGCGATCATCGGCGCTCAGCTGCTGCTGAAGAATAAAACTGTCGTGTATCTGGCCGGCGGTGTCGGCCACGGTGTGCCACTGCCCCTGCGGCAGGGCCGTGCTAATCGTGGCCAGCGCCTCTTGCAGGGCCTGCATTTCCTGTTGTAATAAGCCGCGCAGTTCGGGTTCATTCGCCAGCGGGCCGCCACCGCCCTGGGCCAGGGCCGGACCACCGGGCGCCGCTATCACCAGCAATGCCACGAATACAGCGCGTTTTAGCGTGAATAACATAACCCCCTCCTTCATTCAGATATTGCCGGGCGAACAGAAGCCCGGATCGGGCCCACTGAAGCCTAACGACTCCCCCCTATTTACCCCTTGATACGTATCAAGGCGGGCGACACTTGTCGCGCTCAAAATTGTTGACTAATCTACTTATATATTATCCCGTATGACTACCGTTTCGGCAGGTACAGCGATGCCCGGCACAATCCAGATGGAAAACCGCGAGCAGGGGGTTCTGCTCAAGATGACCGGACTGGTCAGCGGCCGGGAAATTATCGAGCTCAACCGGGCGATTTACGCCGGGGATCCGGAAAAAATGCTGCGCTACCAGATCTGGGATTTTACCGAAGCCCGGCGCATGGAGGTCTCACCGGAGGAGCTGCATATCATCACACTCGACGACAAGGCCGAAGCCGCCAAGAACCCGCACATGCTGGTCGCCCTGGTCGGCTCACCCCGCCAGCTCAACGGCGTGGATGTGTCCTACCAGGTGTTTTCCCAGACCTGGATCGGCGACGGATTTCAAAGCGCCTCCTTTCGCAGCCTGGACGAGGCTCGCCAGTGGATTGAACGCCTGCAGCCAGCACCCGTTGAGACTCAATCCAGCCAGAACTAAAAACTCTCGCGCTCGATCTCCAGATAGGCCCGGTTGATGTTGATGCCCATCTGCCCCTCGAACTCTTTCATTGTCCGCCATTCGGACAGGTCCAGGGTCTTGCGGATCTCGCTGTCCATCATACCCTGGCTGTATCCTGCCTCGATCCCGGCATACAGATCCGCCATCCGTTGATGCATGGCTTTAACATCGGCCATGGTCATCAACGGCCCGTGGCCGGGAATCACCGTTTCGATATCCCGCTCCTGAATCTTTGCCAGGGTATCTATCCAGCTGCCAACGTGTGCATCGACAAAACTGGGAATCATTTTCTTCACCAAAATATCACCGCTGATCAGCAATTTATCCCGGGGCACGTAAACCATCATATCGCCGGGTGTATGTGAGCCGGCGGGAACCCAGAATTCCATGGCAATCCCCTGCAGGGTCACCTCGGTTCGTGACTGCTGCGGATACACCGTATTTGCCGGGACCGGCCGGGTGTCGGGGTGCTCTTTTCCGGTCATGTTCTTCAGTATCCCGATCCAGTTGTACCCCTCTTTCTCAACCAGTTCCCGGCATTGTTTTGAACTGATCACTTCGGCATCCGGGAAAGCCGTGTTACCCAGAACATGATCGCCATGATGATGGGTATTGATGATATGGGTCACCGGTTTGTCCGTGATTCCCGCAATGGTCTTTTTCAGATGCCGGCCGATTTCATCGCTGAAGCCGGTATCGACAAGGACAACCCCGTCATCACCGATCAATACCGCGCTGTTGACCATGTAGCCCTGATTCTCTTTCGAGGGGAAACCGATCGGCCCCAGTAACGCGTAAGTTCTGTCATTGATTTTCTCGACGACCGGTTCCGGGATACCTTCCCCGGCCCGGGCCGCGGTCAATGACAACAGTAAAAATGACAGGCTCAGAAAAACAGACTGAATTTTCATAAAATGATACACATTACGGAACATGGGCTTTTCTCCTCCAGTTACGAAACATGATAATACCTGTCATCGTCGAGGTAAATTGACCCGGCACCGAGAAACACTTTCCTGGTGTAGGACAATGCCTGCACTATCTTTTATAATTTGCAGATGCACCGACTCTGCCAAAACTGAATGTCTGTTTATCTGGACCAGAACGCACTCATCAGCGCGCTACGCGCTTATCGCCTGACCGATCTGCGCAGCGATCTGCTGGCGGGCATGACAGTCGGCATCGTCGCCGTCCCACTGGCCATGGCGCTGGCCATCGCCAGCGGTGTACCACCCCAGTACGGGCTTTACACCGCTATCGTGGCCGGAGTGGTGATCGCCCTCACCGGCGGTTCACGTTTCAGTATCTCCGGTCCAACCGCTGCCTTCGTGGTCATCCTGCTACCGATTACCCACGCCTACGGGCTGGGCGGGCTGCTGGTGACGACCGTCATGGCCGGTATCATTCTGATTATTATGGGCGTGGCCAGAATGGGCCGGCTGATCCAGTACATTCCCTACCCGGTGACCATCGGTTTTACCGCCGGGATTGCGGTCGTCATTGCCAGTTTGCAAATCAAGGATTTTCTCGGTCTGACGACCGGCGAAATGCCACAGCACTTTCTGGAAAAAATGTGGGTTCTGCTGCAGGCCCTGCCCACCGCCCACTGGCCGGATCTGCTGATTGGCCTGCTCACGCTGTCCGTGCTGCTGTTCTGGTCGCGCCTGAAAAGCCGGGTTCCCGGTCATCTGGTCGCCCTGCTGCTTGGCTCCATCGCCGCCTGGCTGCTGGGATTTATCTGGCCTTCATTCAGTGTCGCCACCATTAATTCCCAGTTCACCTATTTGCTTGATGGCATGCAGCAACAGGGGATTCCGCAGGCACCGCCGCTGCCGCTATTGCCCTGGAACCTGCCCGCTGCCGACGGTCAGCCCATCGGCCTGTCGTGGCAACTGGTGCGCGATCTGCTGCCTTCCGCCTTTACCGTGGCCATGCTCGGTGCCATCGAATCGCTGCTGTGTGCCGTCGTCGCCGATGGCCTGACCGGTACCCGCCATAAACCTGATACCGAACTCATCGGTCAGGGGCTGGGTAATGTGGTTGCCCCCTTTTTCGGCGGCATCCCGGCGACGGCGGCCATTGCCCGCACCGCCACCAACATCCGGGCCGGAGGTCGCAGCCCAATCGCCGCCTTGATCCATTCACTGGTGATCCTGTTAATTGTCGTCAGCCTGGCCGGCCTGCTCGGTTATGTCCCGATGGCCGCACTGGCAGCGCTGCTGCTCGTGGTAGCCTGGAATATGAGCGAGGCACGTCACTTTGTTCATATACTGCGGGTGGCCCCTCGCAGTGACATCGTGGTACTGCTGGCCTGTTTCAGCCTGACCGTTGTGTTCGACATGGTAATTGCCGTGGCAGCCGGGCTGGTACTGGCTGCGATCCTGTTTATTCGCCGTATCTCCAGCCTGACCGGGGCCGAACTGATCAACCCCGAAGAGCATACACATCTGCGTGATATCCCGGATAACGTGGCCGTCTACGATGTCAACGGTGCGCTGTTTTTCGGCGCCGCAGAGAAAGCCATCAGCACCCTGCACCACGTCAACAGCAACATTGATATCGTGGTGCTGGATATGAGCGATGTTCAGATGATCGATATGACCGGCGTTGTCGCCCTGCAATCCCTGATCTCCACCCTGCAGCAGCAAAAAATTACCGTGCTGGTTGCCAACCTCCATCCACGTATGCAGAACAAGCTTAAACGCGCCGGGATTCAGGAGCAGCCAAACAAGCTCGAATACCACAGTGGACTGGAGGCGATACGCCAACGTATATTGTCAAGGCACACAAAACCGCTAAACTGAATCAAACACTCACCAGGTTTTGACCATGTCTGAAACCCTGACCGAAGTCCTGACCGAAGCGATCGAGGACGAGTACAAAGCCCGCGCTACCTATCGCCGGGTCCTGGAAGAATTTGGTGACGTACGCCCTTTCAGCAATATCATCGAGGCGGAACAACGCCATATCGATGCCTTGCTGGTGCTGTTCACAGAGTATGGACTACGCGTCCCCGAGGATAACTGGCCGGATCGTGTCGAGACACCGGCAACCCTGCTGGCCGCCTGCCAGGCAGGAGTCGCTGCCGAAATCGACAATGCCGCCATGTATGATCGTCTCCTCAATGCCAGCAGCGGCCACCCGGACATCCAGAGCGTGCTTCGTAACCTGCAGCGTGCCTCCCGGGAGAACCACCTGCCGGCCTTTCAACGTTGCGTGGAAAGAGAAACCCGCCAACCAGGATAGTGTTATAAATAACCCTTGCCTTCGCGCGTTAATAACCACCACAATGATCAACCACTAGTAATGCCGGGGTGGCAGGATGTCCTCGAACATCTTTGTGGTCGGACTCGACGATTTCAATCTCTCCCAGTTGCGATCTCTGCGGCATGCGAATGAGTATCAGTTTCATTCCCTTCTCTCCTATCAGGCGATCAAACGTCCTGTCCTCAAGCCGATCGAGCACCTGCTACAACAGGCCTATACAAAGCTGGACAACTTCGAAGGCTCAATCGATGCCATCGTCGGTTACTGGGACTTTCCGGTCAGCACCATACTGCCAATACTCCGTCGACGCTATAACCTGCCTGGCCCAGACCTGGAAGCAGTACTCAAGTGTGAACACAAATACTGGAGCCGCTGCCTGCAAATTGAAGTCGCTCCTGAACTGGTTCCCGAGTTTCAACTGGTCAACCCTTTCGATCCGAATGCAGAAGATGCAATCGAACTCGAATTCCCCTTTTGGCTGAAACCGATCAAATCTGCCTCTTCCTATCTCGGATTCAAGATCAATAATCGCAAGGTACTGACAGAAAGCCTGGCCGTTATTCGCGACAGGATACACCGTTTCGCCGAACCGTTTAACGACATCCTGAAACAGGCAGACATCCCGTCGCATATCGCCCCTGTTGATGGCAATTACTGTATCGCAGAGGGAATTATCTCCAGAGGCGGGCAATGTACTCTCGAGGGATATGTTCAGAAAGGCGAGGTAACGGTATACGGCATTGTGGACTCAATTCGTTCCGGAAGACACCGCAGCTCTTTTTCCCGCTATCAATACCCGTCAAACCTTCCCGGTCATGTCAAACAGTGCATGATTCAGGCGATAGAGAAGGTTCTTTTGTATTTTGGCTATAATGACTCACCATTTAATGCCGAATTTTACTGGTCAAAAAAAGATAACAAGCTTTATTTACTCGAAATTAATACCCGTATTTCCAAATCGCATTGCCCGCTATTCAAAATGGTCGACGGCGAATACCATCATGCTGTGATGATCGATGTAGCGTTGGGGCATACCCCCGGCTTCCCTCATCGCGAAGGCAGGCACAGGGTTGCCGCGAAATTCATGCTGCGTCATTTCCGTGATGGTTATGTCAAAACCGTTCCGACTCGCTCACAAATCGATCAGGTAAAGCAGTGTTTTCCCGATACCGAAATCCAGCTCCATATTGAACCCGGCATGTGGTTGCGTGATCTGCCCGACCAGGACAGCTATAGTTATGAAATCGCCACCCTTTTCATGGGAGCGAAGAACCAGAAGCAGCTACTGGCAAACTACCAGGCCGCCCTGAACAGGCTCTGTTTTGACATCCGGGAAACCGAACGAGGTTAGTCCATGCGCATCGTCAATGAATTTCCGCACAAGGTTAAAACCATCGAAAATGTCTGGATCCCCATGCCGGACGGCATCCGCCTGGCGGCCCGTCTCTGGCTCCCGGAAAATGCCGAACAGGAACCGGTAGCGGCAATTCTCGAATACATTCCCTATCGCAAGCGCGATTCGGTCCGGTCCCGGGATGAACAGATCTACCCCTATTTTGCCGGCCACGGTTATGCCGGTATCCGGGTGGATCTGCGCGGTAGCGGTGATTCCGAAGGCGTGCTGCGCGATGAGTACCTGCAACAGGAGCTGGACGACGGCGTTGCGATTTTGCAATGGCTCGAGGCGCAACCGTGGTGCAACGGCAAGGTCGGAATGATGGGGATCTCATGGGGCGGCTTCAATGGCCTGCAAATCGCCGCCATGCGCCCCCCGCAACTCAAGGCCATCATTACCGCCAGCTCCACCGATGATCGTTATGCCGATGATGTGCATCACATGGGCGGGTGTCTGCTGGGGGATAACCTCTCCTGGGCCTCGACCATGTTCGCCTATAACTCCTGCCCGCCCGATCCGCAAGTGGTCGGCGACACCTGGAGGGATATGTGGTTCGAACGTCTGCGCGGCAGCGGACTGTGGCTGGAGCAATGGCTGCAGCACCAGCGCCGGGATGATTACTGGAAGCATGGTTCGATTTGCGAGGATTACGCCGCCGTGCAATGCCCGGTGATGGCGGTCAGCGGCTGGGCTGACGGCTATTCCAATGCGGTATTCCGCTTGCTGGAAAACCTCGATGTTCCACGCTGTGGACTCATCGGCCCGTGGAGCCATAAATATCCGCATATCGGTCAGCCCGGCCCGGCAATCGGATTCTTGCAGGAAGCGGTTCGCTGGTGGGACAGGTGGTTAAAAGGTTTCGATAACGGTGTCGACGACGATCCGATGCTGCGGGTATGGATGCAGGACAGTGTCCCGCCCACGACCCGCTATCAGATGCGTCCCGGACGCTGGGTTGCCGAGAACGCCTGGCCCGGCCCGGAAATCGAACAGCGAGAGTTCATTCTTGCCCCTGCACGCCAGCTGCTCCCCGTCGATCAAACAAGCGGTGAGGAGACCCGCAACCTGCAATCGCCGCTGGGTCTCGGTCTGTTTGCCGGTAAATGGTGTTCCTATGCGGCCGCGCCGGATCTGCCTCACGATCAACGCCAGGAAGACGGCGGTGCCCTGGTCTTCGACAGCGAGCCACTGGAAGAACCACTCGAAATCCTCGGTGCTCCCTGTGTCGAACTGGAAGTGATTCCGGACAAACCCGTTGCCATGCTGGCAGTCCGACTGTCCGACATCGCCCCCGATAACAAAGCCGCCCGTGTTACCTATGGACTGCTGAATCTGACTCATCGGGATAATTCAGAACACCCGCAACCGCTGCAGCCGGGCAAGCAATACCGGGTCCGTATTCAGCTCAACCATGTCGCCCAGCATTTCCCCGTCAGCCACCGCCTGCGCATCGCGGTATCCACCTCTTACTGGCCGCTTGCCTGGCCGGCACCGGAATCCACCCAGGTCAAGGTCATCGCAGGGATCAGCAGCGCCTTTTTGCCGGTGCGCACGCCCAGGGAAAGCGATAATAACCTGCGACCGTTTGACGAACCGGAAGCGGCAGCGCCGCTGGTCACCGAAATGATCGAGCCGGAACACCATAACTGGCGGGTAATTCGGGATCTGGATCTCGATCTTTCGACCCTCAAGGTGATCAACGACAGCGGCATCGTCTACATCAAGGACATCGATCTGGAGATGGGACGCAACGCGCTGGAGTGGTATACCTATCAGGGTGACGACTTCAACTCGGTTCGTGGCGAAACCCTGTGGGAACGCAGCTTCAAACGCGGCGACTGGTTTGTCAAAACCGTGACCCGCACGGTATTGACTTCGACCGCGAGCGATTTCTATCTGCGTGCCGAACTCGATGCCTACGAAGGCGACAAGCGGGTCTATTCGGCCAACTGGGACACGGTCATACCCCGGGATTTTGTTTAAACCATATCCACGACAAACCCAGAACATGCATTGATGGCAGAGTGATTGACAGCTGCCCTGTTGACAATAGATAGTTGTCACCATGGCACATGCACATCATCATGCCCCGCATAGCTATAACCGCGCATTCACCATTGGCATCAGTCTCAACCTGATCTTCGTGGTTATCGAGTTTATCTACGGCGTCATCGGTAACTCCCTGGCGCTGATCACCGATGCCGGGCACAACCTTGCTGACGTGCTGACTCTGCTGCTAGCCTGGGGGGCAATCTACCTCGCTGGCAAGAAGCCGACACCTTACCGGACTTATGGATTTCGTCGCCTGACGATCCTCGCCTCACTATTCAGCGGGATGTTATTACTCGTTGCCATTGGCGGAATTGCCTGGGAAGCGCTCGGCCGCTTCGCCGATCCGCAGCCCATCGACGGGATGACTATCATTGTCGTCGCCGCCATCGGCGTAGCAATCAATACCGCCACGGCCTTGCTGTTTCTCTCCGGTCAGAAAGAGGATCTCAATATCAAGGCGGCCTTCCTGCATATGGCCGCCGATGCGGGGGTCTCGTTAGGTGTGGTCGTTGCCGGCTTTGCCATCATGGCCACCGGCTGGCTATGGCTGGATCCATTAATCGGGCTGGTGATCGCCGTCGTCATACTCTATAGCACCCTGGATCTGCTGCGCGACTCGGCAGGTCTGGCCATCGATGCCGTCCCCAAGGGGATCGATCCTCATGAAGTGGAGGCCTATCTCGCGAAGCTACCGGAAGTTCATGAAGTTCACGACCTGCACATCTGGCCAATGAGCACCACGGAAACCGCCCTCACCGCACACCTGGTCATGTCCTCCCTGCCCACTGACGATCAGATGATTCGCCAGGCGACTGACGGGCTTCATGAAAAATTTAATATTGGCCATGCCACACTTCAGTGCGAGATTGACGGTGGTGAGGTCTGCAAACTGGCCGACCCCGGCAGCCTGTAACACCGATACCATTAACCTCCACAGGTTGTGACGAACCAGGCATTCCTCCTCCGTTGTCCTGCGAAAATTAAGCTTCATTTCATTTTCGCCTGCTAAATTGGCGCCACTTCGCAATGGGTGGTTTGATGACAATCTACAGAAATAACAGCAGCTTGCAGTATCGACTCCTGGTCATGTACATGATCAGCGCCCTGCTGTTTCTGATTTCGACCCCGTTGCATATCCACAGCGAGGAGGCCGCCGTAACCGCCGAGCACGGCGCTGCCGTCTCTGTCAGCTCGCTGGTGAAAGATGTCATACAGGCTGATACCCAGAATCAGATCAATATCAACCCGGATGGCCTGCTCAAAGCCAACCCGGCCGGTTTCACTATCCCGGTTATCCCCCTGCTGCTTGCCTTGCTGGTATTCGGCATCCCGCGAATCTGTTCGCGTTGCCGTTTCCCCCGAAGTCAGCGTATTTCCCCAGATACACCGGATTACGGCATGCCGCTGCTGCGTGCCCCGCCGAAATAAACTCCATTCCCACGAAATTTTGTCGCTAATCGTCGCAGTTACTGCGGCGGATGTATTGCACCGGATCGCCAATCCCGGTCCTGGTTATGGAGTTACAACATGTTTTCACGGATACCTGTTCTATTGCTCGGCGTTTCGCTGACGCTGATCACAAACCCTGTCCTGTCACAGGAATGGACACTGGCCTCCAGCGTGAAACAGGCATTGTCTGTTTCACCGGAGTTAGAAAAATCTCAATCACAAATTGGGGCTCGCCAGGAGGACGTTAAATTGTCCGGCATGTGGCCCGACCCCAGCGTCGAATTACGCGTCGACAACAAGCTGGGTAAGGATGACGGCAGTGGTGGTTATGACCTGACTGATATCACCCTGAGTCAACCGATTCCCCTGTCCCGTCTCAAATACCAGAAGTCGGTTGCCGAGTCCCGGCTGCAGGCGGCACAAGCCACGAAACGATATCAGTCACTGCAATTACAGAACCGGGTGGCCAAGGTGTTTCATCAACTTCAGTTTGCCTCGGCGAAACTCAAACTGTCCAAAAAGCGACTGACACTGGCCAACCGTCTCAACCGCAAACCGCGCAAGAACGATGCGGGTACGGTCGTCCGTTACCTGACACCGCTGGAGAAAATCCGGCTCAACATTATTCTCAAAGAAGCCCAGCAGGCCGTGATCAATGCCGAAGGCAAGTACCACGAGGCACTGAGCGAGTTTACCCGCCTGCTGGTGATAGAGCCGCAAAGCACCGAAGCCGTCGCCGCACTGCAGCCCGTGAAAACCCTGCCGGACACCGGGCGGTTGCTGGCTATTCAGAAGAATCATCCACGCCTGGCCAGCCAGCAACAAACGGTGATGGCGGCGACCCACAACATTGGCGTGGCACGTAGCAGCCAGCTGGCCGATCCGACCCTCAGCATCAGCCGTTCGAAAGACGTTTTTGCGGCCGGTCGCGAAGACGTTTACGGTGTCATGCTCAGCGTGCAGATTCCCTTGCATAGTCGCAAGGATACTGCCGTCAGCAAGGCCGGTTACCAAGCCCACCAGCAACGCATCGAGCTACAACGTTTGCAGCGCGACCTGCAGATAAATCTGAAGCGTAGCCTGGCCCACCTGTCTCACCTGGTCGAACAGTCCAACGATTATCAACAGACCGTGCTCAAGCCGGCCCGGCAAATGCTGGATCTTACCCAGAAGGGTTTCGCCAGCGGTGAATTGAACATGCTGTCGCTGGTCGATGCCAACAACACCTACTTTGACTCGCGCCTGCGCTATCTGGAGTTACTGTACCAATCCCGCGCTGAACTGGCGGACGTCAAACTTTATGCCGGCCAGGCGGTTTCCCCTTTAGCTGCAACCCCTATCGAACAGGGAGGTCAATAACATGATCGCTGCATTACTCCGTTTTTCTCTGACCCAGCGACTGATGATTCTGCTGGTGACCCTGGCCATCACCGTGGCAGGCTTCTGGTCATTCAAGAACCTGCCCATTGACGCCTTTCCGGATATTTCATCTCCCCAGGTACAGATCATCGTCAAGGCACCGGGTCTGTCACCGACCGAAGTGGAACAACGCATCACCTTTCCGATAGAAATGGAGATGCAGGGCATTCCCGGGCAGACCGTGTTGCGTTCCACCACCAAATACGCCCTGAGCGTCATCGTAGTCGACTTCGATGACGATACAGATATTTACCTGGCGCGTAACCTGGTCACCGAGCGTCTCAATCAGGTGTGGGATTCATTGCCTGCCGGCATCGAAGGCGGCCTTGCCCCGATCACCACGCCGCTGGGCGAGATATTCATGTACCGCATCAAGGGTGACAACTACAGCAACCAGGAG
>JAXHTI010000036.1:0-21898 GCA_034190045.1 Pseudomonadota bacterium
CTCGAAGCCAAGCGCAAGGCCGAAGAAGAAGCGGCCGCCGCCAAACAGCAGCAGGAAGAGATCGCGCGCAAACAGGCTGAGGAAGTCAAGGAAACCAAGCCGGGTGCGCGTCCCGCCAAGGCGAAAAAAGGCAAAGAACGGCGGGAAGAAGAGCGCGGTGGTACCCGTTACGGTCGTCAGGAACTGCATGTTACCGCCGACAAGTCGGGCAAGCGCCGCAAGCGCTCCTCGGGTAAACCCCGTCCTGCTGCCGCCGGTTCCTCCGGGGAACACGGTTTCCAGCGCCCCAATGCGCCGATCGTGCATGAAGTAGCGCTGCCTGAGACCATTACTGTCTCCGAGCTGGCGCAGAAAATGTCCGTCAAGGCCGCCGAAGTGATCAAGGTGATGATGGGCATGGGTTCCATGGTGACCATCAACCAGGTCCTGGATCAGGAAACCGCAGCCGTGGTGGTCGAGGAGATGGGGCACACGGTCAAATTGCTCAAGGCTGACGCGATCGAAGAGGACCTGGTCGTCGAGGACGAGGTCGGCGAAGCGATTCACCGTGCGCCGGTGGTGACCATTATGGGTCATGTCGATCACGGCAAAACCTCGCTGCTCGATTATATTCGTCGCAGCAAGGTGGCCTCCGGGGAAGCCGGTGGTATTACCCAGCATATCGGCGCCTACCATGTCGAACAGGAAAATGGCGATATCACCTTTCTGGATACCCCGGGCCATGCGGCATTTACCGCTATGCGTGCCCGTGGCGCCCAGGCGACGGACATCGTGATTCTGGTGGTCGCCGCCGACGACGGCGTCATGCCGCAGACCAAGGAAGCGGTACAACATGCCAAGGCGGCCGGCGTGCCGTTGATCGTGGCGGTCAACAAGATGGACAAACCCGAAGCCAATCCCGATCAGGTTAAGAATGAACTGGCCCAGCTGGATGTCATCCCCGAGGAGTGGGGTGGCGATACCATGTTCGTGCATGTTTCCGCCGAGACCGGCGAGGGCATTGAGTCGCTGCTGGAAGCGATTCTGCTGGTTTCCGAAGTGCTGGAACTCAAAGCGACCTGCGAGGGTAATGCCCAGGGCGTGGTGATCGAATCGCGTCTGGACAAGGGGCGCGGTCCGGTCGCCACGGTTCTGGTCCAGAAAGGGACTCTGCGCAAGGGCGACATCCTGCTGGCCGGTCTTGAGTACGGCCGCGTGCGCGCCATGCTCAATGAAAAAGCCGAACAGGTCGAAGAGGCCGGTCCCTCGATTCCGGTCGAGATCCTCGGTCTCTCCGGCACGCCCAGTGCCGGTGACGATGCGGTGGTCGTGCCCAATGAACGCAAGGCGCGTGAAGTGGCGATGTACCGTCAGGGCAAGTTCCGCGATGTGAAACTGGCCCGTCAGCAGGCCGCCAAACTGGAGAACATGTTCTCACAGATGGAAGAGGGCGAGGTTGGCGTGGTCAACATCGTGCTCAAGGCGGACGTGCAGGGTTCGGTCGAGGCGATTGCCGACGCGTTGCAGAAACTCTCCACCGACGAGGTCAAGGTCAAGATCGTCGCCAGCGGCGTGGGTGGCATTACCGAATCGGATGTGAACCTGGCCGTGGCGTCCAACGCCATTCTGGTCGGCTTTAACGTACGTGCCGATGCGGTGGCCAAACGTCTGATCGACGAAGAAGAGGTCGACCTGCACTATTACAGCGTCATCTATGATTTGATCGATGAAGTGAAAGCCGCGATGAGCGGCCTGCTCTCGCCCGAGACCCGGGAACAGATTATCGGTCTGGCCGAAGTCCGGGATGTGTTCCGTTCACCCAAGCTGGGCGCTATCGCCGGTTGCATGGTCACCGAGGGCGTGGTCAAGCGGCATAACCCGATTCGCGTACTGCGCGAGAACGTGGTGATTTACGAAGGGGAACTGGAATCCCTGCGCCGTTACAAGGACGACGTTAACGAAGTGAAGCAGGGCATTGAATGCGGCATCGGCGTCAAGAACTACAATGACGTCAAGGTCGGCGATCAAATCGAAGTCTATGAACGGATCCAGGTCGCCCGTCAGATCTGATCCTCCACAGACAGTATTTATTACCCAACGGCAGGCTCATGGCCAAAGACTTCAGCCGCACCCGGCGTATCGGCGAACAGATGCAGCGCGAACTGGCAACCCTGATTCAGCAGGAGATCCAGGATCCGCGCCTGGGTATGGTAACCGTCTCCGCCGTGGAAGTTTCCCGCGACCTGGCGCATGCCAAGGTCTTTATTACCGTGCTCGATGATCAACAACAGGATATTGCCGCCAGCCTGGAGGTTCTTAACCGGGCCGGCGGCTTTCTACGCCATGAACTGGGGCGGCGCATGACCCTGCGCACCGTCCCGGCGTTGCGTTTCGTGTATGACGAGTCCATGGCGCGGGGCAACGAATTGTCGCGCCTGATCGATGAAGCGGTCAAATCCGACAAGCAACGCGACGAATGAGGTAGTCAGTTAGTGGCAAGACGTCGTCCCAAAGGCCGTCCGGTCAACGGCATTTTATTACTGGATAAACCGATCGGCCTGACTTCCAACGCGGCCCTGCAGCAGGTCAAGCGGCTGTTCAGGGCCGCCAAGGCCGGCCACACCGGCAATCTGGATCCGCTGGCCAGCGGCCTGTTGCCGCTCTGTTTCGGCGAGGCGACCAAGTTTTCCGGCTTTTTGCTCGATTCGGACAAGCGCTATCTGGCCACCTGCCAGCTGGGGGTGACGACCACCAGCGCCGATGCCGAGGGCGAGGTGCTGGAGCGCAAGCCGGTGGGCGACTACAGCCGGGCTGAAGTGGAGGCAATCCTGGCGCGTTTTATCGGCGAGATCGAGCAGATCCCGCCCATGCACTCGGCCATCAAGGTCAACGGCCAGCCGCTCTACAAGCTCGCCCATCAGGGCAAGGAGATCGCGCGGGAGCCGCGCCGGATTACCATTCACAGCCTGGAACTGGTCAGTCTGGAAGGCGATCAGATGGTGCTGGAGGTGCATTGTTCCAAGGGGACCTACGTGCGCACCCTGGCCGAGGATATCGGCCACCAGCTGGGCTGCGGGGCCCATCTGTCGGCCCTGCGGCGCACCGCCGCCGGCCCCTTTTCCGTGGCGGACGCCGTTACCCTGGCCGAGCTGGAGCAGCGGGCCGAAAGCGAGGATCTGGCCGCCCTGGATCGGGCCCTGCTGCCGGTCGAGGCCGCGCTGGATGACTGGCCCGAGCTGGTGCTGACGGACAACACGGCCTACTACCTGTGTCAGGGCCAGGCGGTGCAGATTGCCCGCGCCCCGACCAGCGGTCTGGTGCGCCTGTTTGTGGGTGACGAGCACCGTTTTATCGGCGTGGGACGGATTCTGGGCGACGGCCGGGTGGCTCCCCAGCGACTGGTGAGCAGCGCCGGCTGAGGCGGGCGCCGTAAACAGAAAAAAGCGGGCATTTCCGTGCGGAATGCTTGTACAACCGACCGGGGCGCGGGTAGAATACGCGCTCTGATTTTCAGGCAAAATGATTGTAGAACAGGAGCTTGCGAATGGCCTTAAGCGCCGAACAAAAGTCCACGATTGTGAACGAATATGCCCGCTCTACCGGTGATACCGGCTCAGCGGAAGTCCAGGTTGCGTTGCTGACCGCGCGCATCAATGAGCTGTCTGACCACTTCAAGTCGCACAAGCAGGATCACCACTCCCGTCAGGGTCTGCTGCGCATGGTCAGCAAACGGCGTAAACTGCTCGATTACCTGAAGAACCGGGATCTGGAGCGTTATCGTCAGCTGATTACCAGCCTGGGTCTGCGCAAGTAATTCACGCCGGTAGAAGGACAATTCATGGCAGTTACAACAAAAGAATTCAAATATGGTGATCACACCGTAACGCTGGAAACCGGGGAAATAGCCCGTCAGGCCACCGGCGCCGTCAAAATCAGCATGGGCGAGACCGTGGTGCTGGTGACGGTGGTGGCGGAAAAAGAGGCGGTCGAAGGCCGCGACTTTTTCCCGCTGACGGTCAACTACCAGGAAAAAACCTACGCAGTCGGTAAAATCCCCGGCGGCTTCCTCAAACGTGAGGCCCGACCGTCGGAAAACGAAACCCTCACCTGCCGCCTCATCGATCGTCCTATCCGCCCCCTGTTCCCCAAAGGTTTTGCCAACGAAGTCCAGATTATCGCCACGGTCCTCTCCCTGGACCCCGAGGCGACGCCCGATGTGGTGGCCCTGCTGGGGACCTCGGCCGCGCTGGCCATCTCCGGTGTGCCGTTTAACGGCCCGATCGGCGCGGCTCGCGTCGGCTACAAGGACGGCAACTACCTGCTGAACCCGGGCAGCGAGGCGCTGGAAAGTTCCGAGCTGGACCTGGTGGTCGCCGGTACCGAAAACGCCGTGCTGATGGTCGAGTCCGAAGCCCAGCTGCTCAGCGAAGAGGTCATGCTGGGCGCCGTGATGTACGGTCACGAGCAGATGCAGACCGCCATCGACGCCATCAAGGAATTTGCCGCCGAGGTAGGGACTCCCGCCTGGGACTGGCAGCCGCCGAGCGTCAACGAAGCCCTGCACCAGGCCGTGGCCGAAGCCGGCGAGGCCCAGTTCAACGAAGCCTATACCATCAAGGAAAAGATGCCGCGCTATGACCGGCTGAACGAAATCCGCAACGCGATCCTGGAAAAACTGGTCTCTGACGAGGAGGGCGGTTACAGCGAATCCGAGGTCCAGGGGGCGATCGGCAAGCTGGAGAAGAAAGTGGTTCGAGGCCGGATCATCAACGGTGAACCGCGTATCGACGGCCGCGACACCCGCACCGTGCGTGACATCACCGTCAAAACCGGCGTGCTGCCGCGGACTCACGGCTCGGCCCTGTTCACCCGTGGCGAGACCCAGGCGCTGGTCGTCACCACGCTGGGGACCGATCGCGATTCGCAGGTCATCGATGCCCTGGAAGGCACCTACCGTGAACCGTTCATGCTGCAATACAACTTCCCGCCCTATTGTGTGGGCGAGACCGGCCGCACCGGTGCACCGGGTCGCCGCGAGATCGGCCATGGCCGTCTCGCCAAGCGCGGCGTGATCGGCGTCATGCCGGACATGGAAGAGTATCCCTACTCATTGCGCGTGGTTTCCGAGATCACCGAGTCCAACGGTTCCAGCTCCATGGCCTCCGTGTGCGGCTCCAGCCTCTCCATGATGGATGCCGGTGTGCCGCTCAAAGCCCCGGTGGCCGGCATCGCCATGGGCCTGATCAAGGAAGAGAACAAGTTCGCCGTACTGACCGATATCCTCGGTGACGAGGATCACCTGGGCGACATGGACTTCAAGGTCGCCGGCAGCGAGAACGGCGTCACCGCCCTGCAGATGGATATCAAGATCGACGGGATTACCCGCGAAATCATGGAAGCGGCCCTGGAGCAGGCCAAAGAAGGCCGTCTGCACATCCTGGGCAAGATGAACGCCGTGCTCGACAAGCCCCGTCAGGAGCTGTCCAGCTACGCGCCGCGCTTTATCACCATGAAGATCAACCCGGACAAGATCCGTGACGTGATCGGCAAGGGTGGCGCGACTATCCGGGCGATCACCGAGGAGACCGGCACCAGCATCGATATTACCGATGATGGCGTGGTCAAGATCGCTTCCAACGACCAGGCGGCCGCCGAAGAGGCCCGTCGCCAGGTCGAACAGCTGACCGCCGATGTCGAGGTAGGCAAGGTCTACGAAGGCAAGGTGGCCAAGCTGATGGATTTCGGTGCCTTCGTCACCATCCTGCCCGGCAAGGACGGCCTGGTCCACGTCTCGCAGATCTGCGAAGAGCGCGTCGAGAACGTCAGCGACAAGCTCAAGGAAGGCGAGATGGTTAAGGTCAAGGTCCTGGAGATCGACAAACAGGGCCGCATCCGCCTCAGCATGAAGGCCGTCGGCCAGTAAGCCGTCGTCCTAACTGCTTGATAAAAAAGGGCCTTCGGGCCCTTTTTTTGTGCTTCCGATTAGCCGGGTTTGGTGGAAGGAACGCAAAGAACGCCAAGACGCAAAGGACGCAAAGACTCAGGAAATGCTGGTTCCGCATCTGGGGTTAATCTGTAATGCGAAAGATATATCACGCTTCTGGCTAAGTAGGCTTAATAAAACTATCTCTTTGCGTTCTTGGCGTCTTTGCGCCCTCTGCGTTGTTTTCCAGTGGCACTGAAAAATGGAACGTAGAAATACCCCGGATTGGCCCGGTCTGTGCATATTTACCGGCAGAGGTGAATATTTGCCGCCCCGGGGGCGGCGCAGGTTGCGAGGAGAGAGAATGAGTGCAATGAGGAGACTGGGCGGTTTGTTGCTGCTGTGTGGCGCGCTGGCGGGCTGTGCGCTGCCGGCGCCGCCGGATCCGGTGCAAGCGCCGGATAATGCCGTGGTGTTCGGTAACGTGCTGGCGCCCCAGGAGATTACCAAAATCGAGTTCCGGGAATACGGCAAGTTCTATCTGCCGCCGTTCAAGATTCCGCCGCGGGTGCTGGTGTTTGAGAACGGCGATTTCATGGTCGAGAACATCAAGCCCGGCAAATATTACATTGCCGCGGTCTATTCCCGGTTCAAGGATTATACCTTTGTCAAAGACAACCGCACCGCCTATCAGAACATGATCCATGTTCAGCCGGGCGAGGTGAAATTTGCCGGTTCGTTTGTCATCCATGAACTGACCGATACATCGCGATTTCGGCGTAACGTCATCCTGCGCAAGGTCCGCAAACCGGCCGAGCGGGATGTGTTGCGCAACATGTACGAATTCACCCGGGGCACCGGCTGGCAGGCCCGCATCGATCGGCGGTTGAAAGAATTGCGCATGTGATTATCACGCCGGTACGAAGGGGCGATCGAGCTTGATACCGGCTGTGCGTATCAGAGCCGGACGGAAATAGACCAGCGTGGTTGCATGCGCCACAAATCAGTACGTATCGAGGATTTCAGTGAAGGATTGGAATCCAGAACCAGGCTCTTTCCCGCCTGGCGGACAAACACGACCCAGTGCCAGTGCGGTTTACCGTTTTCCCGGTGCCATTTGATCGCCAGCAGAGCACAATCGGGCAGTGTCTGCCAGGTAGTAAAAGGAATCTCCTGACGGTCACTTTGAATCCCCAGGTGCGCCAGCAGGCGTTGCAGCGGTTCAATGGATGACCAGAGTTGTGGATCCGCCGTATGGATTCCCAAATCGTTGGCGACTTTACGGGCCGTCTGATAATCGATGCCGGCGATCGCCGCCGCACTGGCAATGGCGCAACCGGTCCTGTCTTCCTGGATGACCGGAACAAGAACCCGATTCATACCTTTGTAGAGCCAGCCGGTTTTTCAGCGACAGCCAGACTGCGTAAATCGAATTTTTCAAGCTGGTGGGCGGCGGCTTGCTGATATGCATCAAAAGCCTGGTCGACGATCGGATCCGGCGGCAAGCGATCCAGGTTAACCATGTAATTTTCATCGGCCTGGCGAATGGTATCGAGAATTGCCAGCAGGTTAATCTGTTCCGGCGCATGCCCGGGAATATAACGGGCTGGTTCATGATCGGTACGTACTAGTAATTGCCCCTGAACCAGTTGTTCCAGAATCGGATGCAGGCTCTGTTCGAAAATATTTAAACTGCCGGCCAGTTCCGATAGAGTCCATTCAGGTTGTTTCTCATAATAACGACGTGCGATTGCAATCATCGCCGCCAGGGCCAGCTTTTCCTTCAAACGGTTGCTCAGGTGCATCTGCCGGGATTCACGCCAGCGGCGTTCAGGAAACTGATGATAAAAGGCGATACTGGCGCCGATCAGCAGGATCAACCAGCTGATATATAACCAGATAATAAACAGGAACAACGTGGCGAAGGCCGAGTAGATGGCGATGGTGCGCGGTGAGGACGAGACCAGTTCGGCAAATCCCCAGCCGACGGTCTGCCATAAAATCCCCGCCACGATAGCCCCGACCAGCGCCGACCGGATCCTGACCCGGGTATTGGGCACCAGCACATAGATAAAGGCAAACGCCAGGATTACCAGCAAATAGGGCAACGACTCATTGAAGCTTTGCAGTAACCAGCCGATAACAGCGGTGTTCTGCATACTGCTATACAGGGTACTGCTGGTTATGGAGGCTGTCAGAGTGATCGCCGCGATGATCAGCAACGGTCCGATCAGAATTACGCTGAAATAATCACTGAAACGCCGGGCCATGGACCGGTTTTCGCTGACCTGCCAGGTATAGTTAAAAGCGCGCTCAACTTTCTGGGTCAGTGATATGACCGTGTAGAGCAGGAGTACCAGGCCGACCGAGCCCAGTACCCCGGCCTTGACGTTCTCCACGAAGCCGATAATCTGGTGAGTGATCTCGGCACCGCGATCGCCCAGAGGCGGTGTCAGCAAGTTGAGCAGGATCGGTTCCAGCTGGTTGTGATAGCCAAATCCCTTGAGTACCGAGAAACTGACCGCCAGTAACGGTACGATTGCCAGAAGCGTCGTATAGACCAGACTCATGGCCCGCATGTTCAACTCGCCACTGGCCAGGTCTCGCCCAATCAAATAGAGTACTCGCAATGCACCGATGCCCCGTCGCTGCCAGATAGAAAGGGAACGGATATCGATCTGCCAAAGCTGATTCAGGAGTTTATCCTGGAGTTCGTTGAAGTGTTTCATTGCCACTCGCTTTGAGTCGATGTGCCCTGTTCGGGCGCATGATCACGCTTGCTACTTGATATTGAAACAGCCATACGTACAAGATTAGCCGATGCGGACAGGCCTGTCATAACAATTGTGTGAAGAAAGAGCAGAGCGGACCACGGTCCGCTCTGCTAACAGGGAAGTTTATTTGTTGGCCCGGTTTTCGATCAGGTTGTCGACCACGGCCGGATCGGCGAGGGTGGAGGTATCGCCCAGGTTGTCCAGGTCGTTTTCGGCGATCTTGCGCAGAATGCGGCGCATGATCTTGCCGGAACGGGTTTTGGGCAGGCCCGGCGCCCACTGGATGACATCGGGTTTGGCAATCGGGCCGATTTCCTGGCGCACCAGTTCCAGCAGTTCCTTCTTGAGTTCCTCGCTGGGTTCCACACCCTTGACCGTAGTGACATAGGCATAGATGCCCTGACCCTTGATGTCGTGCGGATAGCCGACCACGGCGGCCTCGGCAACTTTTTCATGCAGGACCAGCGCGGATTCCACTTCGGCGGTGCCCATACGGTGACCGGAAACGTTGAGTACGTCGTCCATACGGCCGGTGATCCAGTAATAGCCGTCGGCGTCCCGTCGAGCACCGTCGCCACTGAAGTAATAACCGGGATAGGTCTTGAAGTAGGTGTCGACGAAGCGCTGGTGATCGCCGTAAACAGTGCGCATCTGCGACGGCCAGGGCCGGGTGATCACCAGGGCACCGGTGGCTTCGCCGTCGCCCTCGATCAGCTGGTTGGTTTCCGTGTCGATGATGCCCGGTTTGACGCCGAAGAAGGGACGGGTCGCGGAGCCGGGTTTGAGTTTTGTGGCGCCGGGCAAAGGTGTAATCAGATGGCCGCCTGTTTCGGTCTGCCACCAGGTATCGACGATCGGGCAGCGCCCGTCACCCACGACCTTGTGATACCACTCCCAGGCCTCGGGGTTGATCGGTTCGCCCACCGTGCCCAGCAGTCGCAGTGACTGGCGCGAGGTCTTTTTGACCGGGTCCTCCCCTTCGCGCATCAGGGCGCGGATCGCCGTCGGCGCGGTATAAAAGACGCTCACCTTGTGTTTGTCGACCACCTGCCAGAAACGCGAGGCATCGGGATAATTGGGCACCCCTTCGAAGAACAGGGTAGTGGTGCCGTTGGCCAGCGGGCCGTAGACCAGATAGCTGTGGCCGGTAATCCAGCCGACGTCTGCGGAACACCAGTAGATGTCCCCGTCGTGCAGATCGAAAGTGTATTTGGTGGTGATGGCTGTAAACAGCAGATAGCCGCCGGTGGTGTGCAATACCCCCTTGGGTTTGCCGGTAGAGCCGGAGGTGTAGAGGATAAACAGAGGATCCTCGGCGTCCATCTCTTCCGGCGGGCAATCCGCCGAGGCCTTTTCAACGGCCTCGTGATACCAGATGTCGCGCTGTTCGTGCCAGTCGGTCTTTCCGCCAGTGCGTCGTACGGTCAGCACAGTGTGGACGTTCGGGCACGCTTCCAGGGCCTTGTCGGTATTGGCCTTGAGCGGAACGGCCTTGCCGCCGCGCACCCCTTCATCGGCGGTGATCACGACCCGGCAGTCGGAATCCAGGATCCGATCCTTGAGTGATTCGGGCGAGAAACCGCCGAACACCACCGAATGCACGGCACCGATACGGGCACAGGCCAGCATGGCATAACCGGCTTCGGGAATCATCGGCATATAAATACAGACCCGATCGCCTTTTTTGACACCCCGATCTTTCAGAACATTGGCGAGCCGCGAGACCTGTTCATGCAGTTCCCGGTAGGTGATGTGTTTGGCATCGTTCGGATCATCACCTTCCCAGATGATCGCGGTCTGATCGCCCCGTTCCTCGAGATGGCGATCGATACAATTATAGGCCACATTCAGTTTGCCGCCTTCAAACCATTTGATATAGAGGTTATCGGCATCATAATTCCAGTCCAGTACCTTGTCCCAGGGCTTGTACCAGGTGATGAACTTTTCCGCCTGTTCGGCCCAGAAGCCCTCCGGATCATCAATCGAGCGTTGATACATGGCCTGATAATCGGCTTCGCTGATGTTGGCCTGGGCAGCGAAATCCGCGGGGATGTCATATATCTTCTCTTGTGACATGAGTGACTCCTGATAATTGTTATTCGAAATAAAGTCGGTTGGTTTTTACATACCGGGGGGCGGCTGGTAGTGGTTGTCTTTCGATCGGGTGCCGTCGGCATCGTCTACCGGGCACTGACCGCTGGCACAGCCCAGATGGCGTTGAATGAAAAAGAAGGCAATGAACAATACCGGAAAAGCCGCCACTCCCAGCCAGCGGATGCCACCGCTGAAATTGTGAGGCTCCAGCAGCCAGATGACGAAACTTTCACCACTGATATAGAACACGATAGCGTAGAGAACCCAGCCGATTCGACGGCTCAACGGGTGCTGTAACAGGCTATCGGCGAGTGACGTTTTCATGCATTCTTTTTAACAGGAGTGTGCCGGCGCTTCAAGCATTTCGACCCGGCACGGAAGGGGTTACTCATCGCTAATTTGCTGATTTATAAGAGATTTAACAGGAGCGTTGGGATCCACCAGCCGGCCGGCCAGTACCTCGAAAATCCCGGCGGCGGTGCGGGCGTCGCCGCGGGCCGTATGCCGCTGCAGCACTTCGATATGACAGGCCCGGGCGACCTGCTCCAGTTCGTAATGAGCGAGGCGTCCGCTCCAGGCCTGATACATCAACATGGTATCCAGCGTGGGGTGTTTGAGTTTGCAGCCGAGCCATTCATAGAGGGTCCGGTTGAGAAAGCGCAGATCGAACTGCAGGTGATGGCCGACCAGTACACTGTCCTGCAGGAAGGCGAGTATCTCCGGCAAAACGGTTTTCAGGATCGGGGCGTTCTGCACATCCGCGTCGTCTATACCGTGAATCTGGCGGGAGGTTTCCGGAATCGGTCTTTGCGGATTGATGATCTGGTAATACTCGCGACCGGTCGGCTGCAGGCCGTCATATTCGAGCAGGGCAATGGAGACGATCTCATCGCCCCCGTAAGCATGAAAACCGGTGGTCTCGGTATCCATGACCACGAAACGGCACTGCTCCACCGGCGTGAGTAACAGGCTGCGGCGGTTATTAAGTCGGCAGGCCTGCCACAGACGATAAAGATCCGGATCATCCGGTGGCCCGCGATGGCCGAATAATTTTTGATAGAGCGCCTGTAGCAGGGAGGGTGTGGCCATGCTTAAAATGCCGCGTGACCGAACTGCCCCTGCAGTTTGTCCTGCAGGCGTTTGATGGCACGCATGGCCATGCGCAGCATGGAGCGTTGTTGTTCGTTCAGCTTTTCCGGGTAGATGCGTTTATCCAGCGGTTGTTGCGTCTGCTTTTGATGAATCTGGTTTTGCAGGATCATATCGAGCAGCTCCTCGTAGGCAAAACTGACCGCATCGACCAGGTCGGCACTGAGCACACCGCGATGCACCAGGCTTTTGAGCCGATCCAGTGTATTGTGCTGGCTGATGGCATTGGCCAGGGCATAGACCCGGGCGGCGTCGGCGATAATGCGCAAGCCGTTGCGTTTGATATCGATACTGCCTTTTTCTTCTTCAGCATCGGAAGTAACCAGTCGATTGAACAGACCGATGGCCGGTTTGCCTTCGGCATCATGTTCCACCATGTAATCCAGCAGGCGATGATTTTTCTGCAGATTATCCAGAAGATGACGGCGCAGGCTGTAAGTCAGACTGTCATCGCCATACAGGGTGTCGAAGTCAAACACGATATTGGACCAGATGGCCCCTTTCATGTTGGGTTTGTCGATCAGGTGGCTCAGCTGTTGTTGCCAGCGGGAGAGGGTTTTGCGATACATCGGATTGCGCGCCATGATGTCCCCGGGGCAGAGAATGTAACCGGCCTCATCCAGGTTCGGGTTCAGTTTTTCGGCAAACCGTTCAAACCAGTTCAGGGTTGCGCTATCCGGCTCGCCGTCCCGATCGTCGATGATCAGGCCGTTGTCCTGATCGGGGTTGAGCAACATTTCCTGGCGGCCGCCGGAACCCATGATCAGCAGGGCATAACGGCAGGGCGGTGGGCCGTGTTCCCCGGCCATTTCATCCAGGGTTAATTCCACCACCCGGCGCTGCAGGCGCAGATGGGCATGGCTGAGCAGGCGCACGGCCTGGCTGGCATAACGGTTACTCTGCTGGCATTGTCCCGCGTACTGGTAAAGCGCTTCGTAATGCTGTCGGCATTCACCGAGATCCCGGGACTGATCGATACGCTCCAGCAGACTGTTGTCGCCGCTGATCAGCGAACGCAGCAGATCGGTTTGCGAGACCAGCCCGACCGGCCGCTCGTGTTCGGTCACGATCAGATATTTGGTGTTATAGCTGGCAAGCAGATCATGGGCCTGCCAGATAGGGGCGCTGGAGTCGATGGTTCGCGGGGTGTCGCAGGTGGCCCTGTCCAGCGGTTGTTCCGGCGTGGCATCCTTGACCGCCAGGGCTTCAGCCAGACCGGCATAGGTCAATACGCCGAACAGTTCGTCCTGTTCGTCCAGGACACCCAGGCTGCCAATCTTGCGTTCCTGCATCACCTGAAAGGCCTCCCGCAGGCTCAGACCGACACGACAGGTAGACAGTGGTGATTTCATAATGCCGCGCACGGGCTGGGCAAGCGGGCCGTGCTCCACCTGGGTGCGCCAGGAGCGTCGTCTAATACGCTCGGCAATGACCCGGCTGATCAGGTCGGCAATGGCCGGATAGGCACTTTCCAGCTGCTTGAGTCTGTCATCGGCGATTTCCAGCAGCTGTACCGGGCCCAGGGCGGTGGCGGTCGAGTGATAGGCACTTTTGTCCAGATAATTGGAAAGCCCGAGCAATTCACCGGGCGCAGTGGAATACTGCAGGCCATTCTCACGCCGGATGCCGATCTCGCCGGAGAGGAGCAGGTAAATCCGGCCGGTATAGCTTTCACCCTGGTGAAACAGAATCTCTCCGGGCGTCAGATGTCGCTCGCTCGCCGCGGCTAGCAGGGCGTGGCGGTCGGCAGCGGGCAGGTCACGCGCCAGTGGCAGCGCGTTGAGTTGTGGATCGGCGGATGGCGCCATGGCATCGATCCCGGGCAGTTTCAGATGACTATACTATACTGGCAGAAGCAAGACCAAACCGATACATGGCCCGAGACATGTTCCTGTTGCACGACAAACCCCTGTCGACCGACATACAGACACTGCTGGATGCCGTTGCCTTGCTGGATATCAGTGAGTTCCGCCTGTTCGAGCTGGCCTACCGGGCATGGTATGGCAAGGCGGCCGGTGTGCACCAGCTGGAACAGGATTTTGCCGACTATATGTTCCGCAATACCGTGCCGATCTGGGTACGTCATTATGCCCGGGGGGTCGTCAATCAGGCGGCTCAGTCGCAATCGGGACAATATCCGCATCCGCCCCGCTATCAGCCTGCCGATTTCAAAGCGATACGCCGGGGCCTGAAAGTGCTGCTGGGACTGATTTTTATTCTGGTGTTTCTGATCGTTGTCAGCAGTCTGTCTCCGGAATGGCTGCAGTTCGGAGACGAGTGTTATTTCCCCCCGTGTTATTGAACCGGGGCTTTCCTGACTCCTCCAGGTGAAGACGGGATAGGGTTGTGCGCTGTGTTAAAGTAATACCGGGTGTCCTTTCCCAATGGCTGTCTGAGGTCTGGTAACAGGGGGCTGGTCGCTCCGGGCGGTTCGGTGTATGGTTGATGGATACCGCCAGACAATAATAACTTGGGAGACGTCGGTATGCTTGACTGGGTGTTTGTCCTGATTACCGCCGCGATTGCCTATCACGGACTAACCTATCGGGATGATAGCGGGGAAACCGAGATCGGCCATCTGCTGTTCGGTTCGATTGCCCTGCTGTTTTGTATCCGGGTTTTGCTGGTCGATATTATCGGGGTTGTCTGAGCCTCACATCTTGTAACTACGCTGCTGTTGATCCTGCTGGGGGTCGCGCAATTTACGTTCTTCCTCGGGCAGGGCCAGCTGTTGTTTCAGGTATTTTGCGCGATCATCGATGGTCGGCGGCTTCTCCGGCTGCAGGCGCAGGAAGCGGGTAATCCAGCTAGGCCCGTCGGCCAGCTCCGGCATCAGCTCCAGGGCTTTTTCATAATCCCGGATCGCGGCTTTGTAACGGCCCATTCGATCGTACAGGATGCCGCGGTTGGCATAGGTCGGGGCAAATTCAGGATCGCTCTCGATGGCCTGATTGAAGACTGACAGGGCCTCATCATAGCGCTGGAGCTGAATCAGACTGCGTGCCTTGCCGCGCAGGGCGGGGAGCAGTTCATTATTGGCCTGCAGGGCCGCTTCGTATTCCTCGATCGCTTCTTTGTAGCGGCCATCCTCGAAATGACGATTGGCGGCTTCGTAGGCTTTCTCACCGGGTACGTGTTCGCGGGCCAGTCCTTCATAGACCATATAGCCCAGCCACAGCAGGCCGAGGCCGATGGCGAGTGTCTTGAGGGTTCGGTAAAGCGGATCATCCATTGCCAGGTAATCCCGTGATTTGCAGATTGAACAGGAAAGAAAATATCAGGCAGACAAAGAGACTGATGAAACGCGCGCGATTGAGTTGCGCATCGATCTCCGTCTGTGTCAATTCTGTGTGGGTCTTGCGTTGCAGGCGTCGTACGCTGAATACCCAGATCAGCTTGCTGACAGGGATGAACAGCAACCCGGCAAGAACCAGTACTGAAATAATAAAATAGAGCATACGCTGTATCGTATTACAAATTTCAAAGCGGGGAAAGAAAAGGGAGGGCCGAAGCCCTCCCTTTGTCCGTTAACCTGCAATGAAGCTTACGGTTTGTCCACGTCCATATGGATGTCGCCGATATCTTCGTGCAGAACTTCGATTTCCCGTTCGGGAACAGTCGACATTTCCATCTTGTAAGCCAGGAACCACATCATGAACACGCCCAGTGCCCACCATAGCAGTTGCCAGAGCCAGATAGACGGCATGCCAAACAGCCAGGTGCTGGCATCGTTCGGGTTGCCGAAGATGGTGTTGCCGATTACCGCGCCGGGACCGATGCCGAAGAAGAACCAGACCAGCACGATGATCCAGGCGGTCGGTACCAGTTTCTTCTTGGCGGCCGGTACGCTGGCATGTTCACGCAGGAAGCTGTGGTAGGTCATCTTGTGATCATGGTCTGCCTTGTTCTGAGTGAAGAAGGAGACAATGACGGCGATGCCCAGGTTAAAGATGATACCCCAGCCCGCGGAGTGGATGGTCCACGGCCAGCGGCCCCATGGCATGAGATCCGCGCCGATTTTCTCGGTCAGGGTCACGGCAACCAGGCCGGCAATCAGGCCCAGCACGACACCCTGACGGGTCAGCCACGGGAAGTAGCAGACCGCCATCAGCGCCGGCCACATCTGGAAGCCGTAGGCCACCGCCAGACCGCCGAGCAGTACCAGCGCATCGGTGGCCGTGGTCGCCACCATCAATGCCGCCAGCACGATGATGGCAACGCCAACCCGGCCCCACAGTTTCTGCTGGGCATGGGTGGCATTGGGCAGGATATAGCGCTTGAGCAGATCGCGGGTCAGCATGCCGCCGGCGGTGGACATATAGGCCGCGCCGGTGGATTGCATGGCCGCCAGCGCACAGACTGCCAGCAGACCGGCAAACCAGGGTGCGGCATCGCCCAGCAGATAGATGTACTGGGGTATCAGCATGCCCTGTTTACCCTCGGATTCCATCAGGTCGATACCATGCAGACCTTCGGCCATGGCGTTATTGACCAGTTCCGGATGTGCCGCCAGGAAGGCCGTGTCGGCCCCCAGGAAGTGTCCCCCCAGGCCCTGAATGGCGGTGAAGACCATCAGGATGATCCCGATCCCGAAGGACGAGGCCCAGACCTGTTGCGGGGCAAACGGCTTCGGATTGTGGTTGGAGAAGGCCCACATGGAGAACGCCGGTGAGGACTGAATCCCCATCAGGGCGAACATGTAGGTCAGTACCATAATCGCGGTCCAGGCGCCGCCGACCGGGCTTTCCACTCCGAGTCCCGAGACGAACTGGATCACGCCGGGTATGGCAATATAGTGGCTATACCCCTCCGGTGTTCGTTTCTGGTCGAACTGCGACAGGGCTGCGATCCCGTCATTGAGGCGATCCCAGCCGCCGACATAATTGAGGGCAATAATACCGATGGCGACGATACCCAGTGCCAGCAAAATAGCCTGCATGGTATCGACATAGGCCACCGCACGCAGTCCGCCGGAGGCCACATAGATGAGTACTACCAGCGACAGCAGCCACATCCCGACATCGACGCCCAGCATGCCGTCAGTCAGCACGTTGAACAGGAAGCCGGATGCACGCAGTTGCAGACCCAGGTAGGGTACCGAGAAGATCAGGGCAACCAGAACCACCAGCAGGCGGATCGTATCGGTCTTGAAATAGTTGGCGAACATTTCACCCGGGGTGACGAAGCCAAAGCGTTTGCCCAGAATCCACTGTCGTTTCAGGAAGATGACACCCGTGAACGGAATGGTAATGGCATAAAACGAGGCGTAGGCATACTGGAACCCGTCGCGATACAGCAGTCCGGGATGACCCATGAATGTCCAGCCGGAGAAGGATGTTGCCGTTGCAGCCAGTACAAAAACCCATAACGAAATACTTCGTCCTGCAATGAAGTAATCCGACGCGGTTTTGGCGGTCATTGCACCTTTGATACCCCAGAAGATGCAGTAACCCCAGTACAGTGCAACGAATATGAATAGCCAAATAATTTTCGCATCCATATTACGTTACCCCCTTGTCGATTAGGTATGGTGGATTGTTGTTGTTCCAGGACCGTTGCAGTCCGCTGTTATCGCTTTAACTATGCACTTCCCTGGGGCAAAAGTAAAAGCCATATTGCATGATTCAACATCAGCCGGCATTACGCAATCCTTTTGTCGACATTCGTGCGAGGTTAAGTTTTTACGAATATTAATAATTAGTAATAATCTGAATTAAAGGCGAACGTCATGGCGTGAGAGGCACAGACAGGTTAATGACTCAGCGGAGTCCGGGTAACTGCTTCATGCAATCGGAACTGGTTCGACGCTCAGGTCCTGTCCCTGGCAAACAAGCCAGGCCTTGGTGAGATAGAACAGTGAGATTTCTCTGTGCCGTGGTATCTCGGCGACGATAAAATATCTTTCCCTGATGGCACGTGAGTAGTGCGTCAGTTACGGGTAATCTGGGTTTCGACCGCCTGGATGTAACGCTGAATTATGCTGCTGGTATCCATTCCCGGGTTAATGAACTGTGCACCAATCCGGTAGCCACCATTCTCCATGGTGCCGATCGGTATGATATTGCGGATTTCCAGTTTGACCGTTACCGGCTGGCTATCGGGGATGGCCAGTTTGCAGTTTTCGTAGATCTGACCTTCCTCGAATTCGACAGGTTGATCCGTATGGTGTAACGCCAGACCGCCGACGCTCAGATCCAGCGTGGGAAGTTGAATGTTCTCGTCATCCGGGTTCCTTAGTTCACAGGTTACGGCCGTGCTCATTGGCAAGCGGATGCGATAAAATTCACGCCGCTGGACCCACAACAGTGTGTCGGGTAGCTGGCAGGCGATGGCCGGTTTGCCATGGCGTTTGGCGCGTTGAAAGCCGGTCGCGCTGAACTGCGCTGTAATGCCTTCGTAAGAGGTTTTGAATACCGCCCGCTCGGCTTCGAGCAACTTGCGGGTTATTTTTTCATCAGAGCCGTAGTCCAGCACCAGAAGGTTTTTCTCGGGCAGGATATCAACAATCAACGTGAGCAATGAATACTTCCCATGGCTGAAATGGGCGGTAATCATATTTTTGCTTTTACTTAACTGACGAAGTTTTTGAACAATCGCCGCCTTGCTGTACAACAGATACTGATCGACATTCTCGATATTATCACGCTGTCCCTCATCCGGGGCATCCGGTTTGTCCTGGTGGTTAGTCATAGTGTTACAGCGGCGTTGTTATTTAGTTGTGGGCGTTTTCACGGGTACCGAACAGTTTTTGCCACCAGCGGCGACGGTTCCCCGGCAGCGGCAGTTCGGTTTGCAAATCCACCGGTTTGATTAATGATAAGACCCAGCCGGGCAATGGCGGGTTGGTACTGAACCCGCATGATACGCCGAGATTATTGGGATCGTATATTTTTATAAAAGCCGGATCTTTGGGTTCATCGGCGTAGACAATACCACAATAGTCCTCATCGTGTTCCTGTCGAAGCAATTTGTCGATTTCGGTGATAAAAGTATCGAGTTGTTCCCGATCAACAGGCTGTTCCGGCGGCGGTTCCCCCACGGCATAGATATACCAGGACTTGTCCTGTTCGCGCAGGGTTTGCCAGAGCGTATCCAGCTGGGGCCAGCGCAGCATGCTGGTGAAACTGCCGCGAAAGGCCTGCAGGTATGTGGGCTGTGATTCTGTCATACGCTTCCTTTATCGGCACTATGAGTGGAATTTTAACATTAAATCAGACGCTTGGCGGCCGCGATCCTTACTCGTTCCCGCCAGTGGGTGCCGGTACAGGCGTGTTCGGCTCGTGACAGCCCGTATCGCTTGCTGGTATCCGATCCGGCGACCAGTTGTCGATCGCCCAGTCCCAGAAACCCTGCAAACTGCCATGTTGAATTTCTTCGGGAACGGGATGGCCGAGGAACTGCATGGCACTCACAAGGGGAAGCACTGGTTGCCCGGGATCAAGCGGTTGTGCGCCGGTTTGCTTGCTCAGTTTTTGCCCATCGGGACCCAGTACCACCGGCAGATGCGCATAATCCGGCGAGCGCAGGCCCAGTTGCTGTTGCACGTGGATCTGGCGGGGCGTCGAATCGAGCAAATCGCAGCCGCGTACGACTTCGGTCATGCCCTGTTCGGCATCATCCAGCGCGACCGCCAGCTGATAGGAAATATAGCCATCGGCCCGGCGCAGCACAAAATCGCCGACCTCTTTCTCGAGCTCGCAGACCTGCGTCCCCTGCAGGCGATCGGTAAATTCTATCACCGTGTCTGTCGTGCGCAGACGTATGGCATGTCGCTCCCGACAGGGAAAGCGACGCCAGCGGCAGGTGCCGGGATAGACCCGTGTGCCGTCACTTCGGGGCGGTTGCTCGCGTAACTGGCGTCGGGTGCAGATGCAGGGATAGGTGAGGTGTTGATGCTCTAACTGGGCCAGCGCTTCGACATAGAGTGATTGTCGGCGACTCTGGTAACTGAGGTCATCCCACTCAAAGCCATACGCGGCAAGTAACCCAATGATTGCCCCGGCCGCTCCTTCCACCTCGCGTGGCGGATCGATATCCTCGATGCGCAGCCACCATTGCCCGTCCTGATGCCGGGCTTGCAGATAACTGCCCACGGCCGCGATCAGCGAGCCGAAATGGAGCGGGCCGGTGGGGGAAGGGGCGAAGCGACCTCGATATGGAGAAGAGGGGCTAGGGGCTAGGGGCGAGGTGCTAGGGGGGCGGGGAACGGTGTTGTGATTATTCATCTTAAACTTATTTTCGTTCTACCCGTAGATAACGGAGATAAGGTGATCGCAGGTTTTTATTTCCTAGTTACTAGCCCCTAGCTCCTAGAAACTAATCAGTCATACCACCGCGTAAATTCATTCACTGGCAACCGTTCCAGGCGATACTGGTTGACCGGCTGATCCGGATCGGCGTAGCCGAGGGCCATGCCGCAGACCACCTGCAGATCGCCGGGTAAATCGAGCGTTTGGCGAATAATGTCGGGGAATTCGGCCAGCGAGGCCTGGGGACAGGTATCCAGGCCGAAACCTTTGGCGGCCAGCATCACGTTCTGAATGAACAGCCCCATGTCCAGCCAGGAGCCTTTTTCCAGTTGCCGGTCGATCAGAAATATCAGGCCAACCGGTGCATCGAAAAACCGGTAATTACGATACCAGGCGGCTTTTTGTTTATCGCGATCCTCGCGGCCGATCTCGAGTGCCTGATAAAGCGCCAGTCCGCAGCTTTTGCGTCGTTCCCGATAGGGGCTGTTCCACTCACGCGGGTAATAGGCATAATCGGGGTTCTCACTCTGGCCGTTGTCGCGGGCCTGGATAATCGCCTCGCCCAGTTGCTGTTTGGTTTCGCCCTCCAGGACGCACACCTGCCAGGGCTGGATATTGACCCCGGAAGGCGCCCAGCGGGCCAGTTCCAGAATCGCTTCCACCGTTTCGCGTGAGACCGTTTTATCCAGATAGGCCCGTGTGGAGTGGCGCTCACGAATCGCATCATGCACTGTCACAGACATGCTCTTCACCCATTGGCATTTAAAGTTGAACCGGGATTTGGTCGATAGCTCCCGAAGCGGATTGACGAGAGCCTAGCACTATTTATATAGCATGACGAAGCGGGACAATACCAACATTGAATGATAACGAGAATGACAACAACGGCGTAGTCGTGATTCGGGGGATAAATCAGCAGGGCAGTCGTTTGCGCCCGGGCGACTGGGCCGAACGGCTGGGCGCCAGCCTGGCGCATTTCGGCCGCGATAATCGACTGCGTTATGATCAGGCCGTGCAGCCCTGCATTATTGACGGTGAAAAATGCCTGGTGGTGGCCCGCGGCCTCGCACAGAGCAACCCCGAGGCGTATGACTTTCTGATGACATTCGCCCGCAGCAACGACCTCAAAGTCCGCATCGATCGCCGCCATGGCAAACGAGCCCTTCGGGCAGTTACTAGTACCTAGGTCCTAGTAACTAGTACCTATTATGCTCTCGTCCGTTCGCGGATTTCGTCCAGGCTCTTGCAATCGATGCACAGCGTGGCGGTGGGGCGGGCTTCCAGGCGGCGGATGCCGATTTCGATGCCACACTGTTCGCAGTAGCCGTATTCCCCGTTGTCGATGGCGTTCAGGGATTCATCGATTTTCTTGATCAGCTTGCGTTCGCGGTCCCGGGTACGCAGCTCCATGGTGAAGTCGGATTCCTGGCTGGCCCGGTCATTGGGGTCCGGGAAGTTGGCGGCTTCGTCCTGCATGTGATGCACGGTGCGATCGACTTCTTCCATCAGCTCCCGTTTCCAGTTCTGCAAAATCTCACGAAAATGCTGCGACATCGCCTCGTTCATGTATTCTTCGCCCTTTTTCATCTGGTAGGGCGTGATCTCGCCGGCGTGTTCGGTCACGGATTTGCGGGCGGCCGGTTTTTTCCTGGCAGTCGACTTTTTCGCCGCGGGTTTCTTCTTGGCGGCAGTCTTTTTCTTGGCCGTGGTTTTTTTCGCGACAGTTTTCT
>JAXHTI010000037.1:0-10329 GCA_034190045.1 Pseudomonadota bacterium
TGCCGTCGGAGGCGGTGGAATGGGTGTGTAAATCGAATCGCTCTGTCATGGTAACTGCATAGGGCTCTGCGGAGATGGCCTGCCATCATCCGGTAATTTGTGTCCGGGCGCCAGTGTAACGTGTTCGCCGGGGAAAACGGGAGCCCGAATTCAGACCCCTGCCCGGCATGGCTGAAGGCCCGCCGGCGCCTGTGTTAAAATCAGTTATCCGATACCTGCAAAAACGCGGTGAACCAAGCTATGAGCATTGTCGAGATCGACCTCAACGCCCTCGCCGACGTGGTGACGGAAGTCACCGCCGCGCTCGACCAGTCTTATGACGACAACCCGATCGAACACAGCGAACTGGACAAACCGCAGGTGATTGGCGAGAACCTCAAACAGTTTGCGCAAATGGTGCAGCATGTCGATGCCCAGTACCACGGTACCAGCGACGGGAAATCCCGCGAGGCCCTGCCCGACAAATTGCAGGATCTCAGTCAGCTGGGCGATTACGGTCTCGCCCAACTGGCGGCCCTGAGTGAATGGGCCGGACTGCTCGAGCTGGAAGAGTTACAGGTTACGCTGGATGAATTATCCATCCCGATTGCGCTGTGGACCGCACGTAACATCGGCAGCCTGCAGGAACTGCGCAACGTGGTCGATGCCCTGTCGCGCATCGCGAACCAGACCCAGGACCCCGACTTTCTCGCCGAGTTAAGCGGCATTATGGACGAGATTGCCAACGCTGCTGCACCCCAGGTCAAGGCCGACGAGGACAAAAGCCATGCCGGACGCCCGTGGCGAATGCTTAACCTCAATCATGGTATTGTCGCCACGCGGACCCACGATCCCGCGATCATGGAGTCGGTGTTCGAACAGATTCTGCTGCGCCTGCCCGAAGACGCCCCAACCTTTTTCCGCGAGGGCATGGAACAAGTGGAAGCGATCGATTATCCCGGCCATGTGCGGGAAGTCATGGAAAAATATTATCAAATGACCAATAATCCGACCCTGCATTGAGCCTGCTCGTCTCCCCTGACCTTTAAATCTGGACTGCCATGAAGTTTCTGTTTGATTTTTTCCCCATACTGCTGTTTTTCATTATCTACAAGCTGTATGGCATTTATCCGGCCACCGCCGTCGCCATTGCCGGCTCAATCGTGCAGAACGCGTTTTACTGGTACCGCCATCGCAAGTTCGAAAACATGCATCTGGTCACCCTGGGACTGATCGTGATTCTGGGTGGTGCGACCCTGTTGTTTCAGAACAAGGCGTTTATCATGTGGAAGCCCACGGCAGTTTACTGGGCATTTGCAATCGCCTTTTTCGGCAGCCAGTTCATCGGTGAAAAGCCGCTGATTCAGCGCATGATGGGCCATGCGATCGCGGTACCACCGCGCATCTGGCGCAATGCCAATTTCAGCATGGCCCTGTTCTCGGTGTTACTGGGTGTCGCCAACCTGTATGTGGCCAACTTTTATTTCGTGGCCGAACAGGCGCTGATTGCCGTCAGCGATCAGGCTGTCAACCTGGAAAACTGCGCCAGTACCTATAGCGGAACTGCAGTGGAGCTGTGTCGGCAGGCCAAATCCATGGAATCCATCTGGGTCAACTTCAAACTTTTTGGTATGCTGATCCTGAGTGTCGTCTTTCTGATCGGCCTCGGCGTTTACCTCTCCTTGCACGTCAAGGACGAAGAAAACAAGGACGAACTGGCAACCACAACCGAACCGGGTAATAAATCCTGATGTTATACGCCATCATTGCCCAGGATAACGACAACAGCCTGGAAGCGCGCCTGGCCTCACGCCCGGCGCACCTGGAACGCCTGCAAGAGCTCAGGGATCAGGGTCGTCTGATCCTGGCCGGCCCGCATCCGGCCATCGATAACGAGGACCCCGGTCCGACCGGTTTCAGCGGCTCGTTGATCGTCGCAGAATTTGCTTCGCTGGAGGATGCCCGGCAGTGGGCCGATGCTGATCCCTATGTCGCCGCCGGCGTCTATCAATCCGTTACCGTCAAGCCTTTCAAGAAGGTGTTTCCGTAGCCACATTCATCAAGTTAAGGAATCTCGATTATGTTTAAACCCAATACCTTCTCATCCGCTTTTGCACTTGTTGCTGCCAGCCTGTTATTCAGTGGCAATGCGCTTGCAGCCGACCCGGTCGCCGTGGTCAATGGTGAGCCGATCTCGCAGGAAACCTATGAACGTTATCTCAAGTACCGGAGTCAGCAACAAAACGGACAGTCCGGTCAAGTCAATCGCGAAGCGTTGATTAACGAACTGATTAACCGCCAGCTTCTGCTGCAGGAAGCCAAAGAACAGAAACTGCATCAGAACCCGGACATCGCCTTTCGCATCGAGCAGCTGAAAGCCGATGCCCTGATCCAGGCCCTGATCCAGAAGCAGGCCCAGAGCAATCCGATCAGCGAGGACGAACTCAAAAAGGAATATGAACAGCGCGTTGCTTCAAGCAATGCCAAAGAGTACAAGGCCAGTCACATCCTGCTCAAAAGCGAGCAGGAAGCCAAAGACGTGATCAAGGAACTGGACAGCGGCGCGGTATTTGCCGATGTTGCCAAAGCCAAATCCACCGGGCCCACTGCCAAAAACGGCGGCGATCTCGGCTGGTTCAATGCCAACCAGATGGTTCCGCCTTTCTCCCAGGCCGTGGCCAACATGGAAAAAGGCAGCTACAGCAAAACGCCGGTCAAGACCCAGTTCGGCTGGCACGTCATCAAACTGGAAGACGAACGCAAGGTGACACCGCCCAAGTTTGACGAAGTCAAGGATCAGCTGCGCAGCATGAAAGGCAACCAGCTTATCCAGCAATACGTCATTCAGCTGCGGCAAAACGCCAACGTCGAAATCAAGTAAAAATAAAAGCCCCGCAAAGCGGGGCTTTTTGATCCAGCCTGTTCAATCCACCGACAAAAACGAAACAAACTGTAACGTCTGCAGCCATATTTACCCGCCTGCAATATTATGATTAACTTATGCCAGTTTTAAATCCCGGCATATTATCCTATTGCAACTGGAGCCCCTGATTATGTTAGCGAACACGCGTCCGTTATTACTTGCCAGCATCTTCGCCCTGACTCTACCCACCTTCAGCGTGAATGCAGACGACGAACCCGAACATTTTGAAGGCGAGCCATCCAGAACGCTGGACGAAGCATTTAGAAATCTTGCCGTTTACAATAAAAAACTGGCCAAACTCCTCGATGGTGAGATGACCCCGGAGAAAATGGGCGAGATTCATATCCTCACCTACACCCTGGAAAATGCCCTGGAACGCATCGAAGACGAAGTTGACGACCTGGCCGAAAGACTGGAAGAAGTTCACAAAGCCTCCGAACGGGCCCAAGACGCTACCGTAATACAAAAAGGCAAGATCTATCTGGAAGGATCCGGCAAGCTCCTCAGGGATTAAGAGAAAGTTGGCAGTCGCAGTTTGCAGTCGGCAGCAGTGTAGGTCTGGTTGCGCAGCATAGCGCTACCTGACACTCGAGCTGAATCGTCTCGCCGCGCAGGCGCGAAAGCCCGCTTTCAAGGTCCAGCTCGCCCGGAGGGCGAACATTTGGATAAGTGGTTTGTTTGTGAGAGATCGTCGCCGACAAAGTCGCCTCCCACAACACTATCCACCACCCTATTTAATCAAATCCAGAAACGCCGCTTCATCCAGAATTTCCACGCCCAGCGATTCTGCCTTGTCCGCCTTGGAACCGGGATCGGCGCCTACCACGACATAGTCGGTTTTTTTGGAGACGCTGCCGGTGACCTTGGCGCCCAGTGCCTGCAGTGAGGCTTTGGCCTCATCGCGGCTCATGTTCTCGAGTGCGCCGGTCAGCACAAATGTTTTACCGTTTAAGGGCAGTTCCTCGGCCGGTTTGACTTCGATGTCTTTCCAGGTCACGCCGGCCTGGATCAATTTTTCGATGACCTCCTGATTATGTTTCTGTTTGAAGAAGGTCAGAATACTTTCGGCGACGATGGGACCGATATCCGGCACCGCCATCAGCGCCTCCTTGTCGGCATGGATCAGGGCGTCCAGCGAACCGAAGTGGTTGGCCAGCGAGCGCGCGGTCGCCTCGCCCACATCGTGAATCCCCAGCGCATAGATAAACCGTGCAAGGGTTGTGTTGCGGCTCTTCTCCAGGGCATCGATCAGGTTCTGTGCCGATTTGTCGGCCATGCGTTCCAGCTGGACCAGCTGCTCTTTTTCCAGCGCAAACAGATCGGCGGGATCATGTACATAATCCTCGTCGACCAGCTGGTCTACCAACTTATCACCCAGTCCCTCGATATCCAGCGCGCGTCGCGAGGCAAAGTGTTTCAACGCCTGTTTACGCTGGGCGGCGCAATACAGGCCACCGGTGCAATAGGTAACGGCCTCCCCTTCGTGACGGACGGTTTGCGAGCCGCACACCGGGCAGGTTTTCGGCAGGCGGTATTTTTTGAGTTTGCCCTCACGTTTGGATTTGACCACGCTGACTACCTGCGGGATGACATCCCCGGCGCGGCGAATGATGACCGTATCGCCGACACGCACGTCCAGGCGTTCGATCTCATCCTGGTTATGCAACGTGGCATTGCTGACGGTCACACCACCGACCTGCACCGGTTCAAGCCGGGCCACCGGAGTCAGGGCACCGGTGCGCCCGACCTGCACATCGATACCGACCAGTTGAGTCATCTCTTCCTGGGCGGGGAATTTATGGGCAATGGCCCAGCGCGGCGCGCGCGAGACAAACCCCAGTTGTTCCTGCTGATCGCGCCGGTTGACCTTGTAAACCAGGCCGTCGATCTCGTAATCGAGTTTGTCGCGTTTTTCCTGCATCGTCTGGTAGTAATCCAGGCAGCCCTGGATTCCCTCGACCACCCGGGTCTCGGGATTGGTGCGCATGCCCCACTCGCGCAATTGCTCCAGCGTCGCGCTGTGGCGGTCCGGCAATTCGGTCCCTTCCACGAGTCCCGCGCCGTAACAATAAAACGACAGCGGCCGTTTGGCGGTAAGTCGCGCATCGAGTTGACGCAGGCTGCCGGCGGCGGCATTGCGCGGATTGGCGAAGGTTTTCTCCCCGGCTTGCTCGCGCGTCCTGTTGAGCTGTTCAAAATCCTGTTTGGCGATGATCACCTCGCCGCGCACTTCCAGGCGGGCCGGGTAATCGGACCCACGCAGCTTTAACGGAATGGTCTCGATCGTGCGCACGTTCTGGGTGACGTCCTCGCCGGTAGTCCCGTCGCCGCGAGTCGCCCCGCGAACCAGTTTGCCGTTTTCGTACAACAGGCTGATGGCCAGTCCATCGAGTTTCGGTTCCACGGCATACTCGATGCTCTCGATCTGGAGCTTGTCACGGGCGCGGCGATCGAAGGCCTGGACCTCGTCCTCGTCAAAGGCATTGCCCAGGGATAACATCGGCAGTTCATGTTTGACTTCGTCAAATGCCGATAATGGCGTAGCCCCGACGCGCTGGGTGGGGGAATCGGTGGTAATCAGTTCCGGGTGTTCGGCTTCGAGCTCTTCCAGCTCGCGCATCAGGCGATCGTACTCGGCGTCGGGAATCTCCGGATCGTCCAGCACGTAATAACGGTAATTGTGATAATCGATCTGCTCGCGCAGCTCGTCGATGCGTTTCTGGACTTTATCACTGGCATTCATTATGCGTGACACTCTGTATTTGAAATTATTCTGTAAAACAAACCACGAAGTCTCGAAGACACGAAGAAAGTAAAAACTTCGTGTCTTCGTGGTAAAGCTCTTTTTCTCGCCCTGGTAACTCGTCCCTCAGCCCTTGCTCTTGGAACGTTGTTTCTGCAGGCCGGCCATTTTTCGACGGAACAGGAAGGCTTCGATCTGTTCTTTTAGATGGCCGATGGTTTGCAGGGTGAGGACGTTACGCCGTTCGTCGCACAGGTCACCGCCCAGTTGTTCGGCCAGGTTGCGGCCGGTTTTCAGCATCAGTTCGAAGGCTTCGCGCGAGTCGATCGGTGCGGGCAGTTGCATAAACAGGGACAGCCCCGGGGTCTGTAGTTGCTCGATGGTGTTGAGGTCGAACGTCCCCGGTTCCACGGTATTGGCCAGACTGAAAACGGGACGCCGGTCGCTCTCTGCAGCATAGCGATGAAAGATCATCATCTCGCCGTGTTGCAGATCATTGGCATACAGCGCGTCGAGAATATCCATACCGGCAAACTGCCGGCCTGCTTTCGCCATCACGTTGAGAACGATGACCAGCGACTCGCCATCGTCTTCCTCGCCATCAACGGCACTGAGGCCCCCCAGGCTGGCGACATCCACATCATCGTCGCGGCGGGCATGCCATGACATCTGCGACAGGGCCTGCAGATCGGCATCGTCCAGTTCATCGTAATAGTTGTCCCGCGCGTTAACTGGACCGGCATCATCGTAATCAGGGTTCCGGTTTCGCCACAGAGACGGCAGGGAGAGACGGGGAAGGCGCAGGAAACCGGGCCAGCGCAGCCCCTGACCGGAGCGCAGGCGCATGACCAGATAGAAAATCGCGATGAACGCGACACCAATTGCCAGCAGGGTCAGCCGCAGCGAATCCATATCAGCACGACCTTGTCATAAATATGCGATGAATGCACCAGTACTGCCGATTAACTCTGGTCGGCACAGAACGTATCAGAAATTAATCCGCCAATGAACGCGAATAAACGCAAGATACTCCTCTAATGCCAAACATTTCAAAGATTCGCGTGCATTTGCGTACATTCGCGGACTGCATTCAATCTATGTTCCGGCAAGAGTGACGCTAATCAGGCCGAGGCCAGCTTGGCCGCCTCGTCGACGTCCACCGCGACCATGCGTGAGACACCCGGTTCGTGCATGGTCACGCCGGTCAGGTGATTGGCGACTTCCATGGTGACTTTATTATGGGTGATGAAGATAAACTGTGTTCTGTCCGACATATGTTTCAACAGATCACAGTAGCGGCTGACGTTGGCGTCATCCAGCGGCGCATCGACCTCGTCGAGCATACAGAACGGCGCGGGATTCAGTTCGAAGATGGCGAACACCAGGGCCACCGCGGTCAGGGCCTTTTCGCCACCGGACAGCAGGTGAATGGTGCTGTTGCGCTTGCCCGGTGGGCGCGCCATGACGGTCACGCCGGTCTCGAGCAGATCCTCGCCGGTCATCTCCAGATAGGCGTGACCACCGCCGAACAGGCGCGGGAAAAGATCTTTGAGCCCGCTGTTGACCTTGTCGTAGGTCTCTTTGAAACGGGTGCGGGTTTCCTTGTCGATCTTGTGGATCGCATCTTCCAGGGTCTTCAGGGCCTGTTCCAGATCCTCGTTCTGCGCATCCAGGTATTTCTTGCGCTCTGACTGTTGTTCGAATTCCTCGATGGCCGCCAGGTTGATCGGGCCCAGACGCTGGATCTTGGCTTCCAGCTGTTCGACATTCTCCTGCCACTGACTGACTTCGGCCTCTTCCGGCATCTCCTGCAACAGTTGCTGCAGTTCGAAGCCCGATTCGGTGATCTGTTCTTCGAGTGTCTGGCGACGAACCTTGA
This sequence comes from Pseudomonadota bacterium, assembly GCA_034190045.1. Taxonomy (GTDB): domain Bacteria; phylum Pseudomonadota; class Gammaproteobacteria; order UBA6429; family Thiohalophilaceae; genus Thiohalophilus. Next base: position 7,525 of record JAXHTI010000037.1, read on the forward strand.
ACTCCTGCTGGCTGATACGGATCTGCTCCAGGGCGCTGCGCACTTCCTGTGCCTGCTGTTCGGCCGCGACGCGCTGCTCTTCGAGCTCGCGCATCTGGTGCTCGATCGCTTCCATGGCCTGGCGCGCCTCGCCCAGCTCGGTTTCCACGGCGACGCGTTTGTCGAGCTTGTCGGCCAGCTCCTTGTTCATCTCCTCCAGCGGCGTCTCGCTTTCGGCCAGGGCTTTTTGCAGTTCTTCGCGCCGCGCGGAGAGCTGGGTGAGCTGGCTGTCAAGTCGCTCCAGTGCCTGTCGGGTGGAGTTCAGCTCGGTGCGCTGTTTTTCGGCCCGCAGTTTGATCTCATGGGCTTCGCTGCGCACAGTCTGGGCCTGCTCGCGAGCCTGCTCCAGGGTGTTACGCAGTTCGTCACGGCGATGGCTTAAATGTTCGCGCTGCTGTTCCAGCCCGGACATGGTATCCAGTGCCGTTTGCAGTCGGCCGCGGCACTCCTGCAGCTCCTGTTTGTCACGCTCGATTTCGGCCTGCAGATCCTGCTGCTCTTTTTGCAGCGTCTGCTGGCGGGCCTGGGCCTGTTCCAGCTGGTTCTGCCGCGCCTTGAGATCGGACTGCTGTTCGGCCTGGCGGCGACTGGCCTGGTTCAACTGGGCCTGGGCGTCGTCCCGTTCCTGCTCCAGCTCGCGCAGCCGCTCGCGCTCGCCTTCCAGTTGTTCCTGCAGGGCCACAACGCGGGCGTTCTCTTCCTGAATCTGGCTGCTGAGCGCCTTGAGCTCCTGCTCGCGCTTGAGAATGCCGGTTTTCTGATCCTGCTCCTGATCCTTGACCACCCGCAGCCAGTTGGCCCCCAGCCAGATCCCCTCGCGGGTGACGACCGACTCCTGGGCCGCGAGGCTACCACGCAGGGAGAGTGCCTCGGCCAGGGATTCGGCGGCATACACCCCGCCCAGCAGGGCATCCAATTTCCAAGGCGCGGAGACCTTGTTCAGCAACGGCGTGCCGTTGGCCGTGCGGGTTTCCGGCCCCGGCGCCTGGGTATCGAACAGGGTCAGGGTCCCTTCCTGCAGGCTGCCGAGCACTTCGGCCAGCGGATCGACACCGGCCACGCAAACCGCTTCCAGGTGCCCGCCGAGCACGCATTCCACTGCCCGCTCCCAGCCGGCTTCAACGTCCATCTCCTCGGCCAGGCGCGGCGCGTCCTGTAACTGCTGACCGCTGAGCCAGTCATTGACCGCTCCGTCATCCTTGCCCAGTGCCGCCTGCTGCAGGGCCTCGAGCGAGGCACTGCGACCGCGCAGATCCTGCAGCCGGCTGCGGGCCTGATCCAGGTCGGCGTTGACCTGGTGGGTGGAATCGCGCAACGCGGCGATCTGATCCTGCTTTTCAGCCAGCGCCTGCTGGGCCTGGTTGACCTGTTCGCCGGTCTGTTCCAGTTGCTGCTGCTGGTCGCTGACTTCCTGCTGCAAACGCTCCGGCGATTGCTGCTGCAAATCCTGTTCGGCCTTGTCCAGCCGTTGCTGCAGCTGGGTCAGTTTCTGCTCCAGATGCTGAATGCGGGTGCGCTCCACCTCGGCCTGGCGGGCCGGCTCGGCGGACTGCTGATTGAAATCCTCCCAGGCCTGTTGCCACTCCTGCATCGCCTGCTCGGCTCCCTGCAGGGCCTCGCTCGCACTCTGCTCGCGCTGCTCGGCAGCCTGCAGATCCGGTTCAATCGTCTTGAGTTCCGCTTCCAGTTCCTCGATCCGCTTGCGATCGGCCTCGACATGCACCTGGGCGTCGTTCCAGTCCTTTTCCAGCTGTTGCAGATCCTGGCTCTGCTGGGTGCGACGCTCCTTGGCGTGCTGGATGGACTGTTCCAGCCGGGCAATATCGGCGCCGATACTGTAAAAACGGCTCTGGACTTCGTTGAATTTGTCGCTGGCCTCGGTATGCAGGCCACGCTGTTGTTCGATCTCGGTCTCGATATGACGCTGTTTGGCCACCGCCCCTTCCAGCGCGGTCTCCTGTTCGCGCAACTGGTTATCGCTCTGCCGCGCCTGTTCGTCGACCCCCTTCCAGCGCAGGGCCTGCAACTGGGCACGCAGCAGGCGCTCTTCTTCCTTGAGCACCTTGTAGCGCTCGGCCGTTTTGGCCTGGCGTTGCAGCTTGGCGAGCTGCTTGTCCAGCTCCTCGCGCAGGTCGTTGAGTCGATCCAGGTTCTCGCGGGTATGGCGAATGCGGTTTTCGGTCTCGCGGCGACGTTCCTTGTATTTAGAGATGCCGGCAGCCTCTTCCAGGAACACCCGCAGCTCCTCGGGCTTGGCCTCGATGATCCGTGAGATGGTGCCCTGCTCGATAATCGCGTAGCTGCGCGGGCCCAGGCCGGTGCCCAGGAAGATGTCGGTAATGTCCCGGCGGCGGCAACGGGTGCCATTAAGATGGTAGATCGACTGGCCGTCACGGGTGACCGTGCGCTTGATGGAAATCTCGCTGTAATTGGCGTACTGTCCGCCCAGGCTGCCGTCGCTGTTGTCGAACACCAGCTCCACCATGGCCTGGCCGACCGGCTTGCGCGAGGTGGAGCCGTTGAAAATGACATCGGCCATGGAATCCCCGCGCAAATGCTTGGCGGAAGACTCGCCCATCACCCAGCGTACCGCGTCGATGATGTTGGATTTACCACAACCGTTGGGCCCGACCACCCCGACCAGCGTGCTGGGCAGCGGGACGGTAGTCGGGTCGACGAAGGATTTGAAGCCGGAGAGTTTGAGTTTGGTCAGTCGCATCGGGGAAAGATACAGTACCCTCATATAAAGAGGCAAGATTGACAAAC
>JAXHTI010000037.1:10429-21345 GCA_034190045.1 Pseudomonadota bacterium
CGCGCCATGCCCAGTCAGCCCAGCAAAACACTCGAAACCTTCGACAATCCGATGCCGGAACGAGATTACACCATCCGCATCGAGGTGCCGGAATTTACCTGTCTGTGTCCCAAGACCGGGCAACCGGACTTCGCCACGCTCTATCTGGAGTATGTGCCCGAGGCCAAATGTGTCGAGCTCAAGTCGTTGAAGATGTATGTCTGGGCCTATCGTGACGAGGGGGCCTTCCACGAGAAAGTCACCAATACCATTCTCGATGATCTGGTGCGGGCCACCGAACCGCGCTTCATGCGCCTGACCGCGAAATTCAATGTGCGCGGCGGCATCTATACCTCCGTCGTCGCCGAACACCGCCAGGACGGCTGGCAACCCCCCCAGGCCGTCACGTTACCGTGACGGCAGGGCCGAGAGCACAAAAGCATTCACCACCAAGACGCCAAGACACCAAGTTTCAAATTGATAAATAAAGTGAACCAAACACTTCGCGGCGATCAATTGGGCAACGGCCCACAAAGAAAGTAACCACCATGACTGCCTCTTCACCATTGTATATTGGCATTGATCTGGGGACCGCCGGTTGCCGGGCGACGGCGATCAATGCTGATGCCACGGTTCTTTACACCGCCAGCACCGAGCTTCCCCCGGCCAGAGTCGAGGGCAATGGTCGCTACCAGGATCCCCTGCTCTGGTGGCAGGCGGTGGAGCGTGTGCTGGACGAACTGTTGGAACAGGTCGATCCCGCCCAGGTAAAACGTATCGCTGTGGACGGCACCTCGGGCTCGGTACTGGTGACCAATGCCGCCGGCGAACCGTTGTGCGAGGCATTGATGTACAACGATCAGCGCGATCCGGTTTACGTCGAACATCTCAAGGCCATGGCGCCGCCGGACAACCCCGTACTCAGCCCCAATTCCGGGCTGGTCAAGTTGTTGTGGTTGAGCATGCACGTGGATAAAAGTCTCCTCGCCCACGCGCTGCATCAGGCCGACTGGATTGCCGGCAAGCTCACCGATCGTTACGGCATCAGCGATCTCAATAATTGCATAAAAACCGGCTTTAACGCCGAACACCATACCTGGCCGCGCTGGATGGATACCCTGCCACTGGATAACGCCTGGTTGCCCGATGTGCAGCAACCCGGCGAGGTAGTCGGTCCGATCAGCGAGCACATGGCACAACGTTTCAACCTGCCTGCGGAGACCCTGATCGTCAGCGGCACCACCGACAGCACGGCGTCGTTTATCGCCACCGGCGCCAGTGAACCGGGCGAGGCGGTGACGGTGCTGGGCTCAACCCTGGTACTGAAAGTACTGGGTCCCTCGCCGATCCTCTCCGCCCAGTACGGCGTCTACAGTCAACCCCTCGGCGATCTGTGGCTGGTGGGCGGCGCCTCCAACAGTGGCGGCGCGGTGCTGAAACAGTATTTCTCCGACGAGCAGCTGCAGGCGATGACCGTGCAACTGGACCCGCAACAGCCAACCGGGCTCGATTACTATCCCCTGCCGGGTCACGGGGAACGTTTTCCCATCAACGACCCGCACCTGAGCCCGCAACTGGAACCGCGCCCCGACGACGACGTCACTTTTTTCCAGGGCCTGCTCGAAGGAATGGCGCGGATCGAAAAACAGGGCTACGAACGCCTGGCCGAGCTTGGCGCGCCCTTCCCCAAACGCATCCTCACCACCGGTGGTGGCAGTGCCAATGACGCCTGGACGCAGATACGCCAGAGCCTGATGGGGATTCCAGTGGAAACCGCGTCCAGCACCGAAGCGGCCTACGGTAGCGCCCTGATCGCCCTGCGCAGCGACAAGAATTAATAACCACGAAGGCACGAAGACACGAAGTCAACCCTGTTTGTCATATCGCTTGCAGGACGATATGCATAAACCTAAAGGTCGGTATTACAAACAATAAGCATCGCTTTGTCTGGCTCAATACTCCAGAGAAAGGCTTGCTAGTCTATTATCAACATATATTAAAAATCATTTACTTCGTGCCTTCGTGGTAAGGCTTTTTTATCTCTCAGGAGGCCATATGATCAGTAATCCGTTTACCGGCGCAGGTTATCTGTTGCGCGGTTTGAGCCTGATTGGCGAGCCTGGCGTGAAGCGCCATGTTGTGATTCCGCTGGTGATCAACATTCTGATCTTTGCCGGGCTGATCTGGCTGCTGGCCGCGCAGTTCGAAGTGCTGCTGGAATGGCTGATGCCGACGTTGCCTGACTGGCTGGCCTGGCTGGACAGCCTGCTCTGGTTTATTTTCGTCATCACCACCGGTATCGCGGTGTTCTTCAGTTTTACCGTTCTCGCCAACCTGGTTGGCGCACCGTTTAACAGTTTTCTGTCCGCGGCAGTGGAAAAAAATCTGACCGGTCGCTCGCCTATTAGCGAGGTAGGATTTATGGAGGAACTGACGAAGGCCATCAGTGGTGAAATCAGGAAAATGGTACTGTTTGCGTTGATAGCTCTGGCTCTGCTGATCATTACGCTGATTCCCGTCATCAACCTGATTGCGCCGGTATTGTGGATCATCTTCAGCGCCTGGATGTTGAGTATCGAGTATCTCGATTACCCGCTGGGCAATCAGGGACGCAGCTTCCCGGAGATTCGCCGGGCCATTGGGCAAAAACGCCTGTTGTCACTGGGCTTCGGTGGCGCGGTGATGGTGGCCACCCTGATCCCTGTATTTAATTTTATGGTTATGCCGGTTGCCGTGGCCGGTGCCACAGCCATGCGTGTTGAACAATTCAAATAAACAGGCCGGCAACATGTGCCGGCCTGTTTGCCGCCCTCAGAATCGGGGGCCGGCGCCTTTCTGCTCAAGGTACTGATTGTAGGCAAGCTCGCTTTCCTGCCGGGACTGGTTGGCCAGTTTAGCCGCCTTATCGTACTCCCCTTTTTCCGCAGCTTTTTGCGCGGCTTTCATCAGATCGGCCGAGTCACGCCAGGCAAATTCCACCGCATAGACTTTGTCATAGGCAGACTGGGCCGCTGCCATGGCTTGCTCGTAACGTTGCTGGGCTTGTTCAGCGGATTCGCCACCCATGCCGGCACAACCGGCCATCAACCAGGCGCCGACAGTCAGGGCAGCCAGGGTTTTGGTCATGTTCATAACGCTTCTCCTCATGGTGTTGCAATCATTATTAATAGGTATAACAACAACGCTGTTCACCATACCTCAACACCAGTATGGCTTTACCTTGGACCACAACAGACAGGAGAAGATGCGCCTGTACCCCATGATTATCGAGGATAATTTTTGCTCGTTATAATCGATATTTTAGATTGAATAATAAACAGAACACGCAACCGGCAAACGATCGATTATTGCACCTTGTTCGGCAATTCTTCGGGTTCGATCCTGAGTTCGCTGCTTTCGATCCGATCGTAGATCGCCTCGTCCACCAGGGCGCGCTTGTGTAGTGTCAGTGTCTCACTCTGCTTCACCATGGAGCTGGTCAGAGATTTGTGAATCCGCTTTCCCTCGGCATCCTGAAAGTCGATCCGGATCAGCGTGTAATAGGATTTGTCACAGTTATTACGAATCTGTGCTGACCACTCGAGCCAGACCTGGTTGTAACTGGGCTCGGCTGAGTCGATATGATGCTCCACGGCTTCCAGGCAGTCGCCTGCCAGAGCCGGGCCGGTAAAAACCAGCCAAATAACAGCGATGGGAAACAGTCTGATTTTCATTACAACCCCGGTAGTCATTAATCGGCCAGTGTTTTGCAATGGTTCTGAATGCATAAGCTGGATGTTCGAGACACGCCAGACTTTGGGTTAATGCTTTAGTGGGGCAATTCCTGTGCCAGCGAACCTCTTCCTGGGCCAGACACTGACTCTGCAAGGCTTTATGTATATCAATGGCGACCGAACGGCGAAGGATCAAGGACTTGGATGGCCTGGTAACGCGAAGGACGAACTGTACTGCGCGGCATGTTAAACTGATCCAGACCATTCATCCTGAAGTTCACCACTGGCACGCAGGTTTTCGCCGGGATTGCGACGCACATGTGTCAGAATGACTCACGACCTACCAGGGAGCCCAGTGTCACTGCAAGGCTATAATCTGCGCACCGCCCTGCTGATATTTGTCCTGTTGCCCTTGCTGGCGCTGAGCGCCGCGGCCGGCTGGTATTCGCTGAAAGTACTGGAAAAGCAGAGCCGCGAGCGCATGCAGGACGAAATCGAACTGGTCGCCCGGGCCATTCGCCAGCCGGTGACCTACGCCATGGAACGGGATCGCGAGGGTGCATTGGTCCAGGCGCTGGACTCAACCTCGCATATCAGCCGGGTCTACAGCGCCTATGTCTACGATGCCAGCGGCAACCGTATCGGCGCCAGTGGCCCGACCGAACCCGCGGTGGGCAGTCGCCGGGTCGCCGAATTGATGTCCGAGGGCCACCGACGTGAAGAATATAACCGTATCCTGAACGGCGAGGATGTCTATTCCTATTTCCTGCCGTTGTCCAACGACGCCGGTCAGATCACCGGCATGCTCCAGATCACCCGCCGGGCCAGCGAATTCGAATCCTATATCGCCCGCTTGCGTTACCAGGGGCTGGCCGTCCTGCTGGTGACGGCTGTGTTGTTAAGCGTGGTGATCTTTTTCGGTCACTACAAGGCATTCGGCTCCCATGTCGCAGCCATGCGCCGGGTCATCGGGCGCATCGGTGCCGGCGAGCGCGAACAACGAGTGCCGACCGAGGGTCCGCGGGAACTGCACGACCTGGCGGTCGGGCTCAACCGGATGCTGGAGAACCTGAACAGTCAGGAGGCCATGGTGGTCCGCCAGAAACTGGAACAGGCCGCGCTGGAGGATCGCCTGCACCGCTCTGAACGCATGGCGGCAATCGGTCAACTGGCCGCCGGTGTGGCCCACGAACTGGGGACACCGTTGAACGTGGTCGATGGCCAGGCCCAGCGCGCCCTGCGTCACCGCGATCTCAATCCGGCCATCGACGCCGCGCTGTCGGAAATCCGCCAGGAAGTGCAGCGAATGAATTTTATCGTGCGCCAGTTGATGGACTTCGGTCGCAGCAATCCGTTGCAATATCAGCCGGAGCGGGCCGATCGAATCGTGCGAGCAGTACTCACCCAGGTCGCCAGCGATGCCCGTTATCGACATATTGCGGTACAGGTCGATGAGACCCGACCGATCCCCGAGCTGATGATCGATCGACTGCGTATGGAACAGGCGCTCTCCAATCTGTTACACAACGCGGTGCAGGCGGCCACGCACCAGGTGCGCATCGGCTGGTTCGCCAATCCGACAGAGGCCGGCTTTGTGATCGACGACGATGGCCCCGGCATTGCCGAAACGGATCGTGAACGTATCTTCGAACCGTTTTATACCTCCAAGGGTGTCGATGTAGGGACCGGCCTGGGACTGGCCGTGGCCCACGCCGCCGTGCGCGATCACGACGGCCAGATCGAGATCCAAACCAGTCCGCTGGGCGGCGCTCGCTTTCGAATCGTCCTGCAAGTCACCCTGCAACACGGAGTCATGCATGAATAACTCATTAAGCCCGGCGCATATCCTGATCGTCGAGGATGACGCCTCGCTGCGTAAATTGCTGTTCGAGGAATTGCAGGACAACGGTTATCACGCTCTGGAAGCGTCCGATGCCGAACGAGCCTGGCAATTGCTGAACGAATACCCGGTCGATCTGGTGATCAGCGATCTGCGCCTGCCAGGCGCCGATGCCATGGCATTGCTGCAACAGACCCGGCAATTACCGGTCGCACCCGGCTTTATCATTATCACCGGGTTTGGCACGGTGTCACAGGCAGTGGAAGCGCTCAAACAGGGGGCCGACGACTTTCTGACCAAACCGGTGGATCTGCAGCATTTGTTGATGAGCGTGCAACGGGTTAACGAAACCCGCCGCCTGCGCCTGGAGCTGGTTCGCTATCGCGAATTGCTCGGCAGTGGTGACTTTCACGGTCTGGTCGGGCGCAGCGCACCCATGCAACGGCTTTACAGCCAGATCCGTCAGATTGCCCGCGCCACCGGACCGGTGCTGATCGAAGGAGAAAGCGGGGTCGGGAAAGAGCTGGTGGCGCGCGCCCTGCATGCCGAAAGCGAGGTCAGCGAGGGGCCGTTCATCGCCGTCAATTGCGCCGCCATCCCGGCCGAACTGCTGGAAAGCGAGCTGTTCGGACATGCCGCGGGGGCATTCTCCGGGGCGCAAAAGGCCCGCCGCGGATTGTTTCTGGAAGCCAGCGGCGGCAGCCTGTTACTGGACGAGATCGGTGAACTGCCCATCGGTATGCAGGCCAAGTTGTTACGCGTCCTGCAGGAGCAACGGCTGCGGCCGGTCGGTACCAACCGCGAGGAAACGGTCGAAGTCCGGATTCTGGCCGCCACCAACAGCGATCTGGAACGCGAAGTCAGCGAAGGCAACTTCCGCGAGGATCTGTTCTATCGCCTGAATACCTTTGCCCTGCAGATTCCACCGTTGCGCGAGCGTGGTGAGGATCTGGAGCTGCTTACCGCTCGCTTTATCGATGAGTTCAGCGCCCGGCGCGACCATTCGATTCACGGCATCACCGATCAGGCTCTGCAGCAACTCAAGCGCTATCCGTTTCCCGGCAATGTGCGCGAATTGTCGAACATCATCGAATGGGCTGTCACCTTCTGCCATGCCAGCCAGATCGATATCGCGCATCTGCCCGAACGCCTGCTCGAAAGCCATGAGGCGCAGACTGGTACGCCATTGCCTGCCATGTTGGCTAATAGCAATGAACTGATTCCATTGCAGGAACTGGAACGCCGGTATATCGAACATGTGATCGACCAGGTCGACGGGAATAAACGTCGTGCCGCGGAGATTCTCGGTATTGGCCGGCGGACGCTCTATCGGCGACTGGGAGAGGAAGATGAGAACTGAGCGCCGCCTGTGCGACTGAAACCCCGGCACATGTGCCAAAACGCTACACGCATTCATCTCATCCGTCCGGCCGGGTTCACACCATGTTGTACAACAACTCTCCGGCGTCGCCTCAATATAACGTCAATAAAACATTTACATGTAAAATAAGTTGCTGCCAGCAAAGGATTTTCCTGACTACAAGGCCTCCTCTGGCCTGGCCTGCGAACCACTTCACAGCAACCCGGCATGCAGCTTGCTCCTGAATGTGTATCACTTATATAAACCCGAGGAGTTTTACGCTATGAAGTTCAACAAAACCGCACTGCTGGCCATCCTGTTCGGTATGAGCCTGTCACTGGGTGCGCATGCCCAGGACTCTGGACAAAGTAACGCTCAGCAACAACAGAGCAACCAGGCAGCAACCAATGTGGACAATGCCTCCCTGAACAAATTCAAGGATGCCTTTGCCCAGGTGAACGGTATTCGCGAATCCTTCGCGGGCAAGCTGGAAAACGTCGAAGATCCGAAAAAAGCCCGTAAACTGCAGCAGCAGGCGCAGAAGGACATGGTCAGTGCCGTGGAAGATGCCGGCCTTTCTGTGCAGGAATACAACCAGATCTTTGCCGCCGTTCAGCAAAGTCCGGAATTGCAGAAAAAGGTACTGGGCAACCAGTAATCTGTCGATTCATTGCCGAATCAAAAAGCCCCGCTTTGCGGGGCTTTTTTGCATCTGACCAGCGCAAACCAGCTAGTCAGAAATGCAGGTCAGGTTGCGCGCAGCGCTACTGGCATTCTGCGTATCGGCAAAGGTATCACGCAGGCTAACGCCAGCGTGACCTGCAGCTTTAGCCATAGTATTAAGGTGCGGATAAATTTGGACCCGTTATTTAATCGGCTTTGAACAGACGGGGATTGCGATCGATGAACTTGCCGATCCAGTCGACAATAAAAGAGCGTTCGCCCCGCTTCATATACCACCAGCCAAAGACACTGATTAGCAGCGCCCCGATTGCATCGACGATTAAATCCCACATGGTATCGGTCAGCCCCGAGTCATCCCCGAACATCGGTTTTTGCATTGTGGTGCCGACAAAGTAGTCCATGGCAAATTCAAAAATCTCCCAGAGGGCGCCCACAGTCACGGCGAACAAAAAGGCAAATAACGCCATAAACCCCGGGCGTAGATGCAGCTCGATGCGTCGATTCTGATTGAGCACATAGATCAACAGAAAGCCGAACAGCCCCAGCAAGAGGCCCGAACTGGTGTGCAGCGCAATATCCCACCACCAGATGCGATCGTAATAGCGGCGTATCTCGCCCAAAAACAGTGAAGCGAACATAAACAGGACCGCCAGCAACTGGAATTCCGCCGGCACCGTGACCCGAAAATGGCGCCCGAGCATCGCCGGCGACAGGGTAATACCGATAATAATTGCGACCAGAAACGCATTGATCCACAAACCGTTATACAGGGTCAGCACCAGTTCCACAGCCATGATCAACTGCAAAACGATCACGGTGCGCCGATAAATCCGCGCCGCGCGTTGACTGCTCTGCGGTTGCTCCGGATCTGTCCGTTGAGATTCAGTCATCGGGAGCCAGCCGTTGTTGCAAACGTCGAAGCCCCTCTTGCAGTCGTTCCAGCGACGTCGTATAGGCAAAACGAACGTGCTGTTCGGGTCGATAATCCCCAAAGTCATTCCCCGGCGTGATGGCCACACCGCTGTCGTGCAGCAAACTGCGGGCAAAGGCGAAACTGTCATCGGTAAACCGGCTGCAGTCGGCATACAGATAAAAGGCGCCCTGGGGCTCCACCTTGATATCAAAACCGATGTCGCGCAGCGCCGGCAACAAAAAATCACGCCGTTGCCAAAACGCCTCGCGTCGCTGTTCCAGTATTGCCAGGGTTTGCGGCGTCAACGCGGCCAGTGCCGCATGCTGGGCCGGGGTGGAAGCAGACAAAAACAGGTTCTGTGCCAGTTTATCGAGAGACGACATCAGATCCGACGGCGCTGCCAGCCAGCCGATACGCCAGCCGGTCATACCGAAATATTTGGAAAAGCTGTTAATCACCACTACCCGTTCACCCAGGTTCAGCGCGGTCGGTGCGGGTGCGCCATACACCAGGCCGTGATAAATCTCATCGACGATCACGGAAGCGCCCTGCTGTTCCACCCATGCAATGATCGCCCTCAGTTCCTCAGGGGGAACCAGGGTACCGGTGGGATTGGCCGGCGAGGCGAGCATCACCACCCGGGTACAGGATTGCCAGTATTGCTGTACCAGTTCAAGGGTCAACTGATAGCCGCTGTCCGCATCTACCGGCACGGCCTGGACCCGGGCGTCGAGAAACTCGGCAAAATTACGGTTACAGGGATAACCGGGGTCGGCGAGCATGACGCCCTCGCCCGGTTCCAGCAAGACGCCCAGGGCCAGCAACAGGGCGCCGGAGGCACCGGGCGTGACCATGATCCGCGAGGCGGGAACCGTCACGTTGTAGCGTTCCTGATAAAAACCGGCGATCGCCTCGCGCAGCTCGGCCATCCCCAGCGCGGGTGTGTAATGCACATTCCCTCCGGCCAGGGCACGGGTGGCGGCCTCGACCACCGGTGCCGGGGTGGGAAAATCAGGTTCGCCGATCTCCATGTGCACGATATCCCGACCCTGGTGCTCCAGTTCACGGGCCTCGGCCAGCAGGGCCATCACCCGAAAGGGCTGAATACGATCGATACGACGGGAAGGTGTGTCAGACATACCGGAACTTTAACCTTGTTACAGGCGCACCGAAAGCCCGGGGAGATACGCCCCCGGTGCGGTCGATTAAGATGGCAATCCCGGTAAACACCGAAGACACGGGTTTTCTTATCACGGCCAGGCCGGTGAGTCAGTGTCGTCGGTATGTTTAGTGGTTAGAATATTTTGCGTCAGCCTGAATGGACCCGTTTGACCATCGCCATGTCCAGGTACCGGGCGCCATCGACCATCGTCGGCGATCCGGACAAGACCTGAAACGGCTGTTGCGGTTCACCGAAACTATCCAGTACCAGCTCCGCGTCGTCAAAATCGTGATCGCGCGTGTAGTCATTGACCGTGATGATGGTCTTCAGCCCGGCACCCTTGCTGGCCAGGATGCCGTTATGGGAGTCCTCGAACGCGATACACTGTGTCGGCTCGAGTGCCATTTTTTCCATGGCGTAATGATAAATATCCGGGGCCGGTTTTTTCGCCGGCACCACATCACCGGCGGCGATGACCTCGAACCATTGCAACGCATCGGGCCCCACGGCATTTTCCAGCAACGCGGTGACATTGGCCGGCGTGGTGGTCGTGGCAATCGCCAGGCGGTAACCGGCCTCGCGCGCCTCGCGCAACAACCGCTCGACACCGGGGCGCAAGGGGATGCCTCCCTCGCCCAGCAACGCTTCGTAATGGCGGGTCTTGGCCCGATGCAGTTCGGCAATCCACTCGGCCGGATCGCCCGGCAATGTCGCGGCGGGCTGATACTGCTCCAGATAATGGCGCATCCGCTCCTTGCCGCCGGTGACACTCAACAGCGCGCCATAGGTCGCCACATCCCAATCCCAGTCGAGTCCGGCCTCGGCGAAGGCCCGGTTGAAAGCCACCCGGTGGCCGTCCCGCTCGGTGTCCGCCAGGGTGCCATCCACATCAAATAACAGTGCTGCCAGTTCCGCCATCGCTCTTCACTCTTTGCATTATTCCGAAAGCGCGCCAGCTTACCTGAAAGCGGCAATTTTGCCACCTGCCCGCATCCGCCTAATTCCATGATTTTCATACGGTTAAACGTGACCCGCCTCACCCCGCCACAAAAAAACCGCTCCGCAGACCACGCATTTATTGCGCCTGCGGGCGGATTCTGGTAGAAAAGCGCGTTATTTTTTACGGAACAGCGTCCGCCAGGAGACCATTGCACATGGCCGCAAAGAAAAAGACCGCGAAGAAGAAAACCGCCAAGAAAGCGACGGCGAAGAAAAAATCGACCAAGAAGAAGACCGCCGCGAAGAAAACCACAGCGAAAAAGAAG
>JAXHTI010000038.1:0-21258 GCA_034190045.1 Pseudomonadota bacterium
TAACCCAACGAGGAGGCAGAGATGACTGCATCCAGCATACTGGTCGTGGAAGATGACGACGCCCTGGCGGAAGCGCTGCAGGATACCCTGAAGCTGGCCGGGTATGAGAGTGTCCTGGCCGCCAATGGTGTCGAGGCATTGCGGGCGATGGAACAGCAGCATTTCGATATCGTGGTCAGTGATATCAACATGCCGAAGATGGACGGCGAAACCCTGCTCAAACGGTTGCGCAGCCAGTATCCCGATACCCCCGTCATGTTGATGACCGCGTACGGCACGATCCAGCAGGCGGTGGATGCCATGCGGGAAGGTGCCGCCGACTACCTGGTCAAGCCCTTCGAGGCCGAAGTGCTGGTCAACATGGTGGGACAGTACATTGGTCAGCCCGAAGCCGAAACCGACATGGTGGCGGTGGCCCCCGCTTCCCAGGAGCTGGCGACCATGGCCCGCAAGGTGGCCGACAGCGATGCCACGGTGATGATCACCGGCGAAAGCGGCGTTGGTAAGGAAGTCCTGGCGCGCTTCATTCATCAACATTCGGGCCGTGCCGAACAACCGTTCGTGGCGATTAACTGCGCGGCGATTCCGGAGAACATGCTGGAGGCCACGCTGTTCGGGTATGAAAAGGGCGCCTATACCGGTGCCTACAAGGCCAGTCCCGGCAAGTTCGAACAGGCCCAGGGGGGCACACTGTTACTGGATGAAATCTCGGAAATGGATATTGGCCTGCAGGCCAAGCTGCTGCGCGTGTTGCAGGAGCGGGAAGTGGAACGCCTGGGCGGCAACAATGTGATTCAGCTCGATGTCCGTGTGCTGGCAACTTCGAACCGGGATATGCGTCAGGTGGTGGCCGAAGGGCGTTTTCGCGAGGATCTGTTTTATCGTCTGAATGTGTTTCCCCTGCATCTGCAACCATTGCGCGAACGCGTTGAGGATATCGGTCCGATCGCTGAACGTTTGCTGGAAAAACAGGCGCGTAACGAGGGACGCATGATTCCGCGTCTGGACGAAGCTGCGCTGCAGCGCCTGCAAAGTCATAGCTGGCCCGGCAACATCCGTGAGCTGGATAACGTGATGCAACGGGCCATGATTCTGCAAAGCGGCGAATTGATCGAGGCTGGGGATATTCACTTTGAAACGGCCACGGTTCCTGTTCAGGAGACCGCGGCGGTCGCACCGACACCGGTTGCGATATCGCAACCTGCGTCGGCCGCCCGCTCCGGGGAGGAAGATGAAACGGATGCCGACTCGCTGAATCAGGATCTGCGTCACCGCGAATGGGATCTGATTCTCAATGCGATCAAAAAATACGGCAGCCGCAAGGCCACGGCCGAGCAGCTGGGCATCAGTCAACGCACCCTGCGTTACAAGCTGGCCAGAATGCGTGAAGCCGGGATCCGCGTCCCCGAAGCCAATGGTTTTGAGACCGCCTGAAATTAAACGACCCGAAGACGGAGAGTGAAGCGATGAGCAATACGACGATTACCCCCGATATGCTGCTGGCCCAGATGCGGTCCATGGCGGCCCAGGCCCAGGGTGCACAGACCCAGGGACTGCAGGCCAATCAGGAAACCGTCAACGGCCAGTCCGACTTTGCCGATCTGCTCAAACAGTCGATCAACGAAGTGAATAACGCCTCGCAGGAAGCCAAGCGGCTGACCGATGCCTTTCAGCAGGGCGATCCCAATGTGCAGTTATCCGAGGTGATGATTGCCAAACAAAAGTCCAGCGTCGCGTTCGAGGCAATGCTGCAGGTGCGTAACAAACTGGTTAGTGCCTACCAGGAAGTTATGAATATGCAGGTATAAGCGCGTTTGAGCTGTGAAGTGGCGAGGTCGCCATAGGAACAAGGAGAGCAGATTGTGCGCTGACGACCCTGCGTGCCGCTGCCCGGTCACTGAACTTAAACTTATTTAACAACATAACAGTACACGATTATGGATCTTGTCAAAGCTGAACAACTCAATGCGCCGTTTCAGGGGATGGTTAACCTGCCCGTATTGAAACAGGCCGGTTTGCTGGTGGGGCTGGCCGCCAGTATTGCGCTGGGTGTGGCGATTGTCCTGTGGTCCCGCAGTCCGGATTACAGCATTCTCTACAGCAGTGTCACCGGCCAGAGCGCCCAGGAGATGGTCCAGGTACTGTCGGGTGCGGGGATCGATTACCGGCTGGATCCCGATAGCGGCACCCTGATGGTGGACAGTGACAAATTGCATCAGGCCAAACTGAAACTGGCCGCAGCCAATCTTACCCAGACCGATGGCGTCGGCTTCGAATTACTGGAGGATGCCGACGGGTTCGGTTCCAGCTCGTTCATGCAAAATGCCCGTTTTCATCGCGCCCAGGAAGGCGAGCTGGCCCGCACCATCAGTTCAATCGCTGCCGTACAAACCGCGCGGGTGCATCTGGCCCTGCCCAAACAGTCGGCGTTCATTCGTAGCCAGCGCCAGGCCAGCGCTTCGGTGATGCTCAAGTTACGCCCGGGTCGGCAACTGGAAAAACAGCAAATCAATGCCATCGTCAACCTGGTCTCCTCCAGCGTGCCGAACATGACCGCCTCGGAAGTGACCGTGGTGGATGATCAGGGTCGCCTGTTGTCGTCCGGCAAGGAACAGGAAGGACTGGCCCTGACGGCCAGTCAGTTCGATCACACCCGCAAGGTGGAAGATTCCTATGCCAGCCGCGTTGAAAACATCCTGACCCCGCTGGTGGGGCGGGAGAATGTTCGCGCCACGGTCAGTGCCGATCTCGATTTTACCCGTACCGAATCCACTCGCGAGGCGTATAACCCCGATGCACCGGCGGTGCGCAGCGAGCAATCGTTTGAAGAAGAGGTTAACGGTTCGGCCATCGCGGGTGGAATTCCGGGGGCGTTGACCAATACTCCGCCGGGGCAGGCCCAGGCACCCGAGCAGGCCAATGCCGCCGCGGGGAACCAGGCCCAGACCGAGGAGACCGGGCAGGTGCGCCGGCGCTCGACACGCAACTATGAGCTGGATCGCACGATCAGTCACAGCCGCAATGTGCCCGGTTCCATCCGCCGGCTTTCCGTTGCCGTAGTGCTCGATGTAAAGCAAGGTGTCGATGCGGACGGCAACCCTGTCGCGACGCCCTATACCGACGCGGAACTGGCCCGTTTTACCACGCTGGTTAAAGAAGCTGTCGGGTTTAACGCGGTGCGCGGTGATTCGGTTCAGGTGATCAACGCCGAGTTTACGCCGCCGGTGCAACTGGAGGAGGTGCCGGCCGAACCGTTCTGGGAAAAACCGGGCTTCTGGTCAATTCTCAAGCAAGTGGGTGGCGCGCTGCTGGCTCTGCTAATCTTGTTTGGTGTGCTGCGTCCGGTGATGCACAGCCTGGCGAGCCACCGTCCGACCCGGATCGTGGATCCCCAGACCGGCGAGGAACTTTCCGAGGATCAGCTCAGTCTCTCCGGCGGTGGTGGCGGACAACCCCGCTTGCCGAAGGCGGCAACCTATGAAGATAACCTGAACATGGCCCGGCAGCTGGCTGCCCAGGAACCCAAGCGCGTGGCCCAGGTGGTCAAAAGCTGGCTGGACGATAAATAAGAACGCGGCAGGATAGCAATCGATATGGCAGAAGCAGATTCCAAAGGCAAAAACATCACCGGCACGGAACGTGCCGCCGTGTTGTTGATGACACTCGGCGAGCAGGATGCGGCGGCCATCCTCAAGCATATGAGCCCCAAGGAGGTCCAGCGGGTGGGTGAGGCCATGGCGGCCATGAGCAATGTGAACCGGGAAACCGTGGATCATGTGCTGGCACAGTTTTGCGATACGGTGGATGAGCAGACCGAACTGGGGATCGGTAACGAAGACTACCTGCGCAACGTGCTGGTCAATGCGCTGGGCGAGGACAAGGCCGGCAATGTGATCGATCGGATCCTGATGGGCCACAATGCCAAGGGGCTCGAGACGCTCAAGTGGATGGAACCCCGTGCCATTGCCGAGCTGATCCGTCTCGAGCATCCACAGATTATCGCGATCGTGCTCTCCTACCTGGAAAGCGATCATGCCGCCGAAGTCCTGGCGGCATTACCGGAGAATATGCGTACCGATGTCATCATCCGGGTGGCCACGCTCGATGGTATTCAGCCCAGTGCCCTGCACGAACTCGATGAGACCCTGGAAAAGCAGTTTGCCGGCCATGCGGACAGTCTCAAGTCGGCCGGTGTCGGGGGGATCAAGACCGCGGCCAACCTGCTCAACTTTGTCGACACCAGCCTCGAAACGCAAATCATGGATCTGGTCAAACAGCAGGACGAGGAGCTGGGCCAGAACATTCAGGAACAAATGTTTGTCTTTGATAACCTGGTGGATGTCGACGATCGCGGTATCCAGGCATTGTTACGCGAAATCTCTTCCGAGAATCTGATCGTGGCACTGAAGGGGGCCGATGAAAGCGTCAAAGACAAGATCGTCAAGAACATGTCCAAACGGGCTTCCGAGATGTTACTCGATGACCTGGATGCCAAGGGGCCGGTACGACTCAGCGAAGTGGAGATCGCGCAGAAGGAGATTCTGACGGTTGCCCGGCGCATGGCCGAGTCGGGCGAAATCTCATTAGGCGGCAGCGGCGATGAGTTCGTCTAAGGTCGTCGACAACACGCAGTCCGCCTACGAGCGCTGGGAACTGCCCCACGTGCATGACGATGCCACGCCACGCTCCCCGGCGACCGCCTCGCAGCTGGAAGCGGTGCAGCAACAGGCCTATGAAGAAGGCTTTGCCCAGGGCAAACAGGAAGGCTATGACAAGGGGCTGGCCGAGGGACAGGAGGAGATACGGCGTCGGGTTGAACAGCTGGAACGGCTGATGTCGGCGTTGACCGAACCGTTCGATGAACTGGACGAGCAGGTGATCGAGCAGACCGGTCAACTGGCCATGTCCGTGGCCCGGCATGTGATTCGCCGTGAACTGAAAACCGAACCGGGACAGGTCATCGCCGTGGTGCGCGAGGCCGTCAATGCCCTGCCGGTCAGTGCCCGCAATATCCGTGTCCAGTTACACCCCGAAGACGCCCAGCTGGTGCGCGAGGCGCTGTCTCTCGGTGAAGCCGACAGTGACAACCGCCTGTGGCAGGTGGTCGAAGAACCACTGATCAGTCGCGGTGGCTGCAAGGTGGTGGCGGAAAACTCGACCATCGATGCGACCGTCGACAAACAGATCGCCCGAATCTCAACAGCCATATTTGGCGGGGAGCGTGTCAGCGATGGCGACGATTCCGACAACTGAGCGCAGTGATAAATGGCGGCAGGGACTCGATACCCTGTCCGGGCGCCTGCAACAGGTGGAAACCCTGATCGTCGAAGGGCGCCTCAGCCGGATGGTCGGTCTGACCCTGGAAGCGGTCGGCTGCCAGTCGGTGATCGGGGCCCGCTGCCTGGTCGAAAGTGAAGACAGTGACAGTATTGAAGCCGAGGTGGTCGGGTTTGCCGGGGAAAAACTGTTTTTGATGCCGACCGGCAATATTCACGGCATCCATCCCAATGCCCGGGTGATCCCCACCAGCCGCGTCTATGAAACCGTAGTGGGTGACGGCGTGCTGGGACGGGTGCTCGACGGGGCCGGTAAACCGCTGGACGGCCGCGGGCCTTTGATGGCGTCCGAACGCATGCCGCTGACCGGTAAACCGATCAATCCGCTGGAGCGCGCTCCGATCAGTGCACCACTGGATGTCGGCGTGCGCGCTATTAATGCCCTGTTAAGCGTGGGTCGTGGCCAGCGCATGGGGCTGTTTGCCGGTAGTGGTGTTGGCAAGAGTGTTCTGCTGGGCATGATGACCCGCTATACCGCCGCGGATGTGATCGTCGTCGGTATGATCGGCGAACGCGGCCGGGAAGTGAAAGAATTCATCGATAACATCCTTGGCCCCGAAGGCATGGCTCGCGCCTGCGTGGTGGCGGTGCCGGCGGATCAAACCCCGGTGATGCGCATGCACGGTGCCTTTCTGGCCACCAGCATCGCCGAATACTTTCGCGATCAGGGCAAGCATGTGCTGTTGCTGATGGACTCGTTGACCCGCTTCGCCCAGGCCCAGCGGGAAATTGCGCTGGCCATTGGCGAGCCCCCGGTCACCAAGGGCTATCCGCCCTCGGTCTTTGCACGTATGCCGCAGCTGGTGGAACGGGCCGGAAACGGTCCCAGCGGCGGTGGTTCGATTACCGGGTTTTATACGGTGCTGACCGAAGGCGACGACCAGCAGGAACCGATCGCCGATGCCTCGCGGGCGATCCTCGATGGACATATTGTATTGTCACGCCAGCTGGCGGAGTCGGGGCATTACCCGGCGATCGATGTGGAGGCCTCTATCAGCCGGGCGATGAACGCGATTGTCTCTAACGAACAACAAAAGCAGGTGCAGCGGTTCAAACAACTTTATTCCACCTATCAGCGCAACAGCGATCTGATCAGTGTCGGCGCCTACAGCCGCGGCACCGATACCCGTATTGATGAGGCGATTGCCATGCATCCGCAATTGATGGCGTTCCTGCGCCAGGATATGCACCAGCCGACCAACTGGCAGGACAGTCTCAATCAACTGGATCAGCTGTTGTCGGAACCGGCCTCCACACCCCAGCCGGAAGTCCCGATGGTGACGATCTGAAATGAAAAAATCCGACCGCATCAAATCGCTCATGCAGCTGGCGGAAAAACAGGAACAGCAGGCCGTGCGTGATCTCGGCCAGGCGCGTCAGCAAATGGCAGCCCAGCAGACCAAACTGGAAGAACTGCGCGAATACCGGGAAGAATACCGGCGGCGGTTTTTGCAGGATGGTGAACAGGGCATCAGTGGTTCCCAGTTGCAACATTTCCAGGCTTTTATGTGCCAGCTGGACCAGGCGATCGAAAATCAGCACCAGGTGGTCGAACAACTGGCCGCGCAGTGCCGGCAACAGACCGACCACTGGCAACAGCGTCATCAACAGACCCGCATCCTGGACAAGACCCGGGACCGCTTTGCGCGCCATGAACGCCATCAGGCCGAGCGCCAGGAACAGCGGGAAAATGACGATCTGGCCGCCGCCCGGTACAAGCCGAACAAGCCGTCCTGATCCGCCAGGACTGATTGGCAGGCGTCCGGCCGGCGCTTCCTGCTCAGGTGGCCCCGGAAGCGGTACAACCCTGAACTTTCTCCCGCCCTGAGCAGTTTGGCATACCCCTTGCAGTTACCCAGACAAACCGCTGTGGAGAACACATTCATGTCTGAAGCTGCAATGATGTTGCTGTCGGGGAAACCGGCTGCCAAAGGGCAGGGCGCCACCGAGAACGCGCGCCAGGGCGAGGCAGGGGCGCAGCCTGATGGCGCAGCGCCGCCCCAATTGTTCGGCGGCCTGCTGCTGAAAATGCTCAATACCGACGGGGAACAGGCGGCCCTGCAATTGCCGCCGGCGGCAACCACCGGGGAGCAAAGCGGCAACGGCTTGCCGTCGGAGTCCCCGGCCGTCGCCTGGTCGGCGCTGATGGTCTGGGATGAATTACCGCGGCCCGAGGGACAGCCCGTTCTGTCCACGGGTCAGCCCGGGACGATGGTGAATCGTGACGCCCAGGCGTCCGCCAGTTTTCTGTTGCGTCAGGCCAATCCGCTGCAACAGGGGATGGGGAGCGAGGCGATGAGCCAGGTCGCCGGCGGTACGCTGCAAAATAGTGACGAGCTGTTCAATCAGAATCTGCTCAAGCTACTCACCGAGCAAACCAGCAACCGGGTCGTCGATCCGCGCCAACCGGTCAGTTTGTTGAGCGCCGCCGAGAGTGCCGAGACGGGACTGAATGGTTCGCTTTCCCTGAATGCCGGCTCCACCAGTACCACTTCGCAGCAGGGGCAGTTCAATCAATTGCTGGCGGGGCTCGGCGGGATGAATAACGCCGCGGGGCAGCGTCCCGAAATGCAGCTGCCGCCGATGACCGTGGCACCACAGCATCCGAACTGGAGTAACGGGATCGGTGAGCGGATCCAGTGGATGGTTGGCCAGAACATGCAACAGGCCGAGATTCGGCTTGAGCCGCCGGAACTGGGCTCGCTGGAACTGCGGGTGACGATCAATCGCGATCAGGCGAGCCTGAGTATTACTGCGGCCAATGCCCAGGTGCGGGACGCGGTGGAAGCCGCGGCACCCCGCCTGCGGGAAATGTTCGGTGAGGTCGGTCTTGATCTGGGCGATGTGAACGTCTCCCAGGAATCGTTCGCCGAACAGCAGCAGACCGGTGACGATCCCGATGGCCAGGGTCAGGGGCTTGCCCGGAGCGATGAGCCCGCCAGCGATGGTGACGCGTCCACCGTCACCGGAGAGAGCCGTGTCAATTCGGACGACAACGGGCTACTGGATCTGTATGCCTGATCCGGCACTGACGGTCCGCGCCGGGCGTCAAACGGCGGCGGATTCATGACACTGCGCCCGGGCGAGATGACAGGATAAAAACTAAGGTGTTGATTAACAAGCAGTTAATATATTTCAGAGAATGGGCACGCTTTCTGCATCCTGCTGATACTGATCAAAACAGTTTGATACAGAAGTATTCAAGTTGCCGCCTTCGGCTACCGACATTACAGCAATCACAAACAGGTGAATTCTGATGCCGCTTTCGATGTACAGCACCAGCCAGCTCAGCGAAGCCGAACAGCTCGTGGAGACACACGGGCCGCTGGTGCAGAAGATTGCCTATCATCTGATGTCCCGTCTGCCGGCCAGTGTGGTGGTGGATGATCTGATCCAGGTCGGCATGCTGGGTCTGCTGGATGCGGCCCAGCATTATGATCCCTCCCAGGGGGCCACGTTTGAAACCTATGCCACTATCCGCATCCGGGGCGCCATGCTGGATGAACTGCGGCGCAATGACTGGGCGCCCAAATCCGTACATCGCCGGGCCCGGGATCTGATGGAGTGTGTGCATCAGATCGAGGCCGAAACCGGGCGCGAGGCACGGCCGGGCGAAGTGGCCGGGATGATGGGGATTAGCCTCAACGAATATCACCAGATCATGCAGGAGACCAACAGCTGTCGCATTCTCAGTTTTGTGGACATTGGCGTCGACGACAGTCAACTGGGCGATAACTACAAGGCCGGTCAGACCACACCACTGGATGGACTGGAAGAGACCCGTTTTCAGGAGCATCTGGTCGAGGCCATCGAGGCGTTGCCGGAACGCGAGAAGCTGGTCATCGGTCTCTATTATGACGAAGAGTTCAACCTGCGCGAAATTGGCGAGGTGCTGGGGGTGAGCGAGTCCCGGGTCAGCCAGTTGATGAGCCAGGCCCACCTGCGTATGCGCAAACACCTGTCCGACTACACCAGCCGCGATTGACGCCGCCATTTTGCGGGTCTGGCTCACAGAACACTTTATTATATGGGTGGCATGGGTCGCATCATTGCCTGAATACTCTATACTCACTGTTGTTAAGTCTCTGATAATTAAAATAACCGCGGATGATCTGTGATCCGCTTATCGGTTTTGCCAGCTTGAATACCGTTACCATGCCCGGGTTGGAACTGTTATGTTCTGACAGGATGTGAGGAGATAATAATGAGTGACATTTTAATGATTGTGCCCGGCAGCGTTTTATTGAGCGTGCTGATCTGGTTCATTATTCTGAGTTTCGTGTTGTGGGCCGCCCGTGCTCACGCCCACCGCGCTATCCGCTCCTTCGGCCAGGTCTTGCACAGCGCCATGCGCCTGACCTCTGCGGCCATCATGCGCGCCGAAAAACGTCTGCTGGAACGCAACCGTGAAGTCTTGCTGAATCAGGGCAGGGAAGCCACCGAACGTATTATCGAAAGGGAGTTTGACCGGATAGATGCCACCGTGCGCAAGGATCTGGCGGAGTATCCCTCCCTGCATCGCCAGTTGAGTGAGGAAATCACCAAGATTGACGAAGACTATAAGGAAAGCACCGAAGTCCCGCCGGAACCGCCGGCCTGGGTCAAGGCGGTGGAGGCTGTGGCCAAGATTCCGTCCACCAAAGGTGATCCGATGGTCGGAAATGTCCTCGAGGATATCCACCAGTCCCTGGTCAAGGCCAATACCCGGGCACTGGAGGAGTATCGCAAGGCCAGTCACAAACGCCATCAGTTGCTGAACAACATGATGCCACACTGGCGTAACGTCAAGCAGATACTCGGCAAGGTCGACAAGAACGTCAACAGCCTGTTGCAACGCTCGGTTACCATCGATCGGCATATGGAAGAGTATGAAAATATCCAGAAACATACTAATCGTGCCCTGGAGATGTTGTCTTCCTCGTCCATTACCCAGTTTTTTATCTCTTCCTTCGTACTGATCATCGCCATTGGTGGCGCCATGATTAACTTCAACCTCATCGCCTTGCCCATGTCGGAAATGGTGGGGGCGAAAAGTGAAATTATCGGCATGCCAACTTCCGATGTGGCGGCGCTTGTGATTATCCTGGTGGAAATCGCCATGGGCATTTTCCTGATGGAGTCCATGCGGATCACCCGGCTGTTTCCGATTATCGGTGCCCTGCCGGACAAGATACGGGTGCGAATGATCTGGATCACCTTCACCATTTTGCTGGTTCTGGCCTCGGTGGAAGCCGGTCTGGCCTACATGCGTGAATGGCTGGTTGAAATGAAACAGGCGTCCATGCTGACCGGCGGTGAGGAGGCAATACAACAAGGTGGCTATTTGTGGATTACCACTGCCGCTCAGATGGGGCTTGGCTTTATGCTGCCGTTTGCGCTGGTTTTTGTAGCGATTCCGCTCGAGTCTTTTGTACATTCATTGCGTACAGTTCTCGGGATTATCGGTGTCGCCTTCCTGCGCAGCCTGGCATGGTTGCTTCGGTTTATCGGCAACATCTCACGCTACGCCGCCAGGGTGCTTGAAAATATCTACGATCTGGTGATTTTTGCGCCCCTGTTAATAGAACGGGTGATAGCGGCAAACAAGGAATCTGGAAAAAGCGGGGATAAAACCAAGAAGATCGATACCGCATCCGCATTTTAAGGGGGACAAATGAAACCAAATAAACTGCTTATTCTTATGATGGTAGCTGCGCTGGCCGTTGTCAGCGGCTGCTCCAGACATGACAAGGCGCGCGATCACGGTGTATATATGCTGCTGGATACATCGGGCACCTATACCGAGCAGTTGACCGACGCCCAGCGTATTATCAATTACATTTTGAGCGAGCTGGAACCGGGTGACACGTTTGCGGTGGCCCGTATTGATACCGGCAGCTTCAGCGGCAAGGATATTGTTCATCGGCAAACCTTCGATACGCGTCCCAGCCAGGCCAATATGCAACGGCGCAAGTTCCGCGAGACGATTGATACGTTTGTCAAAGAGGTCAAACCCAGCCCCTATACCGACATTACCGGCGGTATCCTGCAGGCGGTCGAGCATCTCAACGAAGTCGGGCCGGGGAGTAAAACAATTCTGATCTTCTCGGATATGAAAGAGGATCTGAAAGAAGGCTATGTGCGGGATATACCGCTGCAACTAGACGGTTTCAACGTGGTGGCGCTGAATGTTATCAAGTTAAGCAGCGATAATATTGACCCGCGTAAATATATGAGTCGTCTGGAAGAGTGGCAGAGTCGGGTCGAATCCGGCGGTGGCCAGTGGAAGGTGGTTAACGATATGGAACGCATGGAATCGGTACTGGACTTCGATTGAAATAACGGGTCTCGATATCGATACAAAACGGGCCGTCGGGTGACTGACGGCCCGTTTTTTGTGCGGAAATCACGGCGGTTCTTTCTCCCTGTCTCACGGTGATCGGCGGTTATCCAGTCCTTTTTGGTGGGGGCGGGCCTACACATCCCGTAGCCACGGTGGTAACCTGTAAAGGTTCAAGAATCTCCCGCACGGACCGATAGATACGGCATGGTTTACTGATTAAA
This sequence comes from Pseudomonadota bacterium, assembly GCA_034190045.1. GTDB lineage: Bacteria > Pseudomonadota > Gammaproteobacteria > UBA6429 > Thiohalophilaceae > Thiohalophilus. The sequence continues at coordinate 11,880 of JAXHTI010000038.1, forward strand.
GTCTGATGAGTCATACGATTGCACAACACCGACGCCGGCAACCGATGTGGTTCTACGAAAAGAACTACCGGTTCCTGTGTCTGTTGCTCCCGGACTTGCATCATGGCCGTCAGGAGCGTTATCAAGTCACTCATGAACAACACCGGCTGGATATTCAGGTCACTGATTTTGGTCCCTATACCCAGCGGCTGCAGTTATCCCAGAGTTTTCCCGCCAGCTCGGCATTGTTGCGCGATCTCAGTATGAGTGTGCGCGTCTACCACGATGCCATGCTTGCGGAAGTGATCGGGTACCAGGGGGTGGAGCGACTGCTGGCGCGGTATGAGCTGCCCAACAGCGGCATGTTGTTACCTGACGAGAAACGTCAGGCAAACCTGTTGCTGCACGACTGGTTAACCATGTTTATCAACCGCCACCGGCAGTTCAAGCATAGTGTCACCCTGTCATGAACCGGCTGCAGGCTGAAATGGGTCGAGTACTCCGTGTTACATTCCGTCTTGCCGGGGCCGTGGCCCTGGCGACGGGGCTGATGAGCAACCCGGTCTCTGCCGAGAATGTGGCCGAAGCGCTGTCGGCCAGTCAGCGCGGCGAGCATGATCGGGCCCTGGCCATTTTGAAGCAACGCGCCGAGGCGAATGATCCGGTTGCGCAATACGATCTCGCCCTGTTTTATAAAAATGGCATAGGTGTCGATACTAACCGACAGCTGGCGGAATACTGGTTCAAGCGGGCCGCCCGTGGCGGTATCGTCAATGCCTACGCCCAGTTGCGCCAGGAGGCCGTGCAGCCCGGACAGCCGCCGCAGGTCGACCTGGTGTTTGGTCCACAGGAGTGGATACGGGTTCAGAAACCCGGTAACTACACCCTCCAGCTGGCCAGCAGTCGTAACAGTCGGTTGATCAAGCGCTACTACGCCGAATACCAGCTTCAGGGACGTGGCGGCTATTTCCTGAATAAAAATCGCAACCAGTATGCCCTGGTGTACGGCACCTATCCCTCTGTGGCCGATGCCACCCGCGCGATCGAGGCACTCCCTGAAGCACTGCGTCAGTGGCAACCCTGGGTCCGGCAACTGCGCCAGATCCAGTCGAGCATGGCCGACGAATAGGACCAATTCCCGTCAAAGCCGGGTTCCCGGCGACTGGTAACCCTCCGCTTTGTAAGGAAAACTGTGCTAAAGTTCACAGTTTGATTGCCGACACACTGAACAGGACTTGCAATTGCGGGTTAATTTCAGGAGCCGGGCCCGACAACCACTTCGCGGGGGGTGAGGTGCCATGACATGTTCACATACCACCAATTGCCAGCTTTATGCCCAGTTTGCGGCCGATGCGTCGTTGAAATTGTGGAAACAACACTATTGTGAGGGGCTTTTCGATCAGTGCGCTCGCTACCAGCTTGCACTGGAGGGGAAACCCGTTCCCCTGACCTTGTTGCCCAACGGCAAGATGGTCGAGCGCCGCTCGAAGGAGCAGATCAGTGCCTCGGCGCTGTTCAATGCCATTCAGAAACAACGGGTCGGGGTCGTTCGCTCGCTGATCAAGACCGGCATGTCTTCTTATGAACTCAAGACCGAAGACGGGATGACGCCGCTGATGGCCTCGGTGGCCGTGGGTAATGCGGAGCTGGTGAAACTGATGCTCGAATACGGCTGTGATCCCTATGCCACCAATGGCGAAGGGAAACGGGCCATCGATCTGGCAAAGGCGTCTGGTTTTACCGATTGCGAGAAGATACTGAAAAAACATATGGACTCCAATCCGTTCCGCAAAAACACGCAAGCGGCGCCCGCCACGGAGCAAGCCGAAGCCGAACCGGAAATGAACGAAGTGGTCGGTTTATTACGCCGTCTGAACCCGTTTCGCTCCAGGGAGGCGTAAGCCGTGGAATACTGGCCCTGGTGGGTTGGCGCGCTGGCGCTGGGCGGAGTCAGCCTCGCTTACCTGTTACTGATAGGTAAAATGCTTGGCGTTTCCGGCAGCTGGGCCAAGGTGGTCGGCTGGAAGGAAGATCGGGAACTGGCCCGTTCCGCTGCGGAACTCGAAGATGCCGATGACGGCGAAATCGAAGATGCACTGCTGGCCGCAACGCTGGCGGAATTCGGCGCCGGAGCCATGGACGAGAAGTCCATCGATGAGACACCGGATTCCGGTGCCACCGAGACCACGGCAACACAGACAGTGACGCATACACCGTGGACCGCGCATCTGACTTTTCTTCTGGCCATGTTTATTGGCGGTCTGATTGCGGCCCTGACTTCAGGGCAGTTTGAAATCGAACTCCAGCTGAGTGACACCCACAGCCGGATATTTGGCGGCTCCATGGAAATCTGGTTGTCATTATTGTTTGGCGGAATGATGGTCGGTTTTGGCACCCAGATGGCGGGCGGTTGCACTTCCGGCCATGGCCTCAGCGGTTGTGCCCGCCTCATTCCCGCCAGTTTACTCTCTACCGTGGTATTCATGTTCAGTGCCATTGGCCTGTCCCTGTTAATGGAGGCGGCAATCTGATGAAACAGTCCAGAACACGTATGTACCTCTCCTATGGCCTGATGGGAGGCCTGATGGGTTATGTGATAGCCCGGATCGGCTTTGGCGATTATGACGAGCTCCACAGTATGTTCATACTGGAAGATCTGCGCATGTTGTATGCCTTTGCCGGTGCCGTTGCTTTGTCACTACTGGGTTTTATCGTTCTCGCGCGTCGTATCCCCAAACAGGAAAAATTTTTCCAGCCGGGGACGATTCCCGGCAGTATGTTGTTCGGTTTCGGCTGGGCGGTCTGTGGCGCCTGCCCCAGCATGGTGTTTATCCAGCTCGGGGCCGGAAAAATTCCGGCGGTGATGACCATGGTCGGTATCGTGCTGGGTGTCTATCTGCATAAAAAAGTCCATGCCCGCTATTTCCGCTGGGATACCGGATCCTGTGTGAGTGACTGAATATTCTCACGTCTTGCCCGGCGTTATTGAGCCTGATTATTACGTGATGTGTTATTAACTGTTACACATTTGTAACGTCTTGTACGAAATGCTTCTTTAGCCGGCAATACAACCCGGGAGCGGGTTGGCACCCCGAGCTGGCATTGTTATATTCACCGAAAATATTATCCTGTTATTCTGCAAGCTGTACGGGCAGAACAGTATTGCAGATTGAGTAAAATTAACAAATAGAATGAGCCGCCGCGTGTCAGACGAAAAAATAAAACCACAATACGGCGACTCCGTGGCGATGCAGCACGACGCTGTTCGCTATCTTCGTCATCGCCTGCAACGCCTGCTACCTCTGGCAGGAATCAATACCCTCGATCCCGACAAGCTTGACGAGCAGGCGCTGCTTGGACAGGATCCGCTCGGACTCGTGGCGGATGCCGTGGCAGAGATGATCGAGCGCCATCGGATTACGACAGAAGAACTGCGCATTGCCTACGCGGAGGTTAGTGAAGTCCTGAATACTGCCGGTACTGCGATTATTGTGACCGACAGTGAGATGCGTATTGAACTGTACAACGAGCGTGCACAAACCCTGTTGACTGGCCATGGTGATGAAATAAAAGGAGCGGTATTTTTCGAAAAGATCAGAAACTGTCCCTACAAGGAAAATCAGCAAAAGTTGCGCGAGCTTATTTCGCAGGGAACACGGGCAACTCACACCGAATTTCTGATCGATGACGCCTATTATAATGTCATAGTCACTCCTCTGCTTAACGAGGGCGGATCACCGGGGAAGATAATTTTCATGTTCTTCGATGTGACACGCCAGCGCGAGGATTTGAATCGCCGGAAACTGTCCGCGGTAGTCCTGGAAAACACCAGTGAAGGTGTTGTGGTAACCGACCACAATAACCGCATTATCGAGGTCAATGAGGCCCTGCTGCAGATCACCGGGTACGAAAAAGAAGAACTGCTGGGCCAGGAACCGAGTATTTTCAGCTCCGGTACTCATGACCGGGATTTTTATGCCGAAGTCTGGGAGCAACTTCAGAGTCAGGGCGTGTGGCGTGGTGAAATCTGGGACCGCCGCAAAAATGGTGAGCTGTTCCCTGCCTGGCAAACGATTAATACGATTCGTGATGAGGCCGGAGAAATACTCAATTATGTTTCCATTTTTTCCGATATCAGCGCAATTAAACAGTCGCAGGAGAAACTCGACTTTCTGGCCTACCATGACCCTTTGACCTCGCTGCCCAACCGGGTTCTGTTTATGGACCGTCTGACTCAGGCGCTGGAGAAATCCGTGCGTGAGAAAAACAAGCTGGCGATCATCTTTATTGATCTGGATCGATTCAAGAATATCAACGATACACTGGGGCACGCCCTGGGCGACAAATTACTGGTCGATGCGGCATCCCGGTTTCTTATGAATATACGTAAAACCGATACTGTTGCCCGACTGGGCGGTGATGAATTTGTGGTATTGCTGGAGAATATTGAATCGGAAGAGCATGTGGCCTATTTTGCCGAAAAATTGCTCAATACCTTTGTCGATCCGTTTGTGATCAATGAACATTATCTGCACCTGAGTCTGAGCATGGGGATTTGCATCAGTCCCAATGATGGTCGTGATGTGGAAACGCTGCTTAAAAACGCGGACGCGGCCATGTATCGTGCCAAAGAACAGGGTCGCAACGGATTCCAGTTTTTCACCTCCGAATTATCTCGTCGAGCCCATGAGAAACTGACCATTGAAACCCATCTGCGCCAGGCCATCGAATTGTCTCAGCTGGATCTGCATTACCAGTCTCAAAACCAGCTGATAAACGGCCGGATCACCTCCGCCGAAGCCCTGTTACGCTGGTCGCACCCTGAGCTGGGAACGATTCCACCAGACCGGTTTATCCCGATCGCCGAGGAGACCGGGTTGATCGTGCCGATTGGTGACTGGGTTATTATCCGGGCTTGTGAGCAGTTGCGCCAGTGGCGCGAGGCCGGCTATCAAATTCAGCAGATAGCCATCAATGTCTCCGGTGTCCAGTTACAGAGAGGGGATCTTGTCAGGCATATCCTCAACACTTGTGACTATTACCAGCTTTCGGTTTCCGATCTCGAGCTGGAAATTACCGAGTCGGTTCTGATGGAAGACACCGAAAGTGCAATCCGGATTCTGACCGAGCTGCAAAAACACGGGGCGACCATCAGTATCGACGATTTCGGTACCGGTTATTCCTCGCTGGGTTATCTGAAGCGACTCCCGGTGAACAAACTGAAAATCGATCGAAATTTTATTCGGGATATTGTCACTGATCCCGAAGATGCAGCCATCGTGAAGGCAATTCTGGCTATGGCCGAGAACCTGCAGCTGACCGTGATTGCCGAAGGGGTCGAAGAAAAAGCACATTGTGATTTTCTGCAAGATCAAAAATGCGCGTTTGCCCAGGGCTATTATTTCAGTCGGCCGTTACCCGCGACCGAGTTCCAGGAATTGCTCAAGCAGGAATTGTCTGCCTGATAAAGACAGGCAGATAAGGTTTTCCCGTGGCGTCTGTGCCCTATTCCAGTGGATCATCGTGCTGTTAGCGACAAACAATAAAAAACGCCACCTTTGCGGTGGCGTTTCACTGGATGGTGGAGGCGGCGGGAATCGAACCCGCGTCCGCGAGTCCTCTGCCATTGGCTCTACATGCTTATCCGCGTCTATTGTTTTAACCGGCAGCAACCCGACGGGCAGGGCCAACTGACGGCGATTCCGGTAAAGGTTTTAACGTCGCTGCCCCGGACGAGCTTTGACGCGATCCTGTGAGATATGACCCCTGGAATCTGAACGCACAGGCACGGCTTCAGTCAGAGGGCACCCTACCGGGTTTTAAGCGGCGAGTGCGTAGTTGTCGTCGTTGGCAACTATTTGGTTTGCAGATTGATTTACGAGGTTATCTGCACCTCGGCATGCACCTCCGGTTTCGCAACCCACGTCGAAGCCAGGTCGCCCCCTTGGTACTTACTATCTGACTACTATTCTAGCGGATAGTTCCCTGCATATATAGGGGCTCTGCGGTAATTAACAAGGGACTAGGTACTAGGTACTAGGTGCTAGGAAGTGGCGGGTAGGCCGGACTGAGCACCCTTCGGGCTTACTGACTGAGGGCCAGGCTGGTTTTCTAGGACCTAGCCCCTAGGATCTAGCCCCTTTAATGATGCGCTGCTTGTCCCGCTGCCAGTCGCGTTCCTTGATGGCGGCGCGTTTGTCGTGGGCTTGTTTACCCTTGGCGAGAGCGATTTCCAGTTTGGCCCGGCCTTTTTTCCAGTACAGAGCGGTGGGAATCAGGGCGTAGCCCTTGCGTTCGACGGCGCCGATCAGTTTGTTCAGTTCATCACGGTGCAGTAACAGTTTGCGGGTCCGCTGGGGTTCGGGCTGGATATGGGTGGAAACGGTGGGCAGCGGGGTGATGACGGCGCCCAGCAGCCAGGCTTCGCCATCCTTGACGATCACGTAGCTGTCCCGGATCTGTACACGCCCCTCGCGCAGGCTCTTGACTTCCCAGCCCTCCAGCGCCAGACCGGCCTCGAAACGCTCCTCCAGGATATAATCGTGGCGCGATTTCTTGTTCAGCGCGATAGTGCTGCTGGTGTGTCCCGATTTGGTTTTCTTTGCTTTGCCCATAACCGTGCATTATACCGGAGCTGCACGAGGGCAGATAGTTGAGCGGGAACAAAAGCGGCCCGGGAGGTTGAGCCGGGGAGGGAATTCACCGAAAATCCGGGCATAACGAAAATAATGGAGCAGGGGCATGGCACGTAAATCGATGCATGGGGAGTGGTCATCGCGCTGGGCATTTATCCTGGCGGCGACCGGTTCGGCGGTTGGTCTGGGCAATATCTGGAAGTTCCCGTATATCACCGGTGAGAACGGGGGCGGGGCTTTTGTTCTCGTTTATCTGGCCTGTATCGCACTGATCGGGATTCCGGTGATGATGGCCGAAATCATGCTGGGGCGACGGGGTCGCCAGAGTCCGATTAATACCATGCGTGATCTGGCGGTCGAATCGGGCCACAACCCCAATTGGAAATGGCTGGGCTGGCTGGGTGTGCTGGCCGGGTTCCTGATTCTTTCCTATTACAGCGTGATTGCCGGCTGGTCGCTGGCGTATGTCTTCCGTTCGGCCAGCGGTGCCTTTACCGGGGCCACGGCCGATGGCGTCGAGAGCCTGTTTTTATCCCGTTTTCTGGCACACCCTGAGACCCTGATGTTCTGGCATACCCTGTTTATGGCCATGACCATGATAATCGTTGCCCGCGGGGTCAAAAGCGGGCTGGAATCGGCGGTCAAGTTCCTGATGCCAGCCCTGTTTTTGCTGTTACTGGTTATGGTGGGTTATGCCATGAGCCAGGGCGAAGCCTTCATGCAGGGACTGGAATTCATGTTCAGACCCAATTTTTCGGCCCTGACTTGGGGGGGCGTGCTGACCGCCATGGGCCAGGCTTTCTTTACCCTGAGTCTGGGGATGGGGGCAATCATGGTCTATGGCTCCTATCTCTCGCATACGGCGTCCATTAGCCGGACGACATTTGCCATTGCCGCCGCCGACACCAGCGTCGCCCTGCTGGCCGGGATTGCCATCTTCCCCATTATCTTTGCCAATAACATGGAACCGTCTGCCGGGCCGGGATTGATCTTCATCAGTTTGCCGCTGGCTTTCGGGCACATGCCGGGCGGGGTGCTGTTTGGCAGCCTGTTTTTTGTGTTGCTGAGCTTTGCTGCCTGGACTTCCAGTATTTCCCTGCTGGAGCCGGTAGTCACCTGGCTGGTGGAGACCTTCAATCTGCGCCGGGTCACGGCCACGCTTTACGCGGGGGTCCTGACCTGGCTGCTGGGTGTGGTCAGTGTCTTCTCCTTTAATGAATGGGCGTTTGAATTCGAGTTTGCCGGCGTACTCAAGGAGAACGGGGTTTTCGATATCCTGGATATTCTGACCACCAATATCATGTTGCCGCTGGGCGGGCTGTTCATTGCTATCTTCGCTGCCTGGTTTATGAGCCGTGAAGCGAGCCGTGATGAGTTCGGGCTGGGCGACGGGATGCGCTATAATCTGTGGCGTTTTCTGGTGAAATTCGTCACGCCGGCGGCCATTTTGCTGGTCTTTTTGAACATGCTCGGCATCATCTAACCTGCGACCCGATGGACTATGCAGATTAATAAAAGCGCCCTGGTGCCTTACAGCCCCGACCAGATGTATGCCCTGGTGGATGATATTGTGGCGTACCCGCAGTTCTTGCCATGGTGTCATCATGCCGAGGAACATCACCGCACGGACAGTCATGTCGAGGCCAGTCTCGAGATTGCCCACAGCGGGCTGCACAAATCCTTTACCACGCGTAACGAACTCTATCCGCACGAGCGGATCGAAATGAGCCTGGTCAAGGGGCCCTTCAAAAGCCTCAAAGGGGTCTGGCGATTCGAGCCCCTGGGCGATGACGGCTGCAAGGTATCGCTGGAGATGGATTTCGAGTTTTCCAGCAAGTTGATGGGGATGACCTTCGGCTCACTGTTCAGCAAGATTGCCGGAACACTGGTGGATTCTTTCATCGAACGCGCCCGGGTGGTTTATGGCTGAGCCTGCCACGAAAATACCGGTGGAAGTGGCCTATGCGCGCCCGGATGAGCAGGTCCTCATTCCCCTGGAAGTGACCCCGGGAACGACGGTCCAGCAGGCGATTGAGCTGTCCGGGGTGCTCGAACAGTTTCCCGAAATCGACCTGGCCAATAACAAGCTGGGTATCTTTGGCAAGATCACCCGCGCGGATACCGAGCTGCGCGAGCGGGATCGGGTAGAGATCTACCGCCCGTTGATTGCCGACCCCAAGGAGTCGCGTCGGCGCCGGGCCGCCAAGAAAGATCAGGCGAGCGAACCGAAAAGCTGAACCGGCCCTCAGGGCATCGGCAGGCCGCCGCCGGGCGAGGGACGTGGCGGCGCCGGGCCCCGATCGCCGCTGGTGCTCTGGCTGGCCGTGTCGGCGCGGCCGCTACCGGTGGGCGCGTAAATCTGGTTGAAATCGACAAATGCCGAGCGGTCGATCCGGGCCAGGCGGCCGTTGTCGAAATAGAGCGTCAGGTGCTGGCTTTCAGGCTCACCGCCACCGGGCTTGAAACTGTAGACATAGTCCCAGCGCCCGGGATGAAACGGATCCTGAATCAGTGGCGTACCCAGCAGGTAAACCACCTGCTCGCGGGACATGCCGGGCTCAAGTTCATTTACCTGTTGGGCTTCGAGGGTATTGCCCTGCTGGACATCGACCTTGTAGACCGAACAGCCCGCCGGCCCGAGGCCGAGCACGGCTGGTAAAATCAGAATGAGAAGGTTTCGCATTTCTATCCCGGATACGGTTATACTTGGGCGCATGATACAGCATGCGCAAGACAGGTTGTAGTGAGAGTGATATGGAAAGCCA
>JAXHTI010000039.1:0-7555 GCA_034190045.1 Pseudomonadota bacterium
GACGGTTGATATTGCTTTTGGCCACGGTGTCATAATCGATGAGCGTAATCCGGCCAATGCCTGTTCGGGCCAGTGCTTCGGCGCTCCAGGAGCCCACCCCACCCAGGCCAATGACCACCATGTGCAACCGAGGTAACAGGCAGTAAGCCGCCTCGCCATAGAGACGGCGTAATCCACCGAAACGTTCGTCATAATCGCTGGAGTGACTCATTACCCGAGTCCGAGAACCGCTTCGGCATTACGGGTGGTCTGGCGGGCAAGCTCGTCCGGGCCCTGGTCACGCACTTCGGCCAGCGCGGCCAGACATTCGGGCAGGTATTCGGGACTGTTGCGTTCGCCGCGATGGCTGGCCACGGTCATATCCGGGGCGTCGGTTTCGAGTACAATGGCCTCCAGAGGCAGTTCGCGTGCCAGCTTGCGTAACTTGTTGGAACGTTCAAAGGTGAGCATGCCGCCGAACCCCAGCTTGAAACCCAGCTCGATGTATTGATGGGCCTGCTGCAGACTGCCGTTAAAGGCATGCGCGATGCCACCGGGAACGGGAACTTCGCGCAGGGCTTTGAGAATCCGATCATGGGCCTTGCGGCAGTGCAGAAGAACCGGTAACCGGGCCTGACGGGCGATCTCCAGTTGTTCATACAACAGGCTCTCCTGGCGTGCCTGATCCGGGGTCTCGATATAATAATCCAGACCAATCTCCCCGACAGCCAGCGGGCGATGATGTTCGATTTCCTCCGCCAGTCGACGGGTATCTCCGGGTCGATGTTGTTCCAGGTACATCGGATGCAGTCCCAGCGCGGGATACAGCCCCGCCTGTTCGCTGCACAACCGCCGCAAATCGTCCCAGCCGTCGGCAGTGACACCGGGTACCACGATGCGTCTGACCCCCGCTGCGCTACAGCGCGCGAGCACCTCCAGGCGGTCGGTGTCGAAACTGGCATCATCCAGGTGGCAGTGGGTATCAATTAAATCCATCAGATCATTCTACCGGCTTGGCCTGTTAGTTGTAAATAACTGAAAGAAAAGGGTTTTTCCGAAAAGGCCGGATTCAAGATTCAACGCCCCTCCTTGGTCTCTGACGCACGAATCCCTATAATGTCTAAATCCGAGTTCTACACTCAAGTAAACGCAAGGAGGTTAATTATGGCAACTGGTACTTATAAACCCAAAGCCGATCCGCTGAACCGGCCGGATGACGCCACCGGTTTTCGCATTGGCTGGAAATACAAGACCAAATTCGAGCGCGGTCACTTTGATGAAGAGATGACCTACGGCGAAGCGAAAAAGAAAGCGGAGGAACTGGCTAGCAAGGAACCGGAGAAAACCTTCTGGCCGGAAATTATCCACGAATAATGCTTTCAGGCATAACCGGGCAATCGCCCGGTTTTTTATTTAGCAATCCCGTTTCCGCGGGTGATTTACTATCCATCTCCTGATTCAAATTCGAAGATCAAATAACCGACAGCTTTTTTTATACAAGCAATTCTGCTATAGATTGAAAAGATTCAACGATTTGAGCTGGAGGCTATCGATGGCAGCAAAGAAAAAGGGAGCCGGATCGAGTTTCAGGGAATCGGTGCGCAGTCGCGCCACCGATGCTATGAAGGAAGTGGAGAAGATTCGTGAACTGATGATGAAAGAAATCCACGAAGGATTCGATATTGTCAGTAACAAGGTCTCTTCCGCCGCCAAATCAACCTCGCAAATGACAGAGCACTTGCGCAACCAGGTTTCCGATATTCAGCCACGGGAATACTGGGAAAGGGTGGTTAAGGAGGTTGACGAGTTGAGAGACGAGTTGGTCAACGGCGTTTCGGATCGATTCAACCAGCTGCGCAGGGCCACAGAAAAGGCAGTTGCCAAACCCGGCAAAAAAACCGCTAAAAAGAAAACTGCGAAAAAAACTACCGGCAAAAAGAAAGTTGCGAAGAAACAGGCAGTCAGAAAGAAAGTGGCTACAAAGAAAACAGCCGCAAAGAAGACATCTAAAAAGAAAGCAGCCAGAAAGAAAACAGCTAAAAAGAAGACTACCAAAAAGAAAGTCGGCAAGAAAAAGCCGGTCAGAAAAAAAGCCCGTGGTTAGATGGCAGCAATTGCGGGAGAACTTAAGGTCCCGCTTTTTCGCATTTTATTTATGCTTCGCAGGACGCTGAAAGCATAATCAGCTTGAAGGGGTCGGTCGTGGGCTTGAGACCGGCGTTTGTGCGCCACTGATCCTGCAGCTCATACGCTTCGACCTCCAGTTTGCCCAGGCATTCCGAGTTGTTTCTTCCATTATGCCATTGTACGTAATGTACCAGTTCATGTAGCAGATCTGAGCGATCGTTAGCATCCGTTGGGTCGAATGAATGCCGAAGATAAATGGTGAGGTTTTTGTCATAAAATCCAGCCAGATTGGCAGCCGTGCAGGTGCCTTTGTTGTCGATGCCGTATTGAGCGCACATGTTATAGCGTTCGGTCATGACAATGTTTGGCATGGTTTCGGGTATGGTATACCCGGTTTGGGTTCCGATCCATGTCAACAGCGCGAACAGAATATCATTCATGCTGCACCTCAATAATAATTTAAATATCTCGTTTCAAAGTGTAGTCATTTATTTGTCATGATGTGGTATCTGACGCTAGAATTAACTTATTGGTCACAGATATGACAACCAGCATGCTTGAAACCTTTACACAGCTTGGTATCGCCATTGCCATTGGTTTGATTATAGGTCTGGAACGGGGCTGGAAAGGTCGAAAAGGCGAGGAAGGCAGCCGGGTTGCCGGGTTACGCACCTTCGGCCTGATTGGATTGCTGGGCGGGTTGTGGGCGCTTCTGGCTGAAACACAGGGACAGGGATTGATCCTGGTTAGCCTGGCCTTTGTTGCGTTAACGGCGCTGTTGATCGTCGGCCATACCCTGGCCGTCAAGCAAAGTGGTGATTTCGGTATTACCACAATCGTCGCCGCGTTGATTACCTTCGCGCTCGGAGGTCTGTCTGTCAGCGGTGAAATGCAGGTCGCCGTCGCCGGGGCAATCGTGACGGCCATTATTCTAAGCCTCAAGTTTGTGCTTCATAGCTGGCTGCGACTCATCGATTATGATGAATTGAGTGCTATTTTAAAGCTTGCCCTTATTTGGGTGGTTATTCTGCCGTTATTACCCAATCAGGGTTATGGTCCCTGGGAGGCGATTAATCCTTATCAGATATGGTGGATGGTGGTACTGATAGCCGGGATCTCGTTTGCCGGTTATGTTGCTATCAAAATCGTCGGGGCCCACAAGGGGTTGTTGATTACCGGTTTTCTCGGTGGGCTGGTTTCCTCCACCGCGGCCACGATAAACCTCTCAAAACTGGCCCAGAAGCGACAACGTGTGCCGGTGATTTGTGCCGCCATTCTGCTGGCCGAAACCATCATGTTTCCGCGTATGCTACTGGAAATAGCCGTGGTGAACCGGGGTTTGCTGCTTTTCGCCTGGCTACCGGTTTTGATCATGAGCGTCGTTATGCTGGCCGGGGTGGTCATCATCTGGCGACGTAAGGAGCAATCGGGCGATGGTGAACTGTCGGTGACCAATCCCTTTCAAATCAAGATGGCGTTACAGTTCGGTCTGTTATTAGCCGCAGTAATGTTTCTCGCCGAGGCCGCCATGGCCTGGTTGGGCGATACCGGTATCTATCTGGTTGCTCTGATTTCCGGTGTTGCCGACGTGGATGCGATCACGCTCTCGCTGGCTTCCATGGCCAGAGGCAATCTGGCAGCTGAAACAGCCGTGCGCGGGATTGTCATTGCCGCTATTGTTAATACGTTGTTCAAAACCGCTCTGGCACTGTTTATCGCCGGTCGGCAAATGTTCTGGCGCCTGTTGCCGGTGGCTGTAGCGGCCTGTGGTGCAGGAGGCGTGAGTCTGTTATGGGTTTAATCATCAGACGATCCCTCACAGGTTGTTACCTCTGTTATATAATTTCCCCGTTTAACAGCCAATAAAAAAGGAGGCGCGAGGCCTCCTTTTTTGATCACCCTGAACGTCTGATCAGTTGTCGGGTTTGTCTGAGACGTTTCGGTTGTTGTCGGCTTGCCGACGGCGCTCATCATCCGAATCGCCCGATTCCTGATTAGCCGGGGTGCGAGTTTCCACCTGTACCAGCGACGAGTCTGCCGGTTTGTTCTCGGCGGATTTTGGCTCGCCAGTGGAGGTGGCGGTGTTTTCTGTCGCGGCCGGTTTGGACGCCGGCGGCGTTTCTGTCGCAGGCGTTGACGTCGGTGAAGCGACAGGGGCGCTTTGTGCCGGTTTGTTGGCCGATGACGAGGGCTCGGATTTGTCGGCTGCTGGCGCCGGCTTTTCCGCCGGTTTTGTTACCGGTGCCGTGGAATCGCCTTTGTCACCCTGAGCGGTCTGAGTTGCCGGGGAGTTGGGAGCTTCGCTTTTCTCTACAGCAGCCGGGGCCGGATTATCACTTGGCTTTGGCGTGTTGGCCGGGGTGTCGGTTTTATCCCGCGCGCGGGTTTCCTCACCACGATCGCTGGAGCGCATCCGGGGATGCGAGCCACTGTTATCGCTCTTTCTGTCGTTGCGATTACCGCTGCCGGAACGCGAACCGTTGTTTTTGCTCTTGTCCGCTTTGCCGGGCTCGTTCTGTTCGGGTTTATTGTCCGTCTTGCCGGAATTCTCCTGTTCCGGCTTGCTATCCGACTTGTTGGACTTGTCCGACTCGGCCTGCTTGTTATCGGGCTGGCTGGATTTATCCTGCTCCGGCTTGTTATCCGCTTTGGCGGCTTTATCCGACGGACCCTGTTGCGCAGCGGGGCTCTGCTGCTGATCTTCGCCCCGGTTTTCACCCGAGGATGAGCCGGAGGAAGAACGCCGCCGCCGACGGCCCCCGCGACGTCCACGCCGGCTACCGGAGCTGCGCTGCTGTTGTTGTTCGCCCTGGGCGCCGCTGTCTGTCGATTTGGATTTGGTTTCATCGCTTTGGGCGGCGCTTTCGCTGGCAGGTTTATTTTCCGCCTGTTTTGCCGCCGGCTTGTTGCTGCCCTGACCCTGACCGCCACCGTTTTGATTACGCCGGTTTTGCTGCGGTTTGCGGCGCTGGCCTTCACCGGCAGTGGTTTTGCGACGTGGCCGATTACTGCTGGTCGTTTCCTGGCGGACAGGTTTTTTGCGCGGTTTTGATTCACCGCTTCCGAACAGGGCGCGCCACAGACGAACCAGCAGACCTGGCTGAGTTGGCTGAACCTGCGTCGCTACCGGACGCGGGGTTGCCGGGGCCACGGATTTGACTGCCGGCTCTTCGGGGGGCGTGGCCGTGGAGCTGATGGAGGCGGAGAGGGTTTCCAGGCCTTCCTCATCCTGACGCTCAACCATCTGGAAGCTTTGCTTGTTTTCCTCCAGCGACGGATCGTCATCGCGGATGCGAGTCACTTCGAAGTGCGGCGTTTCCAGATCGATATTCGGTATCAGCAGGATTTTGACCTTCTGGCGGCTTTCGATCTCCTGCAATACATCGCGTTTTTCGTTTAACAGGAAGGTCGCGGCGTCGACGGGCAGTTGCGCCATCACGCGCGCCGTCTTCTCTTTCATGGATTCTTCTTCGACCAGCCGCAGGATCGACAGAGCAAGGGATTCAATGCCGCGAATGGTACCGTGACCGCTGCAGCGCGGGCAGATAATCTGGCTGGATTCGCCCAAGGAGGGACGAAGGCGCTGGCGTGACATCTCCAGCAGACCGAAGCGCGAGATACGGCCAATCTGAACCCGGGCACGATCGGCTTTTAACGCCTCGCGCAGTCGGTTTTCCACTTCGCGCTGATTACGCGCCGGTGTCATATCGATAAAGTCGATGACCACCAGGCCACCCATATCGCGCAGGCGCAGCTGGCGGGCGATTTCCTCGGCCGCTTCGAGGTTGGTATTGAGGGCGGTCTCCTCGATATCGGCCCCCTTGGTGGCGCGCGAGGAGTTGATGTCGATGGAAACCAGTGCCTCGGTGTGATCAATGACTACCGAACCGCCGGACGGCAGGCGCACCTCGCGCTGGAAGGCCGATTCGATCTGTGACTCGATCTGATAACGGGTGAACAACGGCACCGGATCCTGATACAGCTTGATCTTGTTCAGGTTGTGCGGCATCACCTGGTTCATGAACTCGCGGGCCTGTTCATAAACGCTGGGTTCGTCTATGATGATTTCGTTGATATCGTTGCGGAAATAGTCGCGAATGGAGCGGGTGATCAGGTTGCTTTCCTGATAAACCAGGAACGGGGCACTTTTTTGCTCGGAGGCTTCCTTGATCGCTTTCCAGAGATTGAGCAGATAATCCAGATCCCACTGCAGCTCTTCGACATTCTTGCCGACGCCCGCGGTGCGGATGATGATGCCCATATCCTTGGGGATTTCCAGCTGGGCGAGGGCGTCTCGCGCTTCGTTACGGTCGTCCCCCTCGATGCGACGGGAAACCCCGCCCGCACGCGGGTTATTCGGCATTAATACCAGATAACGCCCGGCCAGGCTGATGAAGGTGGTCAACGCCGCGCCCTTGTTGCCGCGCTCTTCCTTGGCCACCTGGATGACCAGTTCCTGGCCTTCCTTGACCGCATCCTTGATGTTTAATTTGCCGCCGGGATCGACGCCCTCGCGAAAGTATTCGCGGGAGATTTCCTTGAGGGGTAAAAAGCCGTGACGCTCCGCGCCGTAATCGACAAAGGCAGCCTCGAGACTGGGCTCGATGCGGGTAATCTTGCCTTTATAGATATTGGATTTTTTGGATTCGCGGGCGGTGGTTTCGATATCCAGATCGTACAGCCGCTGGCCATCGACCAGGGCAACACGCAACTCTTCCGGTTGAGTTGCGTTGAACAACATTCTTTTCATTGTCTAACCTTTATGCGTGCATGCGCTCTAACCCCGGTCGGATGGATCCGGACCGGTGGGCAATGCCACAACAGACCTTCTGCTGCACGAAGCCGAAAATCGCCGACAGCCGGCGTGATACGCGAGACTCACCCGGTTTCGTGCTGGTCTGCCCACCCGGTCGCGAAACGTGTCGCGGTACCCGGGGAGCGCGTATGTTCATCCACGGCTATTCGTCGTGTTAACAGGTCGCGAATAGCCACATTTATCTTACTGGGATCACCTGCCCGAGGCAGATGATGGAAAACCGGTTTTTTGACCGTCTGCGCTGTCCGTATTCATTCAGAGATACAGCAGCAGCGCGCTCCCGGAATGAGCCGGAAGTCTGCCGAATATATCAGTGTTGTGCCAGAGCATCAATCTTTAGATAAGAAATGCTAGAATAGGGCGCAATATGGCGACAAAAAGCAGCAATCCGCCCTCATCGGGGGTCAAACTGGTCACGATCGGCCCGGAGCAGGCCGGCCAGCGCATCGACAACTTCCTTCTGACGCGGCTCAAGGGCGCGCCCCGCAGTCTGATATACCGCATCCTGCGCAAGGGCGAGGTCCGGGTCAACAAGGGCCGCATCCAGGCGCCGTACCGGCTCAAGGAGGGCGATCAGGTGCGTATACCGCCGGTGCGTCTGGGCGACAGGGCGGTCACCACGCCGGCCGAGCG
>JAXHTI010000039.1:7655-10475 GCA_034190045.1 Pseudomonadota bacterium
TGGGATTAAAGCGACTGTTTTTGCATGCCCGGCGGCTGGTATTTGCATTCGACGACGACGGCCCCCATATTGACGTGACCGCGCCGCTGGAGGCGTCATTACAAGATGTACTGAATGAACTGAAACTGGAGTACCATGAATAACACACAACTGATTATTTTCGACTGGGATGGCACCCTGATGGATTCGGAAGGGGAGATCCTGACCTGCATGCGCGCCGCGATCGAGGATCTCCAGCTCGAGCCCCGCAGCGACAATGAACTGAAAAACATTATCGGGCTGGGCCTGCAGGAAGCCCTGCGCACCCTGTATCCGCAAGGCAGTAATGCCGAGATGTTGCAACTGACCGCGCGTTATCGTTATCACTTTCTTGAATCCCCGCGCCAGCCGTCGGAGTTATTTGCCGGGGCCAGAGCAATGGTCGAGGAATTGCACAATGCCGGCCATTTTCTGGCCGTGGCGACCGGTAAAGGGCGTAACGGCCTGAACAAGGTCCTGGCACAGACCGGACTGGATGATTATTTTCACACCACCCGCTGCGCCGATGAATGTCATTCCAAACCCCACCCGCAGATGCTGCATGAGATTATGGATTACCTGGGCGTGGAGGCGGACAGTGCGCTGATGATCGGTGATACCGAATACGATTTGCAGATGGCCAGCAATGCCGGCGTCAAATCCCTGGCTGTCACATACGGGGTGCACGAAAAGCAGCGTTTGCTGGATTGCCAGCCTCTGGATTGCGTGGACAGCATTGAGCAATTGCACGGCTGGCTGAAAGAGAAAGTTAACCTGGCGGCCTGACACTGTTACTTGCGGATGCCCCAGTGGCACGATGAATCAAAATAAATTAAACGGACAAGAATGGAAACGTTAACATGAGCGACGAACAAAAGAGCACGGACTCTTCTGAGCAACAATGGCAACAGGACGTCATCAACCGCCTGGCTTTTGCTGCACTAAATGAACAGAAGAAAAGCCGCCGCTGGAAGATATTCTTCATGCTGCTGTTTATTTCTTATCTGTTTCTGGTCTACTTCACCACATTTGTTAAACCGGACTCGGCTGCTACGGCCCTGACCACGAAGAAGCACACAGCCCTGATTGAAGTTAATGGTGTTATTGCTGACGACCAGTCAGCCAGTGCTGATAATATTGTTACCGGACTGCGTAATGCGTTCAAAAACGAAAAAGTACAGGGGATTATCCTGCGTATAAACAGCCCCGGCGGCAGTCCGGTACAGGCCGGCTATGTGAATGATGAGATCGTCCGCCTGCGTGAGCAATATCCCGATACGAAAGTCTATGCGGTGATCACCGACATCGGTGCCTCCGGTGGTTATTACATTGCTGCCGCCGCGGATGAAATCTATGCTGACAAGGCCAGTATTGTCGGTTCCATTGGCGTGATTATGAACAATTTCGGCTTTACCGAAGCCATCGACAAACTGGGCATTGAACGTCGTCTGTATACTGCCGGTGAAAGCAAAGGCTTTCTGGATCCCTTCAGCCCTGAAAAAGAAGAAGACGTGCAGCATATCAAGAGTATGCTGAACAACATCCATCAGCAGTTTATCAACACCGTCAAAAGCGGCCGCGGCGACAAACTGGTCGACGATCCGAAACTGTTCAGCGGCCTCATCTGGACCGGCGAGGAAAGCCTGGAACTGGGGCTGGTGGACGGCCTGGGAAGCAGCAGCTACGTGGCCCGCGAGGTTATCCAGGCGGAAAACATTGTGAACTATACCCCCAGACCCGATTTCTTTGAACGCTTCACCCGCCAGTTTGGTGCTGCGATGGGCCAGGCAATAAGCAAAACGATGGGGCTGGAGAAGGGGACGATCCGGTAAGTTAGAAAAGATCACCACGAAGACACCAGGACACGAAGAAAGCCAAGAATAATTACATCGTGTCCAGGGGTCTTCGTGGATAACTTTTAAAACTACCAGAGGATTCCCTTCTCTAACCCAGGGACAGATTGCGTGCCACGCACCGTGGGGAATGCGGTGCACAAGAGGCATCCTGCCCGGCTTTGCCATTGAAGGACATTTTCCAACAAAACACACCGGGACAGCAAAGCCTGTTTGCGTCTCACCGCCTGAGGCGGTGGATTACAAGAATTTATTTATTTTGGTTTTCTTCGTGTCTTGGTGTCTTCGTGGTTATTTTTTATCAAGATAATCGTGTCATCAGATGACGCGAAATTCTTCCTGTTCCAGCATCCGGATTAGTCTGATCAACGGTAGCCCGATCAGGGTGTTGGGATCATCGCCCTCGAGCCTTTCGAACAGGGCGATGCCCAGCCCTTCGGATTTAAAACTGCCGGCGCAGTTGTAGGGGCGTTCCTTCTGTAAATAGTTCTCAATTTGATCGTCGTTCAGCTGGCGAAAGTGAACCATGAAGGGGACAACCTCGCAGCGGGCATGATCGCTGCGGCTGTTGTAGAGACACAGGCCGGTGAGGAAGGTAACGGTTTTCCCGGAGGCAGCGCGCAGTTGTTCGACGGCTTTAGCATGTTCGCCGGGTTTGCCCAGAATATGACCGTCGATGACCGCTACCTGATCGGAACCGATGATCAGCGCGTCGGGAAATTGATTGGCCACCGCGCGGGCCTTGGCTTCGGCCAGGCGTTCGACCAGCTGTTCGGCGGACTCGCCGGCTCGTGCAGTTTCATCCACCTCGGGAGAGGCGGTATCAAACGGAATACCGAATTTTTCCAGGATGGCCTTGCGAAACGGCGACGTGGAAGCGAGAACCAGCTTATTACTCATAACGATTAGCTTTCATAATTTGACGTTTTATTACCACGAAGTCACGAAG
>JAXHTI010000039.1:10575-20980 GCA_034190045.1 Pseudomonadota bacterium
GTCGTGGCCCGGGGGCGTTTACCGGTGGCAGAACGGGCATGACCTGCCTCGCCACCTTCGCCGCCGAGAGCAATTTCATCCAGCGACTCGAGCAGAATTTCTTCGGGCACGCCGTCGACCGTCACGTAGTAGGGGCGTAGATGCTCCTTGGGATAACCACGTCCGGTCACCTTGATATGGTAACTCTCGCCGTGCAGGGTGACGTTGAATTCGGTGGCGGCTTTTTGTCCATTGGCACTGTTGACGTTGGGCGGCTCAAGCGGTTCGGGGATCAGCTTACCGTCCTCGCGCTGTTGCAGAAAATCACGGCCCAGTTCCGGGAACATGGCGTAGGTCAGCACATCTTCTTCCGATTTGGCCAGGGCGCCGATCTCCTTGCGCAGCTTGTCCATCTCGGGGGGTATCAGATCGGCGGGGCGACATTTGATGACCTCTTCATTGCCAATGGCCATGTGTTGCACCTGCGGACTGATCTCGCCCAGCGCCTGGCCATAGCGGCCCTGCAGATAGTGTTTCACCTCGTTGGTGATGGTCGCATAACGTTTGCCGGCAAGCACATTCATCACCGCCTGGCTGCCGACGATCTGCGAGGTGGGAGTGACCAGTGGCGGATAACCCAGCTCCTTGCGTACCCGGGGGATCTCTTCGAGCACCTCGTTCATGCGGGTCAGGGCGCCCTGTTCTTTTAGCTGGTTGGACAGGTTGGAAATCATCCCACCGGGGACCTGGTTGACCTGCACGCGGGTATCCAGACCAGTGAATTCGCTTTCGAACTGGTGATACTTCTTGCGCACTTCACGAAAATAAAACCCGATCTCCTGCAACAACGGCAGATCAAGACCCGGATCATATTCAGTATCCTTGAACGCAGCGACCATGCTCTCGGTGGGTGGGTGACTGGTACCACCGGAAAACGAAGAAATGGCGGTATCAAAACCGGCGGCGCCATTTTCCACTGCCTTGTAATGACACATGTCGGACAGACCGGCAGTGGCGTGCGAATGGGTGAAAACCGGAATATCCAGTTCACTGACCAGCGCCGAGACCAGTTGTGCGGTCACGTTCGGGGTTAACAGTCCGGCCATATCCTTGATGGCAACGCTGTCGCAGCCCATCTCCTGAATGTCTTTGCCCAGTTGCACGAAGCGATCGAGCGTGTGAATCGGACTGGTGGTATAACAGATGGCACCCTGGGCGTGTTTGCCGCTTTGTTTGACTGCTTCGACCGAGACGCGAATGTTGCGCAGATCGTTCATGGCATCGAAGATGCGGAAAATATCCATGCCATTATCCGCGGCGCGGGCCACGAATTCGCGTACCACATCATCGGCGTAATGGCGATAACCGAGCAGGTTCTGGCCACGTAACAGCATTTGCAATTGCGTGTTGGGCAGGGCCTCACGCAATTGGCGTAACCGTTCCCACGGGTCTTCCCTTAAAAACCGAACGCAGGCATCGAATGTCGCGCCACCCCAGACCTCCAGCGACCAGTAACCGACCTGATCCAGCTTTTCGCAGATCGGCAACATGTCCTCGGTGCGCATACGCGTGGCGATCAAAGATTGATGGGCATCGCGCAGAATCGTGTCGGTAATTTTGACCTTGGGCATGGATAGATCCTGTTTTTAATTTCTTTTTAACGCAAAGGACGCAGAGGAATATATGAAAAAGAATTCATATGCATTATCAATGCTTGAATGGGTATGTATATAAACATCATCATGCGATTTGGCTAATATAAACCATGAAAGGTTTTCTTTGCGGTTCTCTGCGCCTCTGCGCCTCTGCGCCTCTGCGTTGCATATTTTTACAACCCCATGTTCGCGGCAATCGCGGCGGCGATGGTGGCGGCGATGGCGCGGTCGTCGCGGCGTTCCGAATACTCGATCAGTTCGGGATGGGCTTCAACAAAGCCGGTGTTGAAGTGTCCGGACTGGAACTCGGCATTGCGCAGGATTTCCATATGATAGGGAATGGTGGTTTTGACACCGTAAACGCCAATGTCCTGCAAGGCACGCAATGAGCGATCGATGACGCCGTCCCAGTTTGGCGCCCAGACGATGAGCTTGGCGCACATGGAATCGTAATAGGGTGGTATCTCGTAACCGGTGTATATGGCGCCGTCGGTGCGCACACCCGGGCCGCCAGGGGCGAAGTAGCGGGTGATACGCCCGAAGCTGGGCAGAAAGTCGTTTTTCGGGTCCTCGGCGTTGATGCGAAATTCGATCGCATAGCCGTTGCGCCGGATATCCTGCTGGGTAAAGCTCAGGGTCAGGCCCGAGGCGATGCGGATCTGCTCTTGCACGATATCGACCCCGGTGATCGCCTCGGTCACCGGATGTTCCACCTGCAGACGGGTGTTCATCTCCATGAAATAGAAGTTCTCGCCACTGTCCATGAGAAACTCGACCGTGCCGGCATTGGTGTAGCCGACCGCTTCCGCGGCACGCACCGCCAGGTCGCCGAGTAACTGGCGCTGCTCGTCGGTAAGCTGGGGGGAAGGGGCGATTTCCAGCAGTTTCTGGTGGCGGCGCTGGATGGAGCAGTCCCGCTCGAGCAGATGGATGACGTTGCCGTGCTGGTCGGCCAGGATCTGTACCTCGATGTGCCGCGGATTGCCGATATATTTTTCGATAAAGACCTCGGCGCTGCCGAAGGCCTTTTCGGCCTCGGAGATGACCCGGCTGTAATTGCGCCTCAGTTCCTGCTCATTGTCGCAGCGGCGTATGCCCCGACCGCCGCCGCCGGAGGTGGCCTTGAGCATGACCGGGTAGCCGATAGCATTCGCCACGCCCACCGCATCCTCCAGGTCGGCGACATTGCCGTCGCTGCCGGGGGTCACCGGCACCCCGGCCTTGCGCATCAGGTCGCGGGCCTGGGTTTTATCCCCCATCTGGCGAATGACCCGCGATTCGGGGCCAATGAAGTGGATATTTCGCCGGGCGCAGATTTCGGCCAGTTCCGGATTTTCCGAGAGGAAGCCGTAACCGGGATGCAGAGCGTCACAGCCGGTCGCTACGGCCAGATTGACCAGGCGATGAGCATTGAGATAGCCGGCCACGGTGTCGGGGCCCAGGCTGTATGCCTCGTCCGCCTTTTTGACATGCAGGGCATAGCGGTCGGCTTCCGAGTAGACCGCCACCGATTTGATGCCCAGTTCGGCGCAGGCACGGATGATCCGCACCGCGATCTCGCCGCGGTTGGCTATCAGGATTTTCTTGATCATCTAATGCCTTACTATCTGTGTGTCAAATGACCCGGTGCCGGGAGTTCTCTGTGTAAGTGAACCCTCGGGGCCTGTCAAGCCGCCGCGATCCACCCCGGCGTCACCCGTTCGCAACCGCCACGGCTCAGGCTGCGGTGAGGGTCACGGAACAGCCCGATATTCAAGGAATTTTTTGACAGCATGCTGATCCGCCGATACAATTCGCGGCCTATGTCAAGACGGCAAGATCGGCTGCCGGTACAGGTCGACCCCTACCGCCTGGCCGAACAGGGCCGGGAATATGATGGGGAGTTGCCCCTGCACCAGATGAAGCGCTTGTTGCCCCTGCTGGCAATACAGACAGGTGCAGCGGCGGTCAGCCTGCGCTTCGGGGTGGATGAGATGGGCGTGCACTATCTGCAGGGCACCATTCAGGCCGACCTCAGCGTGCCGTGTCAGCGCTGTCTTGAAGCAATGCGTTGTCCGGTCGACACTGACCTGACACTCGCATTTGTCGACTCCACGGCCGAGGCGGATCGCCTGCCGGGAGGCTATGAACCTTTTATAGTGGAATCGGTGCCCGTGATGCTGGCGGATATCATCGAGGACGAGCTGCTCCTCGCACTGCCGCAGATACCGATGCATGAATTAGAGGAATGTCCGGCCCAGGATTACATGGAGCCGGAGGAAGAACAGGACAAGGCCGGTCAGGACAACCCGTTTCAGGTTCTGGCCGATTTGAAAACACCGGATAAAGGTTAAACGAGGTAATCCAAGATGGCTGTTCAGCAGAACAAAAAATCCCCGTCCCGGCGTGGCATGCGTCGTTCCCACGATGCATTGACTGGCACCGCGCTGTCGATTGAACCGACCACGGGGGAAACCCACCTGCGTCATCATGTCAGCCCGGACGGCTACTACCGTGGCCGCAAGGTTGTCGACAAAGGCGAATAACGCGCTACCGCGCGTAAGCCTGCCCCTGGCAGGCGGCGATACCATGACACGATAACAACAGGGATACGGGACATGGATTTACCATGTCCCGTCTTTGCTTGGAACGCTGAAATTTTCGAATCGACAACCTGATGACCGATACTCCGATCACAATCGCACTGGACTGCATGGGTGGTGACCACGGCCCCGATGTGGTCGTCCCGGCGGCGTTCAGGGCGCTCTCCCGACACCCGCAACTGCAGCTGATTCTGGTGGGTCAGGAAGCGGTGATCGAAAAGGCGATTGCCGCGCAAAAGAAAACCAGCGACCGGTTGTCGATCCAGCACGCCAGCGAAGTGGTGGGGATGGATGAACTGCCTTCCCAGGCCCTGCGCGGCAAAAAAGATTCCTCCATGCGCGTGGCCATTAACCTGGTCAAGGAAGGCCAGGCCCAGGCCTGTGTCAGTGCCGGTAACACCGGCGCCCTGATGGCTACCGCCCGGTTTGTACTGAAGATGCTGCCGGGCATCGATCGTCCCGCCATTTGCACCACCTTGCCGACGATCGAAGGTCACACCCATGTGCTCGATCTGGGTGCCAATGTCGATTCCGATGCCCAGACGCTGGTCGAGTTCGCGGTAATGGGTTCGGCACTGACCGCCGCGGCCGATAACAAATCAGAACCGACGATCGGTCTGCTCAATATCGGCGAGGAAGAGATCAAGGGCAACGAACGGGTCAAGGAAGCGGCGCGCCTGCTGGCCAAAAGCAAACTCAATTATATCGGCTACGTGGAAGGCGACGGTATTTTCAAGGGCGCCGCCGATGTGATCGTGTGTGACGGGTTTGTGGGTAATGTCATGCTCAAAACCACCGAGGGCGTGGCCAAGATGATCAGTTACTACATGAAACAGGAGTTCAAGCGTAACCCGCTGACCCTGCTGGCTGGTCTGATCGCCATGCCTGTGTTGAAGGCGTTTAAACGGCGCATCGATCCCCGAGAATACAACGGCGCCAGCCTGCTGGGGCTGCAAGGCATTGTGATTAAAAGCCACGGCAGCGCCGATTCCTATTCGTTTGCCACCGCCATCTCCGAAGCGGTGTTGGAAGTGAACAAGAACGTCCCGGCCCGGATTACCCGGGTACTGGAGAGCCAGTTGGCAGAGAGGCAGGCAAGTTGATCTATTCACGCATATCAGGGACCGGCAGTTACCTGCCCGAGAAGATTCTGACCAATCAGGATCTGGAAAAAATGGTGGAAACCTCGGACGAATGGATCACCGATCGTACCGGGATCAAGGAACGCCACATCGTGGAGAACGAGACCACCTGCGATCTGGCCGAACAGGCCTCACGCCGTGCGATCGAGGCCGCCGGTCTGGAACCGGCAGATATCGATATGATCGTGGTCGCTACCACCACGCCCGATCGGGTATTTCCCAGTACTGCCTGCCTGTTGCAACAACGTCTTGATATTCACGGTTGTCCGGCATTCGATATCCAGGCGGTCTGCACCGGATTCGTTTATGCACTGAGCGTGGCTGATCTCTACGTCAAGTCCGGCACGGTCAAAAATGCGTTGATCGTCGGTGCCGAGACGCTGTCCAATATCATCGACTGGACCGATCGCAGTACCTGTGTCCTGTTCGGCGACGGTGCCGGCGCGGTGGTCCTGTCCGCCAGCGACGAGCCGGGGTTCCACTCTACGCACATTCATGCCGACGGCCAGTACAAGGAACTGTTGACCGTTCCGGCCGGGATCGCCGAACATCCGCAGCAGTTCAAGGATGGCTCGGCCCGTATCCAGATGAAGGGCAACGAAGTCTTCAAAGTGGCAGTCAACACGCTCGGCCGAATTGTCGACGAGACCCTGGCGGCCAATAACATGGACAAATCCATGATCGACTGGCTGGTGCCGCATCAGGCCAACATTCGTATCATCGCCGCTACCGCGCGCAAACTGAACATGTCGATGGACAACGTCGTCGTCACCGTCGGCGAGCACGGCAACACCTCCGCGGCCTCCATCCCGCTCGCCTTCGACATCGCCGTACGCGACGGCCGGATAAAACGCGGCGAACTGATTATGCTGGAAGCCTTCGGCGGCGGCTTCACCTGGGGCTCGGCGCTGCTCACATTCTAGGCTCTGGAAATCAACGCAGAGTTCGCGGAGGCGCGGAGACGAAAAATATAATTGTGAATGTTGAGTTTTAAATTTTGAGTTGTGGACAGGCATTTAATTCAACATTCAAAATTCAGTATTCAACATTACTTAACTTACTCCGCGGCTCCGCGCCTCTGCGTCCTCCGCGTTAGTTACCAGAGAATTCGAAAAGAGGTAAGAAATGACACTGGCGTTTGTTTTTCCCGGGCAGGGCTCACAATCCGAAGGTATGTTGAAGGATCTGGCCGCGGCGTATCCGCAGGTCGGTGAGACTTTCACGCAGGCGTCGGACAAGCTTGGTTACGATCTGTTGCAGATCGTACAGCAGGGGCCGGCCGAGGACCTGAACCGGACCGATATCACCCAGCCGGCGATGCTGACCGCGGGCGTGGCCACCTGGCGTGTCTGGCAGGCGCAGGGTGGGGCGATGCCGGCGCTGATGGCCGGTCACAGCCTGGGCGAATACAGCGCGCTGGTCTGTGCCGGCAGCCTGGATTTTGCCGATGCCATCGCGCTGGTGGCCGAGCGCGGGCGCCTGATGCAGGAGGCGGTACCGGCCGGTGAAGGAGCCATGGCAGCGATTCTGGGCCTGGATGATGACGCCGTACGCCAGGCGTGCAAGGATGCCGCCGAAGGCGAGGTACTGGCTCCGGTTAACTTCAACTCGCCCGGCCAGGTGGTCGCGGCAGGCAACAAGAGTGCGGTCGAGCGCCTGGTGAATGTCGCCAAGGAACGCGGTGCCAAGCGCGCGCTGGTGTTGCCGGTGAGTGTGCCTTCCCATTGCAGCCTGATGCAGCCGGCGGCCGACAAACTAGCCGGGGTGCTGGCGCAGATCGAGGTCAAGGCACCGCAGGTTCCCGTGATCAACAATGTGGATGTTGCCGCACCCACCGATCCGGCCGCCATTCGTGACGCACTGGTCCGCCAGCTCTCCAATCCGGTACGCTGGGTCGAGACCGTACAGAAAATGGCCGCCGACGGTGTGGATCGCCTGATCGAATGCGGCCCCGGCAAGGTGCTGGTCGGCCTGAATAAACGCATCGACAAAAGCATGACCGCCGAAGCGATATTCGATCCAGACTCGCTGAATACGGCACTAAACGCAGATTAAAGCAATTAACCACGAAGGCTCGAAGACACGAAGCGGTTAAAATGTCTTTTCTTCGTGACTTCGCGTCTTCGTGGTGAAAACAATACAGCAGGAATTGGGAGAGAGCTATGAGCCTTGAAAACGAAATTGCCTTTGTCTCAGGCGCCAGTCGCGGTATCGGTAAAGAGATCGCACTGGAGCTGGGCCGACAGGGTGCGAAGGTGGTTGGTACGGCGACCTCCGAGGACGGCGCCGGTAAAATCAGCGCTTATTTAAAAGAGGCGGGCATCGAGGGCATGGGGGTGATGATGGATGTCACCGACTCGGCCAGTATCGACGCCGCGCTCAAGCAGGTCGAAGCCAGCTTTGGTGCGCCGAGCGTTCTGATCAACAACGCCGGTATCACCCGTGATAACCTGCTGATGCGCATGAAAGACGCCGAGTGGGAAGAGATTATCAACACCAATCTGAACTCCATTTTCCGTCTGACCAAAGCCTGTCTGCGCCCTATGAGCAAGGCCAAAAAGGGCCGGATTATCAGTATTGCCTCGGTGGTCGGGGTTTCCGGCAACGCCGGGCAGACCAACTATGCCGCGGCCAAGGCCGGGGTCATCGGCTTCAGCAAGTCGCTGGCCCGGGAAGTGGGCTCGCGTGGTATCACCGTCAATGTGGTGGCGCCTGGCTTTATCGATACAGACATGACCCGGGCCCTGCCCGAGGCGCAGCGCGAGGCGCTTCTGGGGCAAATCCCGCTGGCCCGCCTCGGCGACCCGGCGGAAATCGCCCAGGCCGTGGCCTTCCTGGCTTCGCCCGGCGCGGCGTACATCACCGGTGAGACGCTACACGTCAACGGCGGGATGTACATGGCGTAATGCCTGTAAGTTCATGAATTTAAAAGAGTAAAATGAGCGTCAAAGTGCGGGGTGTTTAACGTTCTGGAATGTGGCATATTGCCCCTGATTTCACTACAATAGCGGCCGCACACAGCGCTCAGGGCTGAAAGTTTCAAACATCAAGAGGATCAAAACACATGAGCAGTGTTGAAGAACGAGTAGAAAAAATCGTCGTTGAACAGTTGGGCGTTAAAGCGGAAGAGGTGACCAAGGAAGCATCTTTCGTTGACGATCTGGGCGCAGATTCACTGGATACCGTGGAACTGGTGATGGCTCTGGAAGAAGAGTTCGAAACCGAAATTCCGGATGAAGACGCCGAAAAGATTACCACCGTTCAGCAGGCCATCGATTACATTAACAACAACGTTAAGTAATCGACCTGCTAAGCGTTTTTGCGGGCCGCACCACGTTAAACTGTGAGTGCGGCCTTTTGCTTATTCTGTATCGCCACTTGTAGCGGCAACTGGTAAGAGGACTCAGCGTGTCTAAGCGTCGTGTTGTTGTTACCGGCATGGGGATGTTGTCTCCGGTCGGCAATAACGTCAAAACAGCCTGGGAAAATATTCTGGCCGGCAACAGCGGCATTGGCCCCATCGAGCATTTCGATGTGTCCGATTTCGCCGTTCGCTTTGGTGGCTCGGTGCGGGATTTTGATGTCTCCAGCGTGATGTCCAGCAAGGACGCGCGCAAGATGGATCCTTTCATCCATTACGGCATTGCCGCCGCCATCGAAGCCATCGAGGACAGCGGGCTGGAAGTGACCGAAGCCAATGCCGAACGCATGGGCGTGGCGATCGGTTCGGGCATCGGCGGTCTTGGCACCATCGAGAAAAATTACGAGGCCTTTGAGAAGGGCGGACCGCGCAAGTTCTCCCCGTTCCTGATTCCCGCCTCGATCATCAATATGATCTCCGGCAACCTGTCAATTCGCTACGGCTTCAAGGGCCCAAACATCGCCCTGGTCACCGCCTGTGCCACGGCCACCCACAGTATCGGCGATGCGGCACGTTTGATCGAATACGGCGATGCCGATGTGATGATCGCCGGCGGTGCGGAAATGGCCACCACGCCCTCCGGACTGGGTGGCTTTGCCGCCGCCCGGGCCTTGTCCACGCGCAACGATGATCCACAAACTGCCAGCCGTCCCTGGGACCAGGAACGCGACGGTTTCGTGCTGAGTGATGGCGCCGGCGTGGTTGTACTGGAAGAATACGAACAGGCCAAAGCACGCGGCGCGACCATCTATGCCGAAGTGATCGGCTATGGCATGAGCGGCGATGCGTATCACATGACGTCGCCCTCGGAAGGCGGTGAAGGTGCGGCCCGTTGCATGAACGCGGCACTGAAAAACGCCGCGATTGATCCCGGGCAGGTCCAGTATATCAATGCCCACGGGACCTCCACGCCGGCCGGTGATGCCGCCGAAGTCGCCGCTGCCAAGCGGACGTTCGGCGATCATGCCTACAAGCTGGCCATGAGTTCCACCAAGTCGATGACCGGCCATCTGCTGGGTGCCGCCGGCGGGATCGAAGCGATCTTCACCTGCCTGGCAATTCGCGATCAGGTTGCCCCGCCGACGATCAATATTTTCAATCCCAGTGAAGATTGCGATCTCGACTTCGTTCCGGGCGAAGCGCGGCAGATGAACATCGATGTCGCCCTGTCCAACTCGTTCGGCTTCGGCGGTACCAACGGCACCCTGGTCTTCCGTAAACCGGACTAAACCTTTCAGGCCTGGTCAAAGAAATTAACCACCAAGGCACGAAGACACGAAGTAAAATATTATTTAATAAAAATCACCACTTGGTGTCTTTGTGTCTTGGTGGTGAATATTTATTCGAGTACCGAGTCTATGCCAAGCACCGAAACCAAGCAGGTCGACTTGCTGGCATTACACCGCCTGAACCCCGAACGTTATCCCTTTTTGTTGCAAAGTGCCGTCGTGGCCGAACCACGGCCGGTAACCGCGCGGTATGACATGTTGTTCGCCTTTCCCGGTGACAGCTACGCCCTGTGGGCGGACAATCACATTACCCGTAACGGTGAGCCGTATTCCGAAGGCGATTTTCTGCAATTGCTGGACAGGCTCTGGCAAGACCATCAGATCAGGATTCCTGACT
>JAXHTI010000004.1:0-18317 GCA_034190045.1 Pseudomonadota bacterium
TTCATCCGGTGCAATCATCTGCGGCTCGTTCTTGCCCGCCTTCATCACGAAACGGCAGCTGGCCTCAAAACGGTCAGCAGCACCTGTGACAATCCGCCCGTGCTGCAGGATGACACTCGCGTTCTGAGCGGGGATAGTCAATTCACGCTGAATCTGAACCCGGTCGCCAATGGTAACCCGCTCGGTCGGATCAGTGGGGATATTCGCCGGGATCCCCTGGCAGGCACACAGGAGCATTATGGCAGGTAATAATACCGGCAGGCGTAGACCGGTGCTCATTCGTCTATTCATATTCATACCTTCCTCCTTGCGTATGAACAAAGAATAGCAGAGCACAGGCTCTTCAAACGATTGTTTTGCCAGTCAATGATAATGAGACGCGTTTGCCCCTGCCTCTCATATATCGTTGCGTTTACCCGCCGAACCGGGTGATTTTCTCCCGCGGTATCTCGTTAATCGCGCCATCCGGGGTCTCGCCGCCAAAAGCACTGACCAGGTTACGTGCCGCCTCCATGGCGATCTCGCGTCTTACCCTGTCAACGGCGGATCCAATATGCGGTGTGAAGATTGTCTTGTCGCTCATATCCAGCAATCGCGACGGTATTTCCCGTGGCCGATCGGCACGGGCCCAGTCTTCAAACTCGAACACATCGGCCGCATATCCTGCAAGCTGCCCGTTCTCCAGTGCGTCTGCCACAGCCAGCTCGTTGACTGTTGAGCCCCGACCGGTATTGATCAGGAAGGCTCCCGCTTTCATTTTTGCCAGTTGTGGTTGATCAATAAAATGCTGCGTATCGTTGGTCATCGGCAGGATCACACAGACAAAATCGCTTTGCGTCAGCAAATCATCCAGATCACGATACTCGACCTGTAGTGCGGCTTCTTCGGCCGCATCCAGACGTCGATTATCATGGTAGAGAAGTTCACATTCAAAACCGGATAATTGCCTGGCCACGGTGCGGCCAACGGCCCCCAGGCCAATAATACCAACGCAACTGCCATCCAGACCCGTACCGTAGAAACGCGGCCGCCAACCGTGGAACTCACGTTCACGAATATACGCATCGCCGGGAAGCACATTGCGTCCGAGGCTAATCATCAGGCCAACCGTCAGTTCCGCGGTAGGAATGGTTAACAGATCCGGCACCATGGTGAACCAGATGCCACGCTCGGTACAGGCCGGAACATCAAAGTTATCATATCCCTTGAGCGCAGCGGCCACGACCTGCAGTTTCGGACACGCATCCAGTAGTTCGCCATCAATACTGTCCGGCATGAACACCATGATTCCGTCTGCATCACCCGCACGCGATACCACCTCGTCTCTCGGCAAGGTATCGCGGGTCTGGTTAGTGATCAGTTCAAAATGGGGTGCCAGATACTCAAGCACTTCATCATGCACCCAGTGAGTAATAACAATTTTCGGTTTCATAAGATATCCCGTCAGATCATTTGAATCGCTTGCGCAGTAAAGTGCCGATACCATCGACCAGCGTCACCATGATCAGTATTACCAGCAAAATGGCAGATACTTCGTCGTAGCGCATCAGGCGCAATGAGCTCATCAATTCGAAGCCGATGCCCCCTGCACCCACCATACCCATGACGGTGGATGCCCGGAAATTGTATTCCCAGCGATAGATCGTGACGTCGGCTATCTGCGGCATGACCTGTGGCAGGATACCGTGGGTAATTTCCTGAAATGGAGTGGCACCGGCAGCACGAATCGCTTCCACCGGCTGTTCGTCAGCATGCTCGATCGACTCGGAAATAAATTTGCCGACCATTCCAATGGAATGGAAACCCAGTGCCAACACACCGGGTAATGCACCAAAACCCACCGCCGCAACGAACAGAATCCCCATGATAAGTTCCGGTATCGCGCGCAGGGCATTCAGCACGCCGCGTGCGGCCTGATACACTGCCGGATGCGGCGATGTATTGCGCGCCGCGAGGATACCAAGGGGAATCGAGAACAGAACCGCCAGGGCAGTACCGGCTATACTCATGGCCAGTGTATCCAGCAGAGGACTGAACCAGCTTTGTGCCTCGCTGAAGTTCGGCGGAATACTTTCCGCCATCAAACCGATGATACTGGGTACACCATCTCCCAGCCGTTCGGCATCAAACAGCCCAACATAATAACCGCAGGCGGCGACGATCAGCAGGACCATCACCACCTGGATTAATGTTTTTTTGAGTTGGCGTTGATGCCCGGCTATGATATCGACATAGTCTTGTTGCATCGTCATTCCCCGTTTACAGGTTCAGGGACTTCTTCAGATTGCGCACTACGTTGTAGTCAGCATCAGCAATCGGCGCCAGGCCATCCGCCTTCATCGGCTTGAGAATCTCCTTGTCCTTGAGACTGTAAAACGTCTGCTTGACCTTCTCTTTCAGGTCGGAATCCAGGTCGCTGCGCATCGCCCAGGGATACTGGGGGAAAGGTTTCGACTCGGTAATGACCCGCACTTTGTTCGCGTCGATGATACCGCGCTTGACCAGCGACTCGAAAATCGGCTTGGACAGACCACCGGCATCTGCTGTGCCATTCTGGACCGCAACAGCCACCGCATCATGCGATCCCAAGAAGTGCTCCTGATAGTCCTTGCCCGGATTCAACCCATTATCGACAAGTATGGACTTGGGAATCATGTGCGATGAAGTCGAAGCCTGATCACCATAAGCGATATTCTTGCCACGCATATCGCTGAAAGATTTGATATTCTTTGAAACATTGCCAATTACCACAGACTGGTAGGTCGCGCTGCCATTTTTGGTCTTGGCGGCAAAGGCTTCAATATCACTGCGTGACTTGGCCAGGACGTAAGAGAGAGGGCCAAAATACGCCAGGTCGATTCTTTTATGACGCATCGCCTCGATCATGGAGGAATAATCCGTTGTCACGACCAGTTCAATATCCTTATCCAGCTTGTTTTCCAGATATTCCTTGAACTTCTTGTTCTGTCGAATGACACTGGAAGCATCCTCATCGGGCAGCAAGGCCACCTTCAACGTATCCGGATTACTGCTGGCTGCCTGTGCCGGCAGGCCAGCCATAAAAACACCCAGCGTAAACAAAGCAAGTAAAAGTTTTTTCATTTCTAATCTCCCCAGGTAGGTAATAGTTTTGTTCAGGTTTGATAAACCAGTTCGGGCTCTGGCGTTATTGTGACGGGTGCTTCCATATTGGCTGCTTGCTGATCACCATGATAGATTCCGTCCAGAGCACTATCATTCAGCTCGGCCGGCGCACCATCGAAAATGACATGCCCGGCGGCCAAACCGATAATTCGATCGGCAAACTCCATGGCGAACTCCACCTGGTGCAAACTGACTACAGCAGTCAATCCATCTTCACGACAAATATTGTGTAGTAATGAAAGCACCTTGCGCGATGTAGCAGGATCAAGGCTCGCCACCGGCTCATCCGCCAGAATGAGCTGTGGTTGCTGGGCAAGCCCGCGTGCGATACCAACCCGCTGCTGTTGCCCACCACTCAGGTTATCCACCCGCTCCAGGGCCTTGTGCAACAACCCGACCCGTTCCAGGCATTCAAGTGCAATCGTCTTATCGGTATCAGGCAGGGGGAACAGGCTGCGTAACGGGTGGTAGTATCCCAAACGTCCCGACAGTACATTTAGCATGGCACTGTGCCGACCAATTAGCTGATGTTGTTGAAAAATCATCGCGGTTTGGCGACGGTGTTGCCGCAATCCAGCGCTCCTGGACTCTATCAGGCCTAGATCCTGATGCTGTATCTGCCCGCTGGTCGGAACTACGAGCAGATTAAGAGTACGCAGCAGTGTTGACTTTCCTGCGCCTGAAGGTCCCAGCAACACCGTGAACTTGCCCTTGTCTAGACTCAACGACGTGGGATGCAAGGCAGTAAAATCCTTGCCGTAGGTGATACTTACCTTGTCGAGTTGCAGCATGATCGCCTCCCTAATATTTCGGAGGTGATGCTGGAGGAAATCTATGACAGATTATTGATGTTTCTTTGAAGAAATTTTGACAATTCCGGCAGGCAGTCTGACAAGACGCTTTAACCAGGGCATTTAACTGTCTATTATTGTTGAATAATTAAGATCAGGGAGACTAATACTAGAAACGCCGTATCCTGCTAGAGGTCGCTACTGTTTTCCGTCACTGGATTTATCTTTCTTTTTCACTACCTTGCCATCGAAATAACGCAGCGCAGTGGCGGATCCGACGACAAACAGTATCGCCAGCGAAAAGACGATCAGGAAAGTTTTCAAATCATCACCGGGCGTTATCTATAAGCCGACGGGTCATGTGTAGCCTGACTTCCCCCTCCTCGGTGAGGGCGTGAAACAGGTGATGCGGACCGGTCGCAACCTCGATCTTCTGCTCAAGATCGTCGCGTATCTCGGCATAGTAATCGAGCAAGCGCCGATCGAAGCGGTGCAGGGCCCGGCTTAGCGGATCCTTGCGCTGGCGAGCCAGGATATCGTCCATCCCATCGCGGTACAGATCACCCAGGCAGATGTGCACGGCATTGAACAGCGTCACCCAACCGTTGAACCACAGCATCATGTCGATATCGAACGACTCGCCCGGCGGCGTCTCCCCGTTAAGCACCTGCTCCAGCAGGTCTTTCTCCTTGACCGTTTCCCACTCCTCGAGCAGGGCGGCGCGCCCGTAACCGTCGATGGTGGAGCTGGTCAGCAGGATCGGGCTGTCTGGATGTTGGTCGAGCACAAAGGTCGCGTCTTTCAGCACCTGCTGCGGTTGCTCCGGAGCTTTGGGGTTGCGCTTCAGGCGAGGCGAGGTCTTCACATCCAGCACCTGCAACTGGTAACCGCGTCTTCCCAGCTCCTGCGCGAGGCGGGCGAAAACCCCTTTTTGCAACACATCCTGGGAAAAGTTCAGGGCGGTCTGCTTGTGCAGCAGGGCCAGCTGAATCTGTTGGGCATAACGCGGATAGCATTCGACGATGTTGGCGATCTTGGCCACGGGAATCCGCTCGGCCAGCATGCCTTGCTTGTCGACGACGACCTCGTTATGAAACTCGTCGAAGCTGATCTGTAACAGAACCTTTGCTTTAGCCCATTTTTTGGGGCGTGCGTCGATGGCCTCGGCCATTTTGCCCAGCACCTCGCGGGTTCTCTCCACGCTGTCGGCAAAATCCCCGTTGAGCAACAGGGCGAAGTTCTTGATATGACGCATCCGGCGGATGGCCGCGTAAAAATGGTCCAGCTGCCGGGTCAGATCCCCGCCGGTGAACAACACGCTGTCGGTGTGCCGATCCACCAGGTCGAAGACATGATTCGGATCTTCATTCTTGCCGCGCGGCGGGCGCCAGGTAAACATGCAATGCCGGCAGGTCTGCGGGCAACCCATGGCCGGGATAATCCCCAGCTTCTCGTAGCGCGGCGTCACGCCCTGCAACTCATCGGACAGGGCATCGACCAGGGCCAGCCGCGCTTCATCCTCCGGCCCCAGCATACCCTCGTAACGCTCGCGTTCCTCGCGGGCCACGTTTTTGAACTCAACCATGTAGGTTTGGGTAAACAGCCCCAGGCCCTGCCACAATTCAAGAATCTCCTGGATTAACGCCCCGGCATCACCATCGTGGGCCGCCAGCAGGGTCTGATACTCCTGCCACTGTTTCTGGCCTTCAGCCGGCTGCTCCTGCCAGTGCCGGAGATAACCGCGTACGAACTGCTCGGCGCTATCGCCAAGCAGCAGATCCATGAGAAAACCGAAGCGGGGTCCGCGGAAGCTTTCCAGCACCTGCGCCCGGTAGTTCTCGTGGACGTTGTGCCGTAACCAGTGCCAGGCATAGAGATAGGCCATGGGAAAGGCGAGTTCGGCGGCCCGGGGATGCCCGGCCAGCATCTCGCGCATGGCGCCACCGGTGGTAAGCCGGTTCACCTCGTCCTTGAAGCGCTGGCGCAGGTTGGCGAGATAGATGGGCAGCAGCGTCTGCTGGTCCGCCATGCTGGCGGCCTTGCGCCCGCCGCTGACCACGGCGATGCCCTCCACTCCCTTGCTTTCTATTGCGCTGCGGCTCACTGACACCCTGCCATATCCTGTCGACTCATCCGTCGAAAACGCTCAATTATACACCAGCTGATGCCCCGGCGCTTTTCACCTACGGTTCGTGATGGTATCTACCTGACCCGGCATCGCAATCTGGCAACAAAGGTGCAGACCCTTTATTTCCGCGAACCGAACAATCCGGGCCTGGCAAACTGGAAAACAAAGGCAAAGTGGAAGCTGATCCCCAGCAACACAAAGATATGGAACAGCTCATGGGGACCGATGACGCCCTCTATCAGTACCGGCGTGCGCAGGTACTCGAACACGGCCCCGATGGTATAGGCCAGGGCACCCAGCAACAGGTACTTGATAAACTGAAAATGAAACCGGCGATACAGCAACACGCCGGTCAACGCCCCGACCCAGCCAAGTCCCAGATACAGCGTAAGCCCGAGCCACTCGGCCATCTCCTTGAAAAAGATACTTTTTAGTGTGATACCGGTAATGGCCACCACCCAGATAAACAGCAGGATGCCCCAGCGCAGGCTGCGGGTGAACAGCAGACCGTGGATCGGCGTGAAGGTCCCGGCAATCAGAAAGAAAATCCCCGCATGATCCAGACGCTGCAGAACCGCCCGCGCGGTGCCGGCGGGCTCGAGCAGGTGGTATACCCCGCTCATGGCCAGCAGGAAGACGATGGAAAAACTGAAAATCCCCAGCGCGGCAACCCGCCCGGCATGCCCACGGCCGCGAATCATCAACAGGATCCCCAGCACGAAAAAGACACCGGCGGCAAGCAGGTGGGTAAGGGAGCTAAAAGGTTCGCTGAATCCCGCGATCGGGATGATAGGCACGTCAGACATCACCCATTAATGGTGTGTCTGCCGGGGAATTTCAAGCAATACGGATCTCCCGGATGCTGATTAAAAAATAATCCCCGGCCCCTTCACCGATTTACATTCGTTTAATCTTTTATAATCGTTTCACGGTATCCGTGCCAGGTTGCATAACCAAGCACCGGCGCAACGAGCACAAACCCGATCAAAGCCGTCACGAACGCGACTGCGACCAGTGCCAGAACCAGCACGGCCCAGAGCACCAGCGCCGACTTGTTAACCCACACGGCATGAAAGCTGGTTGTGATTGCCGTCATGGCATCGGCATCCCGATCCAGGATCATGGGCAAGGCGAATGAGCTGGCACAAAACAGTAGGCCACCGAAAATAACGGCCACGACCAGAAAGGCCGTATTGGACAGTGGCACTGCCGCAGACGCCGCCGCCTGTCCGGATATCGTCACAATGTTCATCACGATCGACGTCAGGATGAGCAGAAACATGAATACCAGACTCAGTAACAGTGCCAGCATCAGCTCGTGTCCCATCTCATGCAAGGCCTTGCTGCGCTCGCGACGAAAACTGGGGGCCTGGTTTTGCTCCAGTTGCTGGCTGATATCGTAAAGGCCGAATGCGAGTGCGGGCCCCACGATCAACAGGCTGATAAACAGCCCTGTGACCACATAAATCTCACTGACCGATGATAGATAAACAAGCAACCAGCCGATTGCGGCGAAGATGACACCATAGCTCAGACTGTGCCACGGCGCGCGGCGAAAATCCTGCCAGCCTTTTTTTAGCCATCCCAATGGCGCATCAGACGTGAGCCTGTTGGAAGCGGCGTAGATAGGAGCATCAGGCTTGATGGAATCTGTCATTTTCATACTGCACCTCCTTGATACTTAAAGTGTAGTAGGAATAAGCCCCTTTCGCAGTCATCCGGCTCGCAACTGGCTGCAATAATGAAATAGAAAAATAAGGGGCAAAGTGCGGCAACCGGCCGACTGGCGATGACGCTTTTCCGATCCGACTTCAACAGGCAAATCCCTGTAAAAACCGCGACATCGATCAACCTGTTCCCGCACTGCACACAAGACTAAATAGTTATCCTTACGGTTGTACTATTAATGGATCTACACCCGTCGACACAAAGTACAGCAACCCCGTTTACTGCTATCTTTAAGATCATCGACAAGGCTGGCGCAGACGCCAGCCACATCACCAGGAGGTGACCCATGTCCAGGCCCTTATATTTGAGCGTAATGATTTCTGCCCTGCTCCTCACACTGCCCGTCCATGCACGTACTCCGGCACCTGACGGGGCTCAGGCCTATATCATCGCCCCGGCCGATGGTGAAACGGTCTCCAGTCCGGTCAATGTCAGGTTCGGCTTGCATGGCATGGGCGTTGCCCCTGCTGGCGTTGATAAGGACAAGACCGGTCATCATCATTTACTTATCAATATCAAAACACCGCCCGCACTGGACAAACCAATTCCCTCGGACAACCAGCACAAACATTTCGGGGGTGGACAGACCGAGGCCCGGATCGATTTGCCACCCGGCAAACATACCCTGCAACTGCTCCTGGGCGATAAAAACCACGTTCCGCATCAGCCGCCGGTCATGTCCAAACCGATTACTATCACGGTGAAATAAGTGCCGACTGAATGTTTCGGCTAACTCGAAGCCGTTGACGTCGAAGATATCGCCCGGCTGGATGACAGGCTGCCGTGGAGGGACGTGCCTGGTCGCCCTGAATTTATGACGACGAAGCGGGCTATTGAAAGATGAGCACAACGCAAGCAAACAGGTTACCCGAACGGGTCTTGATCACCGGTGGCACCGGCTTTATTGGCACCGCCCTGGCAGAACAATTGCTGGTTGCCGGGGTCAGCGTCGCAATACTGAGCCGCAACGCGGATCGGGCTACCCGGCATTTCGGTCAGCGGGTGACGGCGCTGGAATCCCTGAACCGGATCGATGCGGCCAATGCCCCCGGGGTCATCGTTAACCTGGCAGGAAAGAACCTGGGTGAGCAGCGCTGGAGCGCCAGTGTAAAACAACAGCTTGTTGACAGCCGGGTCTCGACCACACAACAGGTCGTCGATTATATCGCCCGGGCCGAAGTCAAACCGAACCTGTTAATCAGTGGTTCGGCCGTGGGTTATTACGGAGCGCGAGGCGACGAAGCGCTGAATGAAGAAGCCGAACCCGGCAATGAATTCCAGTGCGAACTCTGCCGGCGCTGGGAACAAACGGCCATGCAGGCCGAACAGTATGGCGTTCGGGTCTGTATCAGCCGAACCGGGGTAGTTATGGGACAGGGTGGCGGTGCCCTCTCCGGCCTGGAACCGATGTTCCGAAAAGGTCTGGGCGCAGTAGCGGGTAATGGCAGACAGTGGCTTTCCTGGGTCCATATGCAGGACCTGATCAACATGTTTCTCCGCTTTATGGTCGACGATGCCTTGTCCGGCCCGTTCAACAACACCTCACCCAACCCGGTAACGAATCGCCAGTTTGCCAAAACGATTGGCAAGGTCCTGCATCGGCCGGTGTTATTGCGTGCGCCGGCCTGGGCCATGCATTTGTTATATGGCGAAATGGCCCACCTTTATGTCACCGGCCAGAAAGTCATCCCCGACCGGCACCTGCAAACCGGGTTCGACTATCAGTATCCCGATATCGAATCTGCGTTATGGGATGCCCTCTCCCCTGGCAGTAAGTGAGCGGCCGATTGGTCGTATCCGGTCTCTGACATCTTCTCTACGCTAAGACTTGAAACTCGAACCTGCCACGGCACTGTTTACCTGTTCCTTCATATGCGTCCGCACCTCAATGGCGTCGGGCGAGGCAACGAGCAGATTTTCTGCGCAAGTTGTGGGATAACCATAGAAATCGCGCACATAGTGATAAAGATCTTGGTCCCGCGTGGCCAGGTGCTTTGCCAGTTGCTCAATAGTCTGACGGGCCAGCTCACGGGCTTGCGCCGGCGGGCGTTTGATAGTAAAACGACGACCGTCCGAACGAAAACCTGCGGATAGCAATCGTGCCCGGACCAGATTCCGGATATCATGTAATTCAGACTCCGGTTGATTGCCATAATCAAGATCGAACTCGATGGTATAGTGCATGGTCCATCTCCCGTACATGGTTTAGCTCAATTCTGGATATCCCGACTGAATCGAAGCTGAAAATCGGGAAAAAATGACACTTTTTCACCAGCAGAGACACGCCCGGTACAGGGCGCACTGCGCCTTTTAATTGTATTATTAGTCGGGTTTTCACCCCTGCCGGTTCTGGAAGTGGTAACAAATTGCCAGTCATCCTGAACAAAATTAATTTTCGCGGGTCATATTCGTGGCATTGCGTCATTCGCCACAATCCCAAATCGTAGTGCAAATCCAACCAGTACAAAGCAGATGAACAACAATACAGCCTCAGAAACACAGTCAACCCCAACGCATAAACCCAGGCCGATGGTCGACCTGTTGATAAGCATCCTGATTCCGTCCGTTATTCTGATGAAATTAAGTGGCCCGGAGCAACTGGGTCCAAGCGGCGCCCTGATCATTGCACTGGCCTTTCCACTTGGCTGGGGCACGTTTGAATTATTCAAATACAGAAAATTCAATTTCATTGCACTGCTTGGCCTGATCAGCATATTACTCACTGGCGGCATTGGTCTTTTGCATCTCGGACCAAAATGGCTGGCCGTCAAGGAAGCCGCCGTTCCCGGACTCATCGGTATGGTAGTTCTTATCTCCGCCTATACACCTTATCCTCTGATCAGAACGTTGTTGTATAACCCCAGGATTATGAATATCGAGAAGATTGAGACAAAACTGAACGAACTCGGTCATCAACAACAATTTGATCGTCGATTGCTCAATGCAACCTACTTGTTGAGCAGCACGTTTCTGTTTTCCGCTGTTATGAATTATCTGCTGGTAAAATGGATAGTGACCAGCCCGGCGGGAACCTCGGCATTCAACGAGGAGCTCGGGCAAATGACGCTGCTCAGTTATCCTGTCATCGCGATCCCATCGACACTGATGATGATGGCGGTCCTGTTTTATCTGTGGCGCACTATTCGCATGCTGACGGGGTTCACACTGGAAGAAATCATTACCGTGCATTGAGAACTGTTCGTGGAATCAGTCGCGGTTAACATCATTGAACTATACCCGGATACGAACGATTTCCCCGGGATAAATCAAATCCGGATTTTCAATTTCGCTTAATTCTGCGATTTCCGGGTATTTGAACGGATCGTTGACATAGTGCTCTGCGATATCCCACAAGGTATCGCCTTTCTTGACGACATGGGTAATGATGCGCGTTTGTGGCAGCACATCGCTAACGCCCACGGTCGTCTCTGCCAAGGCCAGCTGGACGCTCTGTTCATCCGGCATCGTTTGTTTGTCTGACACATCACTCAATGCGGCCTGCATCACGCCGGGTACATCCTGCAGCGCCGCTTTCTCAACCAACTCGACATACTCGAGGTTCGCGGTGACAGACGTGTCATTCTCTCCGACGAAATGCATATAACCCAGTCCGCCCAGCCCCAGGAGCAGCGACAGGGCAAGCAAGCCCAGGATCGGGAACACCGATCGGCGGTTTGGGATCTCGCCGATATGAGTTTTTCCCGGGGCGGGTGTTTGTGCTGCAGAAGACCTTTGCGTTATGCCAGCCCGGGCAGATGAGTCGCCGAGACTCGTCCACTTTGACTCCAGCTTGACGACGGGCGCATAGGGGTAGATTGAGCGCCGCTCCTGCTCGGGAACGTCACCCGGGATTTCCCAGTCAACAGACGTTTCTATCCGCCGGATGGAGGCTCCTTCCAAACCGGACGCAGACCTTCGCTCAGATACGCCAGTCTGCCCTTCCTGTCCGTAGGCCGGTTTATGTCCAGTTTTTTTCATGATTCTCTAAGATTGCCAGAGAAAGGAAAACTTTCCAGCCTGAATTGGCAATTATGGAATACAGGTCACTATTCCCTGTGAACGCCATCTAACTCCACTCCTATCATTATTTTCTAATATTTGTAAAAACAATGCTCTGGTGCCCGCCATTCACTGTTGTTATTCGCGCTGCAGGCGCCGATTCCGCATCAGGTTCCATTGCTGTCCATCAACAATGATAAAGACTCGCTGTCGCGATTCGTCGTAATGCCAGTCATACAATCGCCCGAGTGCCTCCGGCTGGGCCGTGCGCCGTGGCTCCCAATCCCAGCGACCACGTTCAGGACCGCTCAAGTAGATGACACTGTCGAGCGGTAACCCCAGCTGGGCCGGGCTTACCGGCTGCTCACGCGTCTCGCTTTCGGTCTCATTATCCTCTTGTTCGTAACAACCCAGTACCCACCAGGTGGAAAAGGGTCGGGGTTGCAGCATGCCGGGCGGTGATCCGGGAGAGATGGTGATATAGGAGTCCAGTGAGGGATAGTGTGTTTCCAGTACGCCGCGGCGATTACGTTCAAAACCCTGGGTATTTGTCCAGTCTACCGCCATCCGCAGTTCCGAAGCCGGACGAACACGACGCCAGAGATCCCCCAGGGCGGCACGGCTCAGGGGCGCGGTAGCGGTAAGGTTGCCATTGTTCAGCGCTCGAATAACTTCATCCAGACCGACCACCAGTTGTCGCAAGCCTTCAGCCCGGCGATCCACCAGTGTCTCTTGTCCGGCTCCCAGCCATTCCTCACCCTGTAACAACATCTCGGCCTCGAAAAACCAGGTCTGTCCTTCCTCCACAGCCGTCTGTATCTCATCAATCACCTGGCATGCCAGATCAATGAAGGCCTGATTGCGTTCTGCCTGAGTTACCCCGGCAGTACTCGCCCCGCTTGCCGCTGACTCGCCATAGTCCTGATCGCGCTGAATTACCTCACTACCCGACTGGCGCTGCTGTAAGACATGAGTCAACTCGTGGGCCAACAGGCTCTTGTCGACCGTCGCCGGTGACAGGTTGCGCCCGAGCACAATGTCATTGCCAAGCGTATAGGCTCGTGCTCCCAGCCTGCGCGCGGAATCGCTGGCACGCGTACCGCTGTGCAACCTGACCTGGCCGAAGTCTGCGGCAAAACGCGACT
Organism: Pseudomonadota bacterium; assembly: GCA_034190045.1. GTDB lineage: Bacteria > Pseudomonadota > Gammaproteobacteria > UBA6429 > Thiohalophilaceae > Thiohalophilus. The sequence goes on from JAXHTI010000004.1 coordinate 12,936, forward strand.
CCATGAATTCTCGGGTATGCCGGTCCAATGCCTGGCCTGGCTGCCGGATGACCGGCTCAAATCCATCCGATGTCGCTACCGGATGCTGGCTGCCGGACGCTTCAGCTTTGGCCTGGATCAGAGGCGCTGTCGTGGTGTGATGCTCGGCTCGACAACGGGGACAGCGACCGCCACAGCTACATCCTCCGCGAACAAAACTTGTCGGCATTTGAGTAACCCGCTTTGCAACCTGATCCGCTTCCTGCTCGGCCCGATCGCCCGGTGAATTGACCCTGGCCCGGGAGCCGCGCGGGATACTGGTCCTGGCAGGCAGTGCTTCATGGTGCAATCGCTGCATGAGGTTTACTCGAGGGAGAATTGTCTATAAATAGCAGAGCAGGGAAGACTTTGAAAGGCACAGACCTTAAACAACCACGCCAACACCCGCAGAAGAATCGGCCAGCAATGCCTCTCCCCGGCATTCCGGTCTGACATATTCCGACGTATCGCCCACCGGATTCGAGAAACATATGTTCTCTGATCTGGTTATTCCTTGACCGGTTTGATGTATGTCGATCGCACAAATGTTACAGAATGTTACAAATGCCACCGGGCATTCAATTTTCTGAAATCACACCCGATAAGGTCCTCCTGATAAAAAAGCAGCCAGCTTTGCTGGCAGATTGCCAGTTACCCTTTTTATACCGCTCATGCCGCTTTAAACCCGCGGAGTGAACGGCATTTTGTCTCATTTTTGAGCACATATATTTATAACAAGAGGATTTCATGAGACAGAATTTACCTGTCACCCAGACAGAGATCCCGGTCCCGACCTCCGACCGGATCATTTCCACCACGGATCTGAAAGGCCGTATCACACATATCAATCCAACTTTCACGGAAATTTCGGGATTCACCGGGGAGGACACAGTCGGCCAGCCTCACAACCTGGTCCGCCATCCGGACATGCCAACGGCGGCATTCGAGAATCTGTGGGGACACCTGAAGTCCAACACCCCCTGGCTGGGCATGGTCAAGAACCGCTGTAAAAACGGCGACTTCTACTGGGTTAACGCCTATGTTACCCCGGTTTACGACCAGGACCAGGTCGTCGGGTACCAGTCGGTACGCACCCGGCCGGACAGCGTTGATCGCGCACGCGCCGAACGCCTGTACGCCGGCCTCAACCGGGGCAAAAATCCCTTTCCCGTGTGGCAACGCTGGATGGGCGCCCGGGGGCGGACCTTTGCCGGCATCGCTGCACTGCAAACCCTGACTAGTCTGACACTGGCCGGTCTGAGTGGCGCGGGGACACTGACCACCGGTGCCATTCTGATTGCCGGCCTGGGCGGCGGCTTCGCTCTGGCACAGGGCCTGACCCGACGCCTGCGCCGGGCCGCCGCCGAGTCACGCCACATCACTGACAACCCGCTGGCCAATCGCGTGTATGGCGGTGATCTGGACGAAGTGGTCCAGCTTGTCACCACACTCAAGACACAGCAGGCCAGGGTCAACACTGTGCTGGGTCGGATCGAAGACACCGCCGGCTGCCTGTCCCGGACCACCAGCTCCACGGCAACGGCCTCGGATCAGACTTTAAACGGCGCCCGCTCCCAGCAGTCCGAGGTGGATCAGGTTGCCTCGGCAGTCAACGAGATGGCCGCCACGGTACAGGAAGTGGCGCAGAACACGGCGATCACGGCCGATTCAGCCAGAAGCGCCCAGCAGGAAGTCGACACGGGTAAACAGGTCGTCAATGCCACCGCAGCGACCATCGAGCGACTGACGGATGAGGTCGGCCAGGCTGCACAGACCATGGAATCGTTACGCAATCAAAGTGACGACATCGGTAGCGTGATCGATGTCATCAGCGGTATTGCCGAGCAGACCAACCTGCTGGCACTCAACGCCGCCATCGAGGCTGCGCGCGCCGGCGAGCAAGGTCGCGGCTTTGCCGTGGTCGCGGACGAAGTGCGCGGACTGGCCAGCCGCACCCAGCAGTCCACCGGCGAGATCCAGAGTATCATCGAACGGCTGCAGAGTGAGGCGAAGACAGCCGCCGCAGTGATGGAGCAGGGTCAGCGCACGGCCCGGGAAAGCGTAGAACACGCCCAGCAGGGCGTGACCTCGCTGAACACCATCAGTGACAATGTCACCACCATCTCGGAAATGGCGACCCAGATCGCCACCGCCGCCGAGGAACAAAGTACGGTGGCCGACGAGATCAATCGCAATGTCACCAATATCAGCGACGGCGCCGGTCAAACGCTCAGCGCTGCGCAGCAGAGCGCGTATGACGCCACCCAACTGTCAGAGATGGTGCAGGATATGGAGAGCATGCTGAAGCAGTTCAGGGACTAATGATCCTTGAGGCGATGCTTACGGATTCACGCGCCGCGTCCCCGGCAATCCACAAAACCCGCGGCAGAGCACAGGTGTTCGGATATTAACAACAACTGTGCTCTGCTCCTGAGGGTTCTGGTCGCTGATTCAAGCGTTCTGGCTCCTGGATAAATCTCTGCCCTGTTTGAATCTGTTGCGATGTTGGTTACTCAACCCTGCTTCAGATCTTCCAGCGCCCTGGACGCACTGCTTGCCGATACCGCGTGACGTTGAATATCCTCCCAGGGATCGCCTTTTTGACCGAGTCGCCGCAGAATATTTTTCAGATGCCAGCGCTGTGGATCGAGTTTGCTGTCATCCAGCTCGTCCTGTTCCAGCGGGGTAGCCACCGGTGCGCCGGGTTTTGCCCGAACTGCATAGGGTAGAACACTGGTCTGGCCATAAGCATTGCGCATGACATCGAGATAAATGCGCCCCCGGCGCTTGTTCTTACGCTGTTCGACGGTGAGTTTCTCGCTATAACGTTGCGCCAGAAGCGCGGCCATCTCCTGTGCGAGTGAGCGCACCGCATCGAAACCCGTTTCGGCGCGCAACGGAGCGACCACGTGCAATCCGCGAGACCCCGTGGTCATGGCATACGGGACAAGTCCCAGATCCTGCATCAGTTTGGCAACCTGTCGCGCGGCGAACCGCACATCGGAAAAATTTTTATCCGACGGATCCAGATCAAAAATAAGCCGGTCGGGTTTGGCCAGTCGCGGGGCGCGGGACAGCCAGCCATGCGGGGTGATAACAGCCTGATTGGCCAGATAGACCAGGGTCGCCTGGTTATTGCACAGCACATGCTCCACTGTCCCGTCGTTACTGTCGGCGCGCGGTGTCTGCCGTGTCTTGATCCAGTCGGGGAAATAATCCGAGCTTTCCTGCTGATAGAAGCCTTCTTCTTCGATACCATCGGGGAAACGGTGAAGCGTCAGTGGACGATTCTCCATGTGCGGCAGCATCACTTCGGCCACCTGCCAATAGTAGTCAATGAGATCCCCCTTGCTGATGCCGCTATCGGCAAACAGCACCTTGTCGGTATTTGACAGTTCCACGCTGTAGCGGCCGAAGCGTTCGATACTCATATTATTGCGGCTCCTCGCGCACAACCTTGCTTGCCGGCTTGTCGTGACGCAACCCCAGAAAGCGCGGATGACGCAGACGATTGTCCCCGGTCCATTCGGTGAAGCCGATTTCCACCACCAGAGTGGGCTTGACCCAGTGCACCTTGCTGCCAGCCGCGTCGGGGATTTCATCGAACGGGCAGTCGTTCCGGGTTATCGATTCGAGTTTATTACCCAGCTCTTTCAAAGTCTGTTCGTCGAACCCGGTACCCACCTTGCCGGCGTAGCGCAGCTCATCCTTTTCGTAGTAACCGAGCAACAACGCACCGAAGCCGATGCGGCTGCCTCCGGGATCGGTATAGCCGCCGATCACCAGCTCCTGCTGGTTCACGCACTTGAATTTGAGCCAGTCGCGCGAGCGACTGTGGACATAAGTACTCGCAGCGCGTTTGGCTATAATGCCCTCCCAACCCTTGCGGCAGGCCTGCGCATAAAGCTTCTCGCCTTTTTCGTTGTGATGAGCAGTAAAACGCAATGGCCCGCTGAACTCGAACTGGCGGCGCAGCAATCCTTTGCGCGTCCGCAACGGCAGATCGGTGATGTCGCAGTCGTCCAGATAGAGTAAGTCAAACAAATAGAAATAGACCTTGATGCCACTGGCACGCGCTTCGTCGGGATTTTTGATACCGATACGGCCCTGCAGCCGTGAGAAACTGGTGGTATTGCCCGCGAAGGCGACAATTTCGCCATCGGCTATAAAATGCACGGGCGGCTGTCTGCCGAGTGCATCGACCAGTTCAGGATAGGTGTCGTTGAGATCCTGCTGGTTACGCGAAAGGATATGCAGCCGGCTCTTGCGCCGGAACACCAGGCAGCGCTCGCCATCGAGCTTGCGCTCATAGATCCAGTCCGGGGAGGAAAAACGCTCATCGGTAAGCGTCGCCAGCATGGGCGCGGTCCATTTCGGCATGCTCTTGTATTTGAGTGCCGCGCGCTCATCCTCATCCAGGTCGTCATGCCAGTCACTCATGGTTATCGACTTCCTGTTCGGCGATCTCATCGAGACTGCGGCCGGTCTTTACTGAATCAGGCTGCGTGCTGGTGGGGTGGCGACGGGCATCGGCATGCTCGTCGTCCATCTTGATGATGAGCCAGCGCGGCTTCTTGCCGCCCTGGATGCGTTTCAGCGCATAACCACCACGCAGTTTCTCACCTTCGAGAAACACCTCGAGCAAACCATCTTCCAGCGAGTCTTCCATGCTTTGACTGTTCGGGCCCTTGCGGGCGCGCAGGTTGCGATAGTTACCCGTGTCCCAGACCAGCACTGTACCGGCACCGTACTCACCTTCCGGGATCACACCTTCGAAGTCGAGATAGTCGCGCGGGTGGTCCTCGGTCTGGATGGCGAGGCGCTTCTCGCCGGGGTCGGTGGACAACCCCTTGGGGACAGCCCAGGACACCAGCACGCCACCAAACTCCAGGCGAAAATCATAATGCAAACTGGAAGCATCATGTTTCTGAATCACGAAGTGCCGCCCGCTCCCGGCAGTCCCGCCGCCGGAAGGCTCGCTGGTTTTGCTGAAATCACGCTTGCTTCGATAGTCTTTAAGCTTGTCATTCATGACCGGGACGCCATGTCACTCAATTTTCAGAATAAAGCACGAACTTGCAGCATAAACCCTGGGAGAATCTTCGCATTGGCAGTTCTCAATAGCTCGCTGCAACATGTATACATTCGTAATCAATATTGAGTTTAGTGCGAATACCCTGGCATGCCACTGGTGTAAGTTAAATAGAGCAGTCACAAATGATTATGAGACGCGTTTGTCACGACCCGTTTACGTAACCCGGGACCAATCAGTCACCATGGCATTCGGGTACCGTCAAAACGCAGAAAGATGCCTGATTGCTCAGGCGTAAACTGATCGATCATTTGACGCATTCCCTGCACACT
>JAXHTI010000004.1:18417-47726 GCA_034190045.1 Pseudomonadota bacterium
CCCGTTTACGTAACCCGGGACCAATCAGTCACCATGGCATTCGGGTACCGTCAAAACGCAGAAAGATGCCTGATTGCTCAGGCGTAAACTGATCGATCATTTGACGCATTCCCTGCACACTCTCGGCCGGGCTATAGAGCGCGGCATCCCCGCCCATGCGGGTCTGCACCCACCCCGGATGCAGTAACAGGATGCCGACTTTGCGCGGCGCGATTTCATGGGATAATCCAACCATCGCGGCGTTCAGGGCTGCCTTGCTGGAACGATAGGCGTAATCATTGCCGCTGCCGATATCCGCGATACTGCCCATGTGACTGCTGATGGCTACCAGCAGTCGACGCCGGCTGCGGGCCACCGAATCCAGCAAGGCCTCACTGACCCGCATAGCCCCCAGGGCGTTGACCGCAAAGGTTTGCTGCCAGTCGGCATAATCAATCGTGCCGAGCTTGTCCTTGCCCCAGCGCTCAAAATACACACCGGCATTGTTGACCAGAATATCGATGGCAACACCATCCAACTCACCGGCCAGCACGGTGATCTGCTCGGGCCGGGTCACATCGAGCGGGTGGAGGGAAACATTTGGATGGTCATTTGCGAGCTGATTCAGCTCATCGGCCTGCTCCGGGAAGCGGCAGGTAGCATAGACCCGCCAGCCCAGCTGCGTATACTGGCGCACCCATTCCAGGCCCAGCCCGCGATTGCTGCCCGTCACGAGGATCGAGTTCATCTCCATACCTGATCTATAAGACAAACTGTAGACTCAGTAAACCCTGTCTTTCCCGAGAACCACACTGCACCCGGGCAAGCCAAATGGTTAATAGCCAGGCTACGGCAGTGACAGCGACGCAGTCACCATCCAGAACCCGGCATACTGTTCCAGGATTCCGTGAAAGGGGTATACTGTCTTCCGGAGTCCAATTAACAGCATGGAGAGTTCATTATGTCAGAAACCACCAACCACCCCTCTCAGTCACAGGCCACCCAACCCCGGGGACTCAGTCGCCGTGATCTGCTCCTGGGACTGGGCGCCGCGTCACTCGCCTATGCCGGTAACAGCCTGGCGGCGATGCCCGGGCACGATCACAGCCAACATTCCGCCCAGCAACCAAAGGTACTGGATGCCGTTAACACCTGCGTCGACAAGGGCCACCGCTGCATTTCGCACTGCCTTGTCAGCTGGACAGAAGGTGATCTTGAACTCGCCGACTGTGCCAAAAAAGTCAACGAGATGAATGCCATTTGTGAAGGCTTCTCGAAACTTCTGGCCGCCAATTCACACCATGTCAAAGACTACGCAGGGATCTGCCGATCAGTTTGCGATGAATGCGCCAAAGAATGCCGCAAGCATGACCAGCATATCGAGTGCCGTGATTGCGCCGAAGCTTGTGAAGCTCTGGTCAAGCTGCTCGACAAGCAATTCGCCTGAACCTGCCAGGTACCCGGCAACACGATTCTCCACCCTGGGAGAATCGTGTTGCCATCTTCTTCTACCACCCGCCAGTTATCTGCGTATCCGAAACGCCAGAGCCTGTCAGCCAGGCTTGTGCATCAATCAAGCACACTGCTATCCGGCATACGCGTTCAGTCAATACTGATCGTGGCTTCTGCCGTCTTTTGTAATGCCAGTCGCGACTCTCCAAGCAGAATCAGTCGACTGTAACCCCCTATCACATTACTCACAATACATTTACGTTTGCGCGGGTAACAGCAAATATAAACTTGCTGATAACCCGTCTCGGTGATCCGGCCACCTGTCTGATCGCAATAACCGCGTGGGGTGATATCCTCTCTCTGTTGAGAAAATCCTGTTGCCGGAACAAGCGCACCCAGACTTGTGACCAATGCGAAAAGTATCAAGCTTCTGATCATGTTCTCCTCCTTCCCCTCTCAGGCCGGTACGATCACGATTTCCAGGGCTTCTCCGCGCGTGTATGTGGTGCCATCGTCGGCCAGGTTATGGGCTTCCCACAGCGCGACGAGATCCGCCTTCAAAGCCTGCCCTGCCGATTCGCCCAGTGCAGCCAGCGCCCGCTGAACCGGTCCGAAATACGTCCCGAAAAAGTCCACCACATCCGCCGGTGGGTAGGGGAAATGGAATTCGAAAAACTGCTTATCCGCTTTCAGCTTTGCTACACCCTTACCGAAGCGCTCTCGCACATGGGGTTCCTGCCCCCACAGCAAGGGAGACGGCATTCCATCCGGGGGCGGCATGTGTCGGGCTACGGTCTTGAAGAACTGCCCGATAAAACCGTCCGGTGTCCAGTTGACCATAATGATTTGCCCGCCGGGCCGACACACACGCAACAGTTCCGCGGCAGCCTGTTCGGGGCGCGGGGCAAACATCGCCCCGATGATGCTGTAGACCTGATCAAAACTGTTGTCTGCATAGGGCAGCGATTCGGCATCACCCACATCCAGACGAACTGCCAGACTTTCCTCACGCGCCCGCCGCCGGCCCTGCTCGATCAGGTTATCGGCAATATCGATCCCGGTTGCCCGGGCGCCGGCACGGGCTGCCGCAAGCGCAATCTGCCCGTTACCACAGGCTACATCCAGAATGTCTGCCCCGGGGCGAACCGGATAGCGCTCGAGAAGCTGCGCTGTACTGGCCGCCAGGACCCGGGCAACCTGGCCATAGTCCCCGGCGCACCAGGTCTCCTTGAGTTGCTGTTTTAATGCCGGGTCGGCTTGTGGTATCCGCTCAGCAATGCTCATGATGATTCCCCTCCTTATCAAATTGAAATCAACGCGTCATGTTGAGCATAAGTCTGGGTAATTCCGGGATACTCCCGCCAGTACTAAATTTGTACTGCACCTGGAGGGTGGCAGCGGCCGATACAGATTTTATACTTGTCAGTGGTATCCAGAATCAACAATGTGCTGACGACATCAGCAGCATGGGAGAACGAACGTCATGAAGGGTTACGGACAATTTTGCCCGATTGCCAAGGCTTCGGAAGTACTGGGGGAACGCTGGACCAACCTCATCATTCGCGAACTGGGCAATGGCAGCGATAGCTTCAACGATCTACGCAAGGGATTACCGTTGATTTCACCAAGCCTGCTGTCAACCCGACTGAAATCCCTCGAACGCGCCGGGATCGTTCAGCGGCAGGAATCGGCACAGCACGTCAGTTACCGTCTCACCCGCTCTGGCAGGGAACTGTTTCCCATCATCCTGAAACTTGGCGAATGGGGGCATCGCTGGGTGCGCAGCGACATGTCCCAGGATGATCTCGACCCGTCACTACTGATGTGGGACATTCACCGCAATATCGATCTCGAGTACTTCAACGACCTGCCCCCGGGACAACGGCAGGTCGTGCTATTCGAATTCACCGATTATCAGACCCGATATCATCGCTGGTGGCTGGTCATCACTCCCGGCGAGGTGGACGTCTGTCTCAAGGATCCCGGTTATGACGTCGCTCTGCGCATTGTGACCGACACCAGGACTCTGGCCCACTACTGGATGGGTGACATCAGTATGAGCCAGATCAAACGCGAGCAACGCATCCAACTTGATGGCAAGGCCCGGCTGAAAAAAGACATCACCAGCTGGTTAGGCCGAAGCTACTTTTCAAACGTGAAACCAGCACGACATAAATAACCTGTTCAATCAAATAACAAGATGTGTAAATCCCGGTGATATTCAGCCAGGCTATACCTTGATCGCTATACTCACTCTAGTAGACAGGCACCAGGTGATACCCCTGTGCCTGGTAGCCGATCAGCGAAATAAAACCGTCACCGACCAGGTTAAGTTCAGGCAACAGGGTTTTGTTGTCGATGCCGAATACATCTGTTGCTACGGCGCAGATCTCCTGCTTAATGCCCAGTTCTGCGAGTTTTTCGACATTACTCGCAATTTCCATCAGCACGGCACCGTGCTGGGCTTCAATTTCCGCATTCGGTGAAGTGCTGAGATATTGCACGCTGGGGCCGATATACACCATTACAAAATCCGGTGTCACGCCCTGCTCCTGCATGCCCCTGAAGGTACCCTGAATGACTTCCAGGTAGAAATTCATTTTCTTTGCATCGGCAATATCAATCAGAAACACGCCCTGGGCGACTTTTAAATCCGCCAGTGCCGCGCGGTCGTTTATCGGGCTGTTCGCATGGCTATGGCTGATTGCCAGGGATAGCGACAAAATCAGCAAGGTATATTGAAACAATTTTTTCATGATGAATTCCGTGATGTGTATGGGTTTTGCCTGTGCTGCAGGTCAACAATCGAGCAACTGGTTTTGCGCGTTTGCTGGCAGTTTTGATCGCCTGGCTGATAATCGTATGCACAGCGCTTCTGTTGCAGTTCATGATAATCAGCCTCGCTATAGGCTGTGGCGGGGAGATTGGGTGGGTAATACACGCACCCCACGCACAGCGCATTAACGTCAACCTTTTTTGACATAGAACTGCATCACCCCGTCACTTTCGCCGGATTCCATCAGCGTGTGGCCCGAGCGTTCACACCACGACGGGATATCGGTGAGCGTCCCGGGGTCGGTTGCGGTGATCTCCAGGATTTCGCCACGGTTGATCTTTTTCATCGCCATGTTGGTTTCCACGATCGGCATGGGACAACACTTGCCGCTGGTATCCAGCTTGCTGTCGGCTTTGATATCACTCATGTTGGTTCTCCTTAAAAATACTGGCAATGTTCGGCTTTGGCGGCCTTTTCATTCAAAAACCACGAGGCGCCGACGATACCGCTGGCTTCCGGCACCAGGTTGTCCTCGTTCACGCCAAAAATACTGGCGGCCAGAGAGCAGGCATAAAAATTCACGTTATCGGTGGCTTTGAGAGCCTGGATCACATCGTAGATATCCGGCGGTAAACCTGCCTTCTCGACCTGCTGGCGAACCCAGCCGTCCTGATCGGCATGTTCGCCCTGGATCACCTGGCCTTTCGCGCCTTCCTCGGTCAGCGCCCTGACCGCCCAGTTCACAAACAGCAGATCGACCTGGGTGCCCTCAGCCCCCTGCAGATAGGCAAACGCCAGGGGCGTGAGCAGTTTGTCGTAGCCGTCCTCACGGACCACGATTGCGAGTGATTTCATTGTTGCCTCCTTAGAACGAACGTTCGTTCTAATTTATGGGCCAAAAAAAGGCCGATGTGCCTGAACAAATGTTGTTCAGACTGCCACCGACCGCCAGGCACATTGCCAGATCTCATCGAGATAATCCGGCAATGGCGCGTCCAGAATCCCATCCAGACGGAGTTGAATCAGTCGTAAGGCCCCGCCAAACACGGCCGAGGCGGCAACGATCGGGGTCATCTCCCGAACTTCACCACTCTGCATTCCGGCCACCACCATCTCGCGCATCTGCACGAAGGGACGCGAGGAGCAGACCGGTTTCTGGTCCGGGATAAACTCTTTATGGCGGGAAAACAGCATGAACCGCATCACCGCCGGTTCCTGTTCGGTCAGCTCAAACAGCAATGCGATCACCGCCCGGCAGCGATCGTGCGCCGTGGCGTGGGCCGCTTCGATCTCGCTGAAGTTCGACTCCATACGCTCGACCAGCGTTTCATAGAGACTGCGGGCGATCCCTTCCTTGTCGCTAAAATAATGATAGATGGAGCCGGTACTGACCGAAGACGCCTTCACAATATCCGGAATCGAGGTGTTGAAGTACCCCTGCTCGGTAAAGAGGTTCAGCGCCGCGCCCAGAACCTGCTCGGTGGCCGGGGTGTTGCGGGCGCGCTGGGTTTCGGCTGTCGTATCCATGTGCTCAGACTAGAATGAACATTCGTTCTAGTCAAGCATACAATTGCTTTTTTTTACCTGGGTTTGGTAAAGAGCTGATCTTGAACGATATTTCGGATGGATCGCCAGCATCGACTCATTCCCGGTACCAGCTGCCGTCCGCCAGCGGCTTCATCCACAGAAAGCTGTACCAGAACCACTGATCGCCATCGGTTGCCGGCGCGGTGCAATTGACCTTGGAGCGGCCGGGTTGCAACGGCCGGGCGGGACGCACCGACAGGCGCGGCGGCTTACCGGCCTTGAGTTCGAGCGGGACCGTATCGCCGCCCAGGTAGCAGCGGATCGCCTCCGGCCGGTAGGGCCCCGGGCCCAGGGTCAACTGCAGTTTCGGCCGGTCATCGCCGGGACCAAGCACACCACTCTCAGGGCGGGTCCCGGTCACCGGCAGGGGCCGCGAGCGGACCTTGATCGCAAAGCTGTCCATGCCGGCGAAAGCGGTCGCGATCGGAAACCGCGGCAGGGCCGAGAAATCGCTGCCGGGCCCGATGGCACCCGACTGCTGGCCGAAACCGACGAAGTCGAGCTCGCGGACGATCGCCGCAACCGCCGGCGAGAACTCGCCGAACGGATAGGCGAACAGCCGTGCCGGTCGCTCGAGCTCCTGTTCCAGGCGGGCCTGCGCATCCACGATCTCACGCCGCAGGCGCTGCAACCAGGCGGCCTCGTCCTCGCCGTCCCGTCGCCGGATCATGTGCGGATGGTTCACACTGTGGTTGCCGATCGTCACGCCGGCCGCCTCCATCTCGCGCAGTTGATCCCAGCTCACGTAGTTACGGTCGTCGCCATCCAGGTAAGCGGTCGAGATAAAGATCGTGAATGGCCAGCCGCGCGCCTGCAGGCGCGGGAACACCTCTTCGTACACCGAGCGGTAACCGTCGTCGAAGGTCAGCGCGATCGTCCGCTCCGGGATCTCATCACCGGCACGGATTGCCGCAACCAGGCGCGGCAGGGGCCAGACCTCGAAGTCGTTCGCCGCAAGATAGGCCATGTGGCGCTCGAACGTCTTCGGTGTCACGCTGGTCGATGGTGGGGTGTCGTCGGCGACATGATGATATTCGAGCACCACCGCGCTGTCGGCACTGACCGTCAGTACCGGCACAAAGAGCGCGGCCAGTACGAGGCTAGCCAGCACCGTCCAGCCGATCCAGCTCGTTGCGGCGGATGACGCCCCTGATGCGTTGGACATAGTCCTCTCCAATAGCTGCGTAGTTAATCAGCCCGGCCGCCATTTCCAGCCCGCCCGGCTCGCGTCCTGCCTTGCGTGCCTGCGCGCGGATATCGCGTAGCGGCTGGTAGGCCGGGTGCGAATTGAGCTTCCTGATATAGGTCCGCACCGATCCCGCGATGGTATCAAAGGCCTGCACCTCGTAGGTCGCCTGCTCTGGACGTCGACGTGGAATGATGCCGCATCCCGCCGTGAAGCACCATTGGCCAAACAGGTTGTTGCCCTGGCGCGCGAAACGCGAGGTACCCCACGCCGACTCCAATGCCGCCTGCGACAGCGCCAGCGAGATCGGCACAATATCGATCTTCGTGGCGAGCCTGCGCGCGCGCTCGAGATCCCCTTTTGCCTTCACGCGGTGCAGCTCCGCCTGTTTCGCCAGCCAGGCCTGCTCATCGGGTGTGGCCTGCTCGCCATTTTCGAGTTTATCGAGGATAGCAAGCAGCTTTTTGCGCTTTGCAAGCACGCGCCGGTTCTCGTACTTGATCACGGGCTGAAGTAATTCGATGAACGCTTCCTTGCGGTCACCGATATCCTCAATCACCCGCAAATCCGGCAGCGATTGATTAACGGGAGGCGGAACACGCACGGAATCGTAGCTGAACCACGCAACAGCCAAGATCATCGCCGTGGTGACTGCCAGCCGCCCCGGGCCCTGGCGTGCGTGCTCCCGGCGGATCGCATCGATCGGTCTGGCCAACAGGGGCTGGCGACCGATGGCGCGCGCACCCTCGGCCACTCGCTTCAGCAACAGGTTCATCCAATCATTGTGCCCGACACTCAGCGGTCAAGACCAGCCGGATTCAGTCGACGACACCCAGGGTGACCAGCGCAAGATTCATCCCCTGCACCAGGGCAATAACCAGGATGAGCGCGACCGGGTAGACCGAGGAATAGGCGATAACCGGTCGCTCAGAGGAATCGGCCTGACGAATGATATCCAGCCCCGGGGTGAAGGTCATGCCGCCGCAAATGACACCAAAGCATTCGCTCACCGGGATTTTCATGAAAAAGTGTCCGAACAGGAAACTGGCCAGCATGGGAATGACGGCGAACAGGACCGCGTAGGCCGCGTAATAGACGGCCTGAAAGTCCAGAGACTCGATAAAACTCTGTCCGGTGTCGAATCCGACCTGGACAAAGAACAGTGCCAGCCCCAGTTCCTTTAGCACCGCAGTCGCATTGCGTGGGAAGCGCCCGATAAAATTACCGATGCGACCAAAGTGGCCGAAGATCAGGCCCGCCACCAGTGCCCCGCCGGCCAGCCCCAGGGAAAACGGTCCCAGCGTCGGCACCGGGATGATCAGACCGCCGATGGCAAAGGCAAGAAACAACGTCGCCGCCAGCGAGCCAATATCCACACGCCGCTGCACCGTGTGATGTTCATGGCCAAGGAACAGCTCCAATTGGTCAAGCTGGTAGGGCGTTCCTACCGCCATGACCACATCACCGTATTCCAGCGTAAGGTCCTCGCGCGGAACAAATTCCACATTCGAGCGAATGATACGGGTGATCGAAATATTGTATCGAAGTCGAACACCCAGATCGCTCAGGGAACGATTCAGCACAGAAGTGTTCTCCACCACGATGGAACGGGTATCGAGTTCCGAGTTCTCATCGAACTTCTCCTGGACTTCCTCCCCGAGCAGCTCACCCACGGCCTGTACATCTTCGGGCAGGCCTTCCAGACGTACGACGTCGCCAACCAGCAGCACAGTGTTACCGCCTGCCGTTCGCAGCGAGAGATCGCGCAATATCCCGGATACCACCACGTTGTGCTTCTGGAATAGTTCGATATCGCGAATCAAAGTGCCGGATAATTCTGTGTTATGCACTTTGTATACGGCAGTATGCAGTTGCGAACGGGATTGCACCTCCGCCTCCATTCGCCCGCGCAATAACTTGACTGAAATCGTAATAAAAAGAATCACGCCCAGGAGGCCGAAAGGATAGGCGACACCGTAACCGAAAATGACCTCACTCTCCGGACTGAACTGCAAGGCACTGATCAGTGCCGGACTGGAGGTAAAAGCCCCGGCAAACAGGCCAAGACCAACACCGGGAGGCACCGAGGCAATGGCGATAATCGCCACCACGGTCACACCGGAAACGGCCAGCAATACCAGGACATTGGCAATATAACGTTTACCATGTTGTTTGAAGGCACGAAAAAAACTCGGACCGGCTTCCAGACCGACACAAAGCAAAAACAGGACAATGCCGAGATCCTGAAGGATGATGATAGGCTCGAATTGATAAAAATAGCCGGCAATCATGGCGACGATCAAAACGCCACTCGATCCAAAACCGACGCCCTTGATCCGCAAGTTGCCAAAGGCGACTCCGAGCAGAATAACCAAAAAGGTAACGATCAGCTCGGTTTTGCGGAAGAAGAACTCAATAGGTACAACACCTTCTGTGTCCAGCATAGGATCGGATTCCGGTTAGCGTGAAGTGCCGCGCACTCCGGGTGAGCCATATTCTGTTTATCGGCCAACAGGCCTCTCATGTTCGAAGGAGAGCCCCATAGCGCCTCGCAAGGTCTGTTCCATCATAGTTGACCAGTTCACCAGATTCAATTCAACCGGGGTGGGTCAGATGTCGGGTCAAGTCGAAATCAGTACAGTTTGAATACAGGGGATGCGGGATCGTGTGCTTGCCACACAGTGCCAGGCGGTCATTAACAAAACCGGCGATGCTACCTAACAAGCCGTGCTTCCTGCTTCGATTTGGGCCCGGGGTAGTGCCGGAATCAGATCTTTATTCATCCGGCCAAGGAATCCCCCCACCTGCATGGAGGAAGAGGGGCACCAAATCTCGCCAATTACTTTCCAAGGATTAGTTTACTGTCGTAAAGCCCAGGTTAGACCAGTTCTGCATACCACCACGATACCATTTGAGTTTATGTGCCGGGTAACCGTATTCCAGCAGACTGCGGATATTGGCGGGTGACTGACCACACCACATCCCATTACAGAATAACACCAGGGTTTTCGCGTCCGAGTAGTTAAACAGGCCATCCTGCTCTTTTACATCGAACTGTTCAGTCAGAATGTCGACGATATCAAATGGTGCGGCACCCTGGGCCGGGTTGAGTTTCACCCAGGGAATGTTTACAGAGCCGGGAATGGTGCCCTGCTTGACCCACTTCGGGGTCCGCGAATCGATGACCAGCACCGACCTGTCACCGGCAGAGACTTTTTTCAGGTACTCCAGCATTTCCACTTCACCGATGGTTTCAACCCCCGGTGCCAGTGACATGGGCTGAATACAAAACGGCGGACAGTTGCGCGAGGTTTTGGCAAACTCATCCTCTACCTTGTTTTTATTGTCTTGAATGCGTTTGACAGTTACCGTTTTGCCATTGTGTTTCACATTCACACTACCGATTTCCGGGGTGATCTTGACTTTCAGATCTTGTGCATAGGCAGATTGAACGAGAAGGCTCATGGCCAGTGCAGCAGTCGAAAACAATTGCTTACTATTCATAACTGGACTCCGTGATTTTATGTTCTGTTGGAATGACCGGATTAAGGCACAATATTGTCGGATATTAGTAAAATTTTGGCCTATCCCTGATTGTTTTAACCCGGATAAAATCCGGGAACAACTCCATTAGTCTGACAAAGGCGATAAACATAATATCGCCGCGCAATCGTAACCGGCTGGTTTATTCACCGCCGAATAGATTGAAGAGGTTCATATCAATTTCGTAGGGTACCCGGTTGGCATCCTGAAGCCTGCTTTCCAGTAATGAACGATAGCGTGCCATTTGATGATTCTGCAAATTGCTCTCCGTAATCGGTTGCCGGGTAAAGTTGGCGGCACGTAACATGCTGGATAGCCCTTCCAGTATTGCATAATCATGCCCGGCAAGCAGAATCACTTCTTTGCCAAGATGCCAGTATATATCTATGTCATTAATATCCATTGTATCAGCGGGCGGGACAAGCGGCACAAGATCCTCGGGCGTCACCAGGCGATAAACCTCCAGGTGATTAAACTTTTTGGCCCCGGCAATATTGGTGACTTTCGGCTGCCCGAACGTCACGACTTTTCCTATACTGAATCCATCCAGATCCAGGTACATGGCCAGTACCAGGGAAACCGCCCCACCCAGGCTATGGCCGGTCGTGCTGAGTGTGTAATCCTTCTTTAATAATGGTTTAACTTCACTGTATATCTTCTCGGCCGCAGTGGAGAAGCCACGATGCAGGCGGATACCGGCATGCGGGTCAGTCACCAGCTTCGCATCCATATCCAGAAGAGCATTTGCAATATTGGATGTACCTCTTACGCCGATAAGCTGGCTTTTCGTTTTAACATTCGTTAACAAATAGTAAGTGACAGCCAGCCCGTTAATGTCGCTGTAGTGACTAAGGGAATAATTCTGTGATTGAGCGAGCTCCTCGATCCGTGATTCGGGGAGATAGGCCGCGTCAGAAAAAAGTGCATAGTTTTTGAATACGCCAAAATCAATCGGTTCTTGCTTTGCAGCCGATGCATTAATGCTCAAACCACTGGCACAAAATATCGCAAGGGCACGTAGCACTTGTATCAATGTAATATAGAGAAACCGGGGCATTCGCGCTCCTGTAACAGGTTCAGACCATCCTGAAAAATATCATTCCCAATACCTTATACGCATTTAGCCATATCAAAAGCGTGAGTTCCCGGGATCAGCACACATTTTTTCAAAACGGGAAAGGCGGCCATGACACTGCCCCCCTCCGGAACCAAACTGGTATCTGGCAGGCTATCTCTAGTATTATGGTATTATGAATCGACGTAACGCTTTTCCTGTCCCGGTCATCCCGGCCCTGCTGGTCATAAATGGCCTACTATTTTTGATGGAGATGAGCGCCGGTGGCCGCCAGTTGATCGAGCTGTTTGCCCTGTGGCCACTTGGTTCAGGCGCTGCCCCGGGGATGTTCGATGGCGCTGCGCCCGGTTTTCAGATCTGGCAACTCGTCACCTACTCGTTCCTGCACGGCGGGGTGTTTCATTTGCTGATCAACATGTACGCCCTGTGGCTGTTTGGTTCACGCATGGAAATGGTGTGGGGCTCGAAGGTCTTTTTCGTTTACTATTTTGTCTGTGTCATCGGCGCCGCGCTGGTGCAGCTGCTGGTTGCCGGTCTAAGCAGCGGTCCCGGAGCGGCCTATCCGACCATCGGCGCTTCGGGCGGGGTTTTCGGCCTGCTGCTGGCCTTTGGTCTGACCTTTCCCAACGAAAAGCTGATGTTGCTGTTTCCGCCGGTGGAGATGTCGGCCAAGTGGTTCGTGTTGATCTATGGCGCCATCGAACTCTTTTTCGGTGTCACCGGCACCGCTTCTGGCGTGGCACACTTTGCCCACCTGGGTGGCATGCTGTTCGGTTACTTGCTGATTCGCTACTGGCGCAGCCATCCACCGGGCTATCGTTAGTCATGTTCAAGTAGAATGATGGGGAATAACCGGAATCAGAACACAGGATTGTTATTCCGCACCTGTCCTTATTAATCACAGACGCTAAAGGGAATCAGCCATGTCATCGTCAATTCTGTTTTATTCAAGAGTCCTCGTTAGCCTTTTTATATTTTTCCCGGCTTTGCAGCATGCCTCTGCACAACCCACCACCCCCTTAAGCGCCGAGGACTCTGACCCTGAAAAACTCGGCTGGATGCAAGGTTTCCCGCCACCGCCGAACAAACTCATTACGCAGCCCCAGTCAAACTACTTCAGCTTTCCCAGGTTACGTTGGACGGTTTGCCATATTCGGGAACTGTTACCAACCAAACAAGTAAGTCGTGGCATTGGCCCACCGGCACCGCTGCCATACGCGCTCGACGAGGGGATTGATGCCGTACGTTTCACCCCGCTCGGCGGTGGCGATCCCATGACCTGGAAGGAATCGCTCATGGCCAACTATACCGACGGCATGCTGGTCATACACCGGGGGCAGATCGTTTACGAAAAGTACTTCGGCTGCCTCGACGAGCAAGGCAAGCACGCCGCGATGTCGGAGACTAAATCCTTGACAGGGCTCCTGGCCGAGATCCTCGTGGCAGAGGGGAAGCTTGACGATCAGGCCAAAGTCTCTTCCATTGTTCCGGAACTTTCGAACAGTGCGTTTGGCAGCGCCACGGTACGCCAGGTCATGGATATGACCACAGCCCTGGACTATAGCGAAAACTATGCCGATCCCAGGGCCGATATCTGGATCTATTCGGCTGCCGCAAGTCCTTTGCCCAAACCGACAGATTATAAAGGACCGAACGGCTACTTCGAGTACCTGCAAACCGTTAAACAGAAAAACAACCACGGCGAGGCATTCGGCTACAGGACCATCAACACTGATGCGCTCGGCTGGATCGTCTCCCGGGCCACGGGCAAGGATATCGCTGAACTGCTCTCACAGCGTATCTGGAGGAAAATGGGCGCGGAGCAGGATGCATATATGACTGTGGATGCCAAAGGGACGCCCTTCGCAGGTGGCGGGCTCACCGCCGGCCTTCGCGATCTGGGACGAATTGGACTGCTCATGTTAAATGAAGGAGTAATCAATAAACAGCGCCTGTTCCCGCAAAATGTCGTCAAGAATATTCGAGCTGGTGGCAACAAGAAGGCCTTTGTCAAGGCAGGTTACAAAACCCTTGAAGGGGGGAGTTATCGCAGCATGTGGTGGCTCCTGCACAATGAACACGATGCGTTCGCAGCACGCGGTGTGCATGGGCAGACGATCTATGTCGATCCGACAGCAGACATGGTCATTGTGCGTTTTGCCTCTTTCCCCGTAGCCAGCAATTCGAAAATCGACCCTACCTCGCTGCCGGCCTACCACGCCGTGGCAAAATACCTGATGCAAAAGTGAGTTTGCCCGGATTTATCGGAATGACTGGGGCCATAACTGATCTATAAAGAAAGTATAGCGTTCACAAAGAAATGATCATGAGACGCGAATGTCACCGTTTACTTTTATTTTGTTGCCGGCTCAATTGGCATTAACAACATAATTCAATATCTCCACCACTTGCTCCGGTGTTTCACACACGGCGTTCGCGGCCCGATCAACTTCTTTCAACGCGTGAGTCAGCTCCGGATCATGCAGGGTAATAATGGATTTGCCCAGCGCGGCGGCATAGCCGGCATCGAACGCCGCATTCCACTGGCGATACTTGTCGCCGAAACGTACCACAACGATATCCGCATCCTTGATCAGCGTCTGGGTACGAACGGCGTTAATCCCCGCCCCTTTGTGGTCATGCCAGATGCTGTCGTCCTCCTTACCCAGGATGTTCACACCGACATCATCACTGCTGGCATGATCGGTAACAGGGTTGACAAATGATATATCCAAACCAGCGGTGCGCGCACCGCTCTGGATCCGCTCACGCCAGTCGGTATGGATTTCACCGGAGAGATAGATAATCCACTGCTTGCTCATTTTCCCCATGGCCTTTAATTGTTTTGGTTTTCACTCTGATCTTAAGCCTTTCGATTATTATGAGGCAGGTTTCACTGACTCATTCTATTATTTCAATTCCTTATTTCTGCGATATGCTTTAATTTTTCCGCGTAGTGTGAGATCGAGTGATCAGAAAATGTAGCGGATAAGGCGCCTGGTTTCAATGCCTTGATCGCGCCGATAATCTTACCCACAACTAAATATTTAATTCTAGCCCATGATGCGGACGATCCTATTTTTAGCACTGCGTTATCCATATCACCTTTTATGAATCGCAAATCACCTGCGTGCTGATACCCCACGAAGCCTCTTTTGATGAGTTTATTGATTGGCTCTTCTAACCAGCCTAAATAAGGCAGCTGTGGTATCAGCTTCATGACCCAGCGTAAAAAATTACTGCCAGGCACCAGCGGGACACCATCAGCACCATTGACCACGCGATAAACCGGAGATTTAACAGCATCTGACCACTCAGCTGTCCCGACGCGAGGACTTCCGAATGTATAACACGCCGCGACTGTGAACCGTTCATCAAGCTGGCTGGCAGCGTATGTAGCCAAAGCCCCGCCTAGGGAATGGCCAGCTATAAATAATTGCTTGAGACCGCCTTGTGACTCAACTTCCTCCAATGCATCGTTGATATGCTTCTGCACACTTTCATAAGCCATGGCGAACCCTTTATGAGCATGACCTGAAGCTGTCTTATAAAATCTTGCATTGAGATCCGTAAGAATATCTTTACGGTTTTTCTCCGTCCCCCTGAACACCAACGCACAAAATTCACCCGGGCGCTGAACCAGGAAAGCCTGCGTGCCAGTCTCTTCATTATCAAATATTTCACGCAGGACAAGTTCCGCGTCGTTCAAGGTCAATATCAGATTTTCTTTCTTTGACTGGTCTTTCTCGAAAGGTAGATAGGCTAATTCAGATAATGTCGCCATCAGCCAGGCCGTTCTATCCGAATAGGCAGATCGCCTCAATGGTTGCTCTAGTAAGTGTCCTGCTTTATCAAATGGAGCAGGAGCACTGCCTTCCCTCCATTTAGGCAAAACAAGGTATAGCTCCCGTGAATCGACAACAACTCTGGCATAACCATTTTTCTTGACATCGCTGATATACGTATCCAACTGGCTATTATCATTTTCCATAATAAGTCATCCCTTTTTTACCGGCCGTCAAAATCAATATGGTGAATATGACGCATCTATTACAGACATATTTATTTTATTGTTTTGTGCTTGCTACGCAACAAACGCAAGCCAAATTACGCAGATGATTGGCCAAACAATAAGATTTGGAATTTTCAACTTTGGCGCAACGACAAGCCTGCGTCGAATAGTCTTGCGCAAAATAACGTCTACGACCAGGCCGCTGAATAACGCTTCAACCGCAAAAACCACCGAGTCTTTTGCTGTTAACCCGAACAGGTAATTCGCCGTTACACCCACAATCAAAAGAATCAGAAACCCACCAACAACAAATAGCCCAGCCCACTGCGGATATATTAAATACGCATCTAATAATTTCACCTCACTTTGTTCCATATAACTTCCTGTATAATTTTTCCAGCTCATTCACAACCTTGACTTACCAATGCATGAATATAATTTAATTGACCAATCTGCAATCCAGCTTTGAATCCCATATAATCAGAACTGCCGCCTAACAATGAAGAAATGTTATTAATTTGAACAGAATTCATTACCCTTGATGAAAAGCGATAAATATCACTACTATAGTAGTGTTTCATGTTGTTATTAATTATCATCTCAATATTTTCAGCCAAGGACCTCAATAAACCAGCAACAAGGGCCAGGTCTTGCTGTTCTCTATAAATATCCTCGGCTGCGTCTTGGGCCAGAGAAAGAGGCGCGCCCGTTCTGGATGCAATACTTCCTAAACTGGACCATGTGTGATTATGTGAAGGAGCATTGTATACTTTCTGATTTAACCGACTACTTACATATAGGGCGCAACTCTTGAACCTGTTCGGATCACTTACAATACTACGTATTACATGTACTTTACTTGGCAGCTGGTCTGGCCATATTGTCACTAGAGAATATACAGCTGCAACTTGCGCTGATACTGTAATTTCGGGAAAGAACCTCGTATTTCTACCTTCACTTGGGATATAAATGTTTTGAGCGGCATATCCTTGAACTATAAATGGGCTTTCAATTCGTATGATATAATTGCCGGGTGTGATATCAGGGAATGAAAACGTACCCATTATCAGATCAGACATTGTCTGCCGATAAATTTTTCCATCTTGATTTACTAGAATAACTCTTATTTTATCCGATGGAGGATGCACTACCTGACCAGAAAAGTCAGTTTGCGCATTTAACCCGAATGATAATACTATCAATGAGAATAACAAAACGGACCTGAATACCTGGAGTAAACAGGCTACATCCGAGACGCACCATTTCTTTTTTGAATACATCCCTGTCTTGGAAGACATAAGCAATCCTTGTCTTAACAGAAGTAAACTCAACAGAATGTTCTTAATATAGCAAAGTTACAACCACATTCAATTTGTCTAAAAAATTAAAAAGGGGCTGCCCATAAGACATCGCCTGACAAGCAGGCCGGCGAGAAACCAATAATATCATTATAAAAAATCGGGTTTTGGCCCTGGTGCGGTGCACCCGATTTTGAATAATTTAAGAACACAATATTTTCTAATATTACCAAAGACTGCCCCTAATCCCGGCTTACGCCAGAGTAGAGATATAACAGGGAAAACCCGAACAGGCTTACCATTTGCCTTCAGACAGGGTAGCCGAACACCAAATCCATGGCCCCGGCATTCCAGAACAATCGCTTTGTGAGCCGGTTATCTGGAATTATTTTATTCCCATGCCATACTTGGTGATTGGTACCGGCATTGCCCGCTACGGAAACTGGCGTGATATCGGTGTACTGGTTTTAACGTGAATTGGGGGGGGGTACAAGACCCCGATATCAAAAAGCTTCGAGCGAGAGGATCTAATGGCGCACCAGATCACGATGAAGTTAGCGCAAACCGGTCAGTCAGGCCGACAACAGAATATTCAACTGCTGGACGATCGTGCACTGCGAATCCGCGAGAAACGCAACAAGCGACAGCGCGAATACAGTATTGACCTGTTGGCCCTGGACCCCGACAGTCAGCAAAAACTCGCTTTGTGCCGCCCCTGGCTGATTGGTAGTATATTGACCCTTTTTGCCGTTCTTTTTATGTTCTGGTGGTTCCCACGCTACCTGCCCGGCGAAGCCGACAGCTATTTACTCCTGACGCTGGTATTGGGCAGTCTCCTGATTACGGGGCAACTCTACCTGTTCTGGAAATACAGCAGCCGCCAACTGATTTACGTATCCAGACATGCCGGTGTCCCATTGCTGAAGCTTCAGGTTAACCAACCTTCGCGCACAGAATTTGAAAAATTTGTGCAACACCTGGATCGACGTATCGCCAAACTGGGCGAAGACATCGAACTACCCACACATAACCAGTTATCCGGTGAGCTACGCATGTTAAGACGCCTGAATAACAGCCAGGTCATTGCACATTCTCAATATGCACAGGCCAAGGAAAAACTTTTCGGCAGATTTGAAGCGTCATCCACTTCCGATTCCCGGCTGCCAGGGATGGCGGATGCCTGACAATCAAACAAGACGCATTTGTCACCGAACCCTTTTACCTGTCTCTTTTCCTCTCGGCATTTAACCATTCATAAAAGAGATCATAACCGGCATTCTCATGCCCATCGTCGGCCGCAATGATTTCACCCTGTTTATCCAGGATAACAGTAAAAGGAACGTGCGGCACATCAAGCCCGTAATGCTTGCCGACAATAGAATAATAATTTTTTGTTACATGCAGCAGCTTCAGAGCGACATCGGGACGTAACTCACTGAGTCGCTCAATGTGAGGATACATACCCCGGCAGGCTGCGCATTTTTGATCATAGAAATTAATCACTGTGAAGCGACCCGGTTCCGAAAATATCCTGATATCTTTCTCATCGTCGCTATTGGGCGCAACATCAAAGATACCGCTGTTCTCCGTCTCGACATACGGCGGCTCGTCCGCCATAAGGGCTCTCACATCCGATCCCGGCCCAAACCAGTACCACACCGCGCCAATAATCACGGCAAATATAACCAGATTCTTCATCCCGACCCCCTTAGTTAGATTTAGTATTGTTGTTTGAGAATTCAGTCTGCCATAAATCGATTTGAATGTAATTTTGATATTTGTACTATTTCGACGCACAAAAAAGGCTCTGCCCCCTTTAATTAAAGCTGGCTTTCGATCGGCAGGAATCCCAGGAAATCGATACCCAGGCGGCGCCAGAACCCGACGTACGGTTCCACCTTATGCTCGATAATGCCGTCCTCGGTATACTCGATCCAGCGCAGCCTGAAGATATCGTCTTCTTCCGAGGCTTTCGGTTCGCCCACTAATCGTAATTGATAACTGGTTCGGCGTATGCGGTTCTGCCATTCTTTCGCGATGAGTTCACCAAATTCTTTGTTAGTAAAAACAATACCCAGCTCGGTATTCAACACCGTTGACCGCGGGTCCAGGTTCAACGAACCGACGAATATTTTCTCCTGATCGAATACGTACAGCTTGGTATGCAGGCTGGAGCGAGATGAACTTCCGATGCGGTCCGTATCCGTTTTACCGTTGCCTGTTATGTTTGTGCCAGGCTTTGCCTCGTACAACTCAACGCCCGCCTTCAACATCGGGATAATATAAGGTTTATATCCCGCATACACGAGCCCCACATCGTTAGAAGCGAGAGAATTGGTTAATACGCGGACCCTTATTCCTTTACTTGTGAGCTTAGAAAATTGCGCGACGCCTCTCTTCCCCGGAATGAAATATGGCGAAATGATAATCAATTCCTCATCGGTGTCCTGCAACAGCGGGCCGAGCCTGGTTATAAGATGTGTATCGCGCTCTTGCGTGGAGGTAACCACTTTTTCCGGATCATCGTATATCACATGTGCATCGCCCCAGTACAAACGCACCTGGCCCTGCTTCAGACTGCTCACCAGGTCTGACTGGCGTACCTGCTTCATGTAGGAAGAGTCTGTCATTTCGCGTATATGTTCAGACAAGTCCGTGCGCAGATTTGTCAAATCCGCATCTGTTGGAGGTGATATTAAATCCCGCACCGGTACGGCGATGTCACTGTTCCAGTATCGATCGAAAGCATCGGAAACTTCCCTCACCAGCGGTCCGATAGCCAGCACATCAAAATCTGAAAAATTCACAGCGTCGTGCGCGTCGAAATATTCGTTGCCTATATTGCGACCACCAACAATGGTAATTTGATTGTCTGCGATGAAGGACTTGTTATGCATGCGACGGTTGATGCGCGAAAACGATAAAAGGGTCTCGATCTTGCGCAGGCTGCGAAAACGGAATGGATTGAACAGCCGAACATCGATATTCGGGTGCATCTCCAGGGTAGACAGCAGTTCGTCCGCATCGTAAACACCCCAATCATCAAGCAACAGCCGTACTCGCACCCCACGGTCTGCGGCGCGCAGCAACGCTGCAGCGAACAGTTCGCCAATTTCGTCGTTGTGCCAAATGTAATATTGAATATCCAGACTGCGCTCTGCCGACTCGGCCAGAGCCATCCTGGCGGCGAATGCCGCGAGGCCAGATTGAAGTGGCGTGAATCCGGACTCACCGGGGTGGTTTTGGCGTGCACTTTGAATCGCTCGCGAAAGTCGGGTCTCAACGTTTTCACTGACAGCGCTTGAATAGGTCCGAGAGGCTCCATGCGGCAGGCTGGTGCACCCCGGCGGGAAGGCGAGCGCAATAAATAAAAATAAAATGATTTTTGCGCAAAACAATACCGGCCGCCTTGCCGGTAGAATCGCCGGTGTTCTGGTCTGCACAGTACAGCGGTATTTGAGATTACTGCACATATTCCTGCAATCGGGCTCAGGGCATAATATTTTCCAATATTAGCGAAAACGCTGCTCCAGTCCCAATTTTTCTTTGTCCATCGGCACTGAATAAAGCCCTGATGGAGCCGGGGATAAAAAATATCCCTGTTATATTTAGCCTGGAAGTGAAACGACGAAAAAAATAGCTTTGGCCGCTTTAATGGAACGAGCAGTGCAAGACTCCTGCGTTACCAGGAGCCGCTGCAATAATTGTAAATGATAATGATACTGGCTTGTTACCACCCCCATTTATTCTCTGAACTCCAATATTAAATTTCACTAATTACAAGAGCACGTTATACCAGGCAGGTACCGTCAGCAGGGCCAGTACACTGGTAGCGGTAAATGCCAGGCTGTAGGACTCCATATCCAGTTTGTATCGATGGCACATTAAGAAGCCGAAAGCGGTTGCCGGCATCATGCTGTCGACGATGAGTGACTTGGTCGTCTGTACACCTGCGCTACCGAAGAAGTAAGCCATCGCCCACATAATAACAGGCACTAGCAGCAACTTGATCACCACAACGGGGGCCAGGCCAGCAAGCTCACCTTGCCATTTTGACTGCCACTTCAACGACAAGCCGACAGAGAATAACAATAGCGGGATAAGCATTGCTTCGAGCATTCTCGAGATTTGAACTGCCCATGACGCCAGGTCCAGCTCAACAATGTTCATAAGCCAGCCAGCCACGGCAGCCCAGACCAGCGGCTCTTTCAACCACAAGGGATAATCATTGAACACGACGGAGGCGGTATCTTTAAGCGTGGCTCTGGCGGGACCTGCCAGGTGTTTTGCAAAAATAGCGCCTGCAG
Organism: Pseudomonadota bacterium; assembly: GCA_034190045.1. Classification (GTDB taxonomy): domain Bacteria; phylum Pseudomonadota; class Gammaproteobacteria; order UBA6429; family Thiohalophilaceae; genus Thiohalophilus. The sequence continues at coordinate 39,633 of JAXHTI010000004.1, forward strand.
TAAAGAGCACAAGTACATTCGCCACGAGCATGTATTCAATCGCTACACGCATCGTCCAGTCCGAGAACAGGGCCTTATTCAGTGGCATACCCAGGAAAACCACACTGCCAAATGTTGCGGCAATCAGATACGCACCTTTTGTATTTGCAGGCAGCGACGTTTTCGACAGCCAGAACCAGGCCACTCCAACTGTAATAAGGCTGGTGGCAATAACATACAAGAGTATTTTTAACGCTGCGTCATTCAGCGGGAGATCCTGGATCGTAAAAAACACGACCAGCGGTAACAAGAGTCGAAGGATGGCAGTATTGATTGAGCTGCGCAATGATTCGGCGGTGATGCCGTTTGGTTTGCTGAATTGCCAGAAAATACCCAGCAAGATGAAAAACGCGTAGGGTGCCAACAAATTAAACATTCCCTCTCTCCTTATTATTAATTCCATATTAAATATATGTGACGATTTTACCGAAGAGGCGGCGACAGTGTGTGAGTCAGTTCACACTTGATTATCAAAAGAATCGGGATAAGGTCTTGTGTTTCGCCTTTCGGTTTATAAAAGACAAGCTTGATCCCATGAGACCCGTCAGCAGTGGCGATTCGGCTCCAAAATCGACCATGTAAGCCGTAGCCGGTTCCCGTGACAAGGCTGGCCCCTTGAGTTTGGAAAGAATTGAGTTTTCAGCGGCAACGGTTACATTTACCGTTCTCCCATTAACAAATCCGAAAGTGAGGGCCGTCGTTATGACCGTGATTCAACGCGCAAAAACCTTACTGCCTGTCCTGGCACTTCTGTTGGTAGCCAGGATGACCCATGCCCAGGAGCCTTCCAGCGCGCCCGTCCCCGCCGGCGACTACCGGCTGGACCCGGCCCATGCCAGTCTGATCTTCAAGGTGAGCCACCTGGGCTTCTCCATGTACACGGCGCGATTTACTGACTTTGACGCCCGGCTCTATTTCGACCCCCGGCAGCTCGAAGCCGCGAAATTGCAGGCCCGGGTAGACGCCCGTTCGCTGGAGACCGACTTTCCGAATCCCAAACAGCTGGATTTCAATGCCCAGCTGCAGGGCGAGGAGTGGCTGGCCACCGAAAAGCACCCCCAGATACGCTTCGTTTCCACGGATGTCAAAATGACCGGTGACAGGGAAATGCAAGTCACGGGCGACTTCACCCTGCGCGGCGTCACCCGGCCACTGACCCTGAACGTGCGCTATAACGGCGGCTATGCCGGTCACGAAATAGACCCCAATGCCCGCGTCGGTTTCTCCGCGACCGGGACAGTGAAGCGCGCCGACTACGGAATGGATTTCGGTTTGCCGCCCGCCGGAAGCAATATGGGAGTGGGCAACGATGTCCAGGTGATCATCGAAGCCGAATTCACCGGTCCACCCTTGCCGCAGTAACTGTTACATAAAATTTGAATTCAAGTTTTATTATGAAAGTCAAAAGGCAAGACCAGCCCCGTTATCTTGCCGATAACCGCCGGGGAGGGATGGCTTCTATCTGTTTAATTGGGGAGGGTCGAACCAGGCAAATCCTGCCGATCGACGAGTTCCCGGGTTTTGATCACCCGCTCCAGACCATTGATGGTCTTGCGACCTTCGTTCAGAATTTTTTGCTTGCCGATAGATGAGCCGATGACGGGCGGCACCCAGAAATCTGGAACATAGTCCGCGTTATAGATGACCCGCGTCTGGTTTCCTTCATCGATGAGCTGCCACAGGCTGCGCCCGAAACGCAGGTCGCTTTCTTCGGCGAGGATGTTCGACATGATATAACCCTGGCCCAGCTCCGTGACCATTGCGACCTGCTCGATGGTCTCACAGAAGATCCACACACACCCTTCAGTGACGAAGAATATCTTGTGTCTGTTGTTGTCTCTTTCGACCAGACGACTTTCGAGTACTGTGTCGTTGACTTCTGGCATTTTGCTGAAATCCATCAGTACCGTTCTGATGTCATGATGATTTGCGTCAACCCGCATATCCAGATGCAGGATAAAGTGGCCATCCACTTTGTTGACATGGTACTCGAGTAATTCCCCTGCGCTGACCTGGCTTATCAGGAAGAAAGCAAGAAGGATCAGGAGTATTCGACGCATGCTGTTTCTCTTGGCCAGGCGATGGCCGTTATCAGCTCATTGCGAAGAATAAAGAATATTTATGTCAACTTTTTTACGAACGATAATTAAAAGGCTCTACAGAAAAAAGTGTCAGACAACAATATTCTCTTATATTAGAAACAATTGGCCTCCGAAACCTATTTACACCAGGGTACTAACCGGTATCCTTGTGGCTGGGATTGGCTAAAATTAATCCCTCCGCCCCTATCTTGGGACGATAATAACATGCGTTTGTCACCAGTCACTTACACTTATCGTTTACGTTTGATTCTACGCAACTCAACCTTATCAAATCCCGAAAGCGGCCAGGTGTCCGCTTCTATAACGGCTTTGAATATACCCCACGTCTTTTTACCTTCTGCATTTCGCCCATTCCAGATCACGTGGGCAGGGCCCTTTTCTTTAAACGACCAGCTGATCGTTCGTTTATGCAGCCAGAAAATTAAGAAGAAGCGACGGTAAATTTTTACCTCGCCATTCATTGGGGAATCGAGTCTAAACGTAATATCGGTATTGTCGTCGGTAGGCTGCTTGGGATGAAAATCCGCCTCCGACACCATGTCATACATTGCTGCGTAGCGTTCAATCTTATCAGGCTCGACATCACTGTCGAAATGGGCAACAAGATGGACTGTGCAGGTCGATATATTTTCCGGAAAGGTATGTGTGAGACTTGCTCTTCCGTCAGTTCCGGTTATCACTGTTCCCAGCGGATATTCACTTCCAGCATGGTAAACGATAGCAAATTTCACGGTTTTACCTTCCAGGCTGGACTGGGAACCAGAGACAGGTTTTATTTCGGCATTCAGCTCGATGGTCTCTCCTCGGTGAATCTGTGTATCCCAGTCCGCCGGTGCGCCATGGTAATGAACATTGAAGCTGGCGGTGAATTTCGCAGCGCCTCTGGCTTCCTCCCCCTCCCATGTGAAAGGCTGGCAATGCCCGCAGGGATCATAACCGGCCGCTATTGCATCATCCAGGCTATCAAATAACCGAATGTGTTCTTCGTTCATCAATTGTGCCCAGGGACAATACTCCAGATGCAGTTCCTTGCTCTTATTATTACCAATGTACTTCATCGCCTTCTCCTTCTGGCTTCCGGGTTGATTGGTGACAAAGATAAATATTCACTACTATTAGCCACAATTGGTCTTTAATTTAGGGTCATAATTTACGTAATTTAGGGTCAGAGTAAAAATAGCGACTGACTGGCACGGAGTTTTTACTCTGACCCCAAATATCCCTCAAATATCAATATCCGGCCCATTGATTTTCTTTTATTCGGCTAACGGGCAAAATCTCCCCATACCATGGCATCGATAGAAGGGTGGCGATACATGCTCTCAGAAATTGCCAGGTGCCGGAAAACCCGATAACGGGCCAGGATCTCGATGGCCCTTTGCATTGCCAGTGTGCGTTGCACCCCCGCATGGCCGCTGCCCATACTCTGGATCTGCGCCAGAAGGGTCTGATTACGGATCTCATCCGCGTAAATAACACGGACATGCTCCATTTCTCGTTCGATCGCCTCGCGGGCCACGTCTTCGTTCCGCCAGATCTGCCGGCCGATAGGACTTTCCCGCGCGGCCTCTTCAAGATACTGATGGGTTCCGTAACTGACGTGCACGAACTCGTCATGCGGATCCAACTGCATGGGTTCGGAAGGCCCTTCTGCTGCCGATATTGTCGCCTGCGGCCGGGCAGGCTCCGTCTCGATCACAGCCTCGGCGCCGGCACCCGGCTCTTCCTCGTCGGGGCATTGCGGCGGCTGTCTCTGTTTGTTGGATTCGATGGTGTCATCGTACAGGCTGGTCCGGGCATTGGTGAGCGGGTTGATCTTGTCCACCTGCATGTGCACCTTTTCGCCGAAATAGGGGCGTGGATACTCACCGGTGAAATGCTCGACCTGAACCGAATAGGACAGGACCTCATGTTGTCCATGAACCCGGTCTACCGCATCCACGCCTTTGCGTTCGACGCGGTTGGCCATCAGGGTATTGATACTGCCGTCGGTGATAATGATATTCCAGCGCTCGTCCCCCGGGCCGTGCAGATGTTCGGTCTCGCCGGACGCCGCCGGCCCGTGCAGCAGGTGGGCGCGCCGCCACAGGCGGCCTTCACCTTCGGGGATGCATTCCCAGCCGTATGGCCAGTTCGAGTCCCAGTTCTTGGCGGGACTGCCACGGACGCCATTCAAGGGCGGGCAGCGCGTCAGCGGTTCAGCATGGATCCAGGTCCCTTTATCGGTGCCCGACGGGAACTGAACCTGGGTATGGGGCATGCGCGGATCACCGCATTCCAGCTGTTCCCGATCCTGTTCATCGTCGGGATCCGTGTCTCCGCCATCCCCGCCGCCGGGGCCTCCTCCCCCCGGCGGTGGTATGGGGGGAATGGGCGGCAGACAGGTGCCCGAGATAATACAGGCGATCAGCCCCCCTGCCGCGGCCCCGCCGAACAGCAGGGCGCCGCACAGCAGCGGATACTCGCCGCACAGTGTCTCGTCGGTTGCCCCGCCACCGCCACCACCGGTGCCGGCATCCGGTTCCTGCCCGCCGGTGTCTCCGCCCTGCGTGTTCGATGACGTAACATAGATGTCCACCCGGCGATTGCGACTGCGCCCCTGGACCGTGTCATTACTGGCCACGGCACGCTGCTCACCATACCAGGCGGCGGTCACATCGTTGATGCCGCGCTCGCCGAGGGCCGCGCGCAGGGCGTCGACGCGCTGGTGGGATAAGCGGTCGTTGAAAGCGGCATCGTCAGTGGAATCGGTATGCCCGGTCACATGGAACCAGAATATACCGCTGGCGTCGGGGATGCCGGCCAGTTCATCCAGTAGCTGCAGATGCGTGGGCTTGGGATCGTCTTCGCCGATCGCATAGTTGTACAGACTGATTTTCAATGGCGGATGCGTGGCGAGGACCTGTCCGTTGGACGTCCGGGATTGCTCGATCTCCTCTTCCCGGGTCAGCCGCTGGATCCAGGGCCGGCGCTGTCGGCGCTGTTGCACCACGTGAGTCAGCTCATGCCCCAGCAGATGCTGGCCACTGCGGTAATCCGGCGCGTATTCCCCCGCACCGAAGACGATATTCTCGCCGGCGGTATAGGCACGGGCATGCAATTGTGCGGCACTGCGCTGAGCCTCGCCGTCGGTGTGGATACGCACCGTGGAAAAATCCTGGCCAAAGCGCGGCTCGTAGTAGTTACGCAGCCTGTCGGGCAGAGGTGCCCCGGCCCGCCCGCCCGGACCCGGCGTCCATGGCGTCGTGATACGTTTCTGATATGCGGCCCCGGTGGCGTCTTCCTCGTTCTCCAACGCCGGGGGCTCCGCCTCATCGGCCTGGCGAGCAACCCGCGGTTCCTTCACTGCGGAGATGGTCAACCCCGCCTCGGATGGGGACGTCATGGCCATGACCTGATCCGCCACCCGGTCCGCCTCCCGTTCATAATGATCGTTCACGGCGCCCACCTCCAGCTTGGGCTGAATACGCCCATCCTCAACGCAACTCGGACAACAGCCGCCGCATGCGCAGCCGGCCTTGCGTTGTATAAAGGTGGTGGTATCCAGCGGAACGGAGGCAATCGGCGGCAGCCGGCGCGATTCGCGCGGCGGCGCCTGTGAGCCTGTATCTGTTCTCGCCGCTGACTTCATACGCTTGGCTGCCTTCCTTCCATGTGTCGAACCGGCGCGTGACTGGGGAATACCCGGGCCGCCGCATGCCAGGTATCATCAGGGCCAGAAGTGACTCCGACCCAGTTCGTATCCATTCCCAATCTATAAGACAAATCGCGGGCTCAGTAAACCCTGTGCAGAATCAATGTACAGCAGGAATCATGCTTTTGCCGAAAAACTACCAAGCCCGCCGGTAACCCGGGCCGGTTCATGGCCAGGCTTCACCAGTGACGGTGACGCGGCAGGAATTGTCCGGGTCGGACCAACATAACCTGTTGAAAAACAAAACCAACTCTTTTTAATTAGGCCCTTGATTGGCCCTTATAGCGGCGATTCGACCTCAAAATCGGCCTTGTAAGCCGTGGCCGCCTCCCGCAGTGCCAGCATCCCGTGTTGTTCTTCAATGTCCCGTAGCGACCACGGTACCCGAGCGTTGTCCTGACCACCTCGGGTAAAGGGCTTTGACCCCTTAAATTTTGGGGGTCAGGCCTTGTCTTTTATCAAACGATAGGCAAGACCTGACCCCGCTCACGGGTCCCTTTTGCTCGAGAGTCCTTTGTTGCCACCCTCGTTCATTGGACGAATGCAATCAAGCGGCCGCTGATCAGGGCGCCGATCCAGCACAGCATCGAAACAACAGCATGCACCCTGAGCCGCCGTTCATTCGCGCCATCCAGAGACAGGCCGTGGGCCCGGTGCAGCATCAATGCCGACACCGTCCCGACCGCCACGAGCACGATCTTGATTTGCAGAAACACGATTTGTGAGTATTCCGAGGCCTTGACCGAGAACAGCAAGGCACCCGCGGCAACCGCCAGCACCAACCCGGTCGCGGCAACAGGCAGGAGCACCCGCGCCAGAATCACCCGCGGGATACTCCGCCACAGCCCGAGGATATGCAGGTTGAAGGGAATGATCGCCCCGACCAGAAGCGCGATGCCCAGGATATGCGCCGTGTTGACCGCTGCGTAGCCCCAGCGTGATACGCGCAGGTACTCGGCTACGGCGGTCGACTCCAGCGCAGCGAACAGCGATTCCACTCAGCTTCAGTCTCGTTGCGGGTACAACACGTACTCGCGCTCGCCCAGGTAGAGGCGTTCCGCTTTCAGCCGCTTATCCGATTCCTCCTCCGCGGGCTCGCCAATAACGCGGATCTCGACGCCTTCCGCCAGGTCGCCGTCCACGAGGCCGGCCCGTTCGTTACGCCATGGCTGACCCACTTCAACGGTCCATATCTCACCATTCACATCCACTTCGAGTCTGCCGTGAGGATTGCCAAGGTTGACGCTGGTGATAGTACCGGTGAGCTCGATGTTGCCGCCGGTCGTCCAGGCCCAGCCATGATGGGCGAAACTGCTGTTGCTGAAGAATAGCAGTCCGATAGCCGCCAGTGCCGCGAATACTGTTCTCATGATCGTCTCCATGCCGCCAGGCATTAGGTTTTAACAGGACAGGTCCAGGGTCGGGGTCGGATTCACGCTAAAAGCCGATGCATAGACTCAAAAACTAGACAACAAGACAGTGACACGAGTTCCGTTACTGCGTGGAATGGACAAGGGGTTGGTTAAAATTAAATCCCCCGTCCCCTTTTTGGCTTATTTTCAGTGTCCGTTAAACTGGAGGAGGTTCAGTCTGTCCCCTGTGATTCAGCCAAAATACTCCTCTATCCACTGAAACAGTTTCTGTGTATCCATCTCTGAGAGCGCCATGCTCTGAAAGTCGTTAACTGCCTCGTCTTCAATCGTGACGAACTGATACAGCAGCACGCCAGGCTGCTCATCATGCAGAATCAGGGTTATACGGCGACGGGTGCGCAGGCAGTCAATAGTCATCACATCGGCAGGAATGCCGGCGTCCCGCATGCCGCGGCGCACCTCTACCACCGGGTTGATGTGTTCGTGGCTCGCCTGAATGCGGGCATGGGCATCGCTGATCATATCAGAAAGAGCTTTCAGGGGTTCTTCAGACATAACACTCATATATTTTTGTAGTGCATGAAAACGAGCCAGAAATAATCGGAGTCAGGTTTTGTCATTTATCCACCGAAAGGCAAAACGCAAGACCTGCCCCGTTTACTGTTATGTTCGAATGTTGGATCTGAACCCGTCTTCCTTAATTTATATTTGCCTGGTACGCGCTTTCTGGCTCACGGATATTGCCATTTGGGCTCAACCAGTAGCCGGGTTTGCGATGCTGGTGCGCGACGGCTATCACCCGAATATCATGCTCCCGAATCTGATAAATGATGTTATATGGAAAACGCTTCATTACCAGTCTGCGCAGATTGGCAGATATTTTCAC
>JAXHTI010000040.1:0-20586 GCA_034190045.1 Pseudomonadota bacterium
AACTGATCATGGGCATCATGAAAGAGCGCCTGAAGGAAGATGACTGCAAAAACGGCTACCTGCTGGACGGGTTCCCGCGCACCATTCCCCAGGCCGAGCAGCTCAAGACCATGCTCGAAGAGATGGGCGAACAGCTGGATGCGGTGGTGGATCTCGACGTGCCGCGTGAAGTGATCATGGATCGCCTGACCACGCGCCGGACCTGTACCCAGTGCAATGCCATCTACAATGTCAAGAGCAAGCCGCCCAAGGTCGAAGGTGTGTGTGACGAGTGTGGCGGGCCGGTCGTGCAGCGCGATGACGAAACCGAAGAAGCGATTGCCAGCCGGCTTGATACCTATACCGAGAAGACCGCGCCCCTGGCCGGCTTCTATGAGAAGGAAGGTATGCTGATGCGCATCAATGCCACTTCCAGTGATGATGTCGTTGCGGCCATCAAGGAGAAGTGCGGTCTCGCATAACGGCGAGGTACCGGGGGCCCGGAGCAGAGTTGTTACTGTGCTTTACAGAAACCTGTGCTCCGCCCCCGGTAAATCTGAATACTTGTAACAGGGTCCCGGGTATAACCGGCTCATCCAGACCCTGAACATTTCCTGCTGCTGTCGTTACTCCCGGGGTGACCAGCGCTCTTTTCCAGAATCTCTGTTTCCTGTTCGCGAAATTACAGCGGGACCGTCCCGTCGTTGCCTGGTGATTGTTCGAGCCTGATAAAACAAACGGTCAGGGACAGCCCGGATTTTGGTGCTATTCTAATCACAGGTAGTTAGGCGATTTCAGCCAGGCCGGGTTGCCCAGAGCCGGTAATACCATAAGGAACATGCTTGTGAAACTGATATTCGACCTTGGCAGGAAGCTGGTCTCGCGGTTTATCGTGATTTTACTGGTGCTCATTGCCCTGATTGTTATGGCTGCGAACGAGCAAAACCGGGCCGAAATTGATCAAAAGCAGATCCGACTGCAAACCGCTATCGACAATAAAAACCAGCAGATAACGGCCAAAATAGCCGGGTTGCAAAAATCCGAACGGCGACAACGCTCGCTCAAATCACAAATATCGGGTAAAACCCGTCAGCTCGAAACGATCAGTAATCGGCTGGAGAGAAGCCGGCGCGCAAGGTTGAAGGACAAATTACCGCCCTGGAAGGTTACCGAATATATTCTGGATTCTGTCAGGCTTAACGTTGAACGGGCCTCGCTGGCAGTCGAGTATTCGCAGCTGATGTTCAGTATCGTGGATACGAACAAACAAATCGCAAAGCTGACTATCGAAAAGACCGGGTTGAATAACAAGCTGATCGTCGCGCAGACGAGCAACCTGGTTGATTATGTTCTGGCACATGAGAGCCCTGTGGGTTTGTTGACACGTGGCAACTGGTTACTGCTGCTCGGGCTGTTCTATGCGCTGTTCTTCGGGCCGGTTACGGCCAAGGCAGGCAATTATTACCTGTTCGCGCCCCTGGCCCGAAAGGCGCGGCCTATTTCCATTAATGATCAGAAAGGTTCTGAAACTGATACGGTGCGTTACGACACACCACAAAAGGAATTCAGATTACGACTCGAGGGTACAGGTAACCTGGTGGTCAGGCCCGGGTGGTACAGTCTGAATACCGAGGGCAGCACGCGTACCCGGTTTTTCTGGGACAGAACAAAACCCTTCGCCTCCTACGCGATGGGTATGGTGCTCATGACCGAGTTCAGCGCTGATAGCGAGCAGGTCCGCGATATCCGGTTGGCGGCAGAAGAAGATCCGAACCAGGATATTCTGCCCGTACATCTGGAAAACCACCCGGGCTATGTCGTACGACAGGGCCACGTGGTGGCGACCTCGGGTGGTGAGCTGGAAATGAAACGTAAATGGCGAATCTGGGACTGGCGCAGCTGGTTGTTCGGCAATATACGCTATGTGTATTTCACCGGTACCGGCACGCTGTATGTGAGCGGGCTCGGGTGTGTTTCGGTCAATGAGAGCAGTCGCGACAACCGGATCAAAGAGCAACATGTTATCGGTTTTGAAACCCCGATCCCGTTTAAAATGCTGCGCACAGAAACATTTGCCAATTACTGGCTCAACCACAAGCCGCTGTACGATATTCACTTTCCTGAGCAGGGGCGGTTTGTACAGCAACAATCCTTTGGCCAGCGAGACGACAAAATATTTCGCAGCCTGGTGGAAGATGTGCTGGGGGTTGTCGGGAAATTGCTGGGCTTACGTTAGTACCGGTGAGGGACGAAGTCTGAGTCCGGGGCAGCATGAAGCACATATTATGCTGTTTGGTTATCACGCTTGTATGCAAAGAACCGGGCCGGGCCCCAATTGACTTTTGTTCATGAATCCTGGGAGACCGACCCGGGTTGATCAGGCTCTATCTGGCCTGGAAGGTCATGCACTGGACGCTGTTGTTTGACGTGCTGACGGTAATACTGTCGGCATAGCATTCCAGCTCTTCATTGAAGGCGCAACCGGTTACTTTGCAGGCGCCAACCCCGGCGAGGTTGTTTTCCCCGGTATTTCGGGATGAGTCCAGTAACGCGGTATCACAGCCGGGATGGACGCCGTCGCCAATGGTAATAGCGCGAGCATGGCATTTCTTATCCTCGTTGTAGCCGCATTCGCTGACGGTGCAGGTATCAACAAAGGGCATGTCGATGGTCATCTTCATGGTGACAACCTCCTTTACGCATTGCGCAGTTGTGATTTGCTTCGCCACTTTGTGACCAGTAAGTCTGGATCAAAACAATAAATATCACCAAATGATTCTATTTATCAGATAAGCGGACAAGTCTGGTTGTGTGTTTACCTGTTGCGCCGGGATCAGCCTGAACGCTGCCGGGCCGCGTTAATTCGGCCTGAAAAACAGCGCAGGTAAGTCGGGCCATAAAATCACACAATCAGCTGTCCTGTTGATTGTTGTGATAATTTCATTTTATTGCGTGTTTCCTGCTACATGCCGACCAGTTCGGCGTGATAGCCACGCTGTTCGGCGGTTTCAACCAGCCTCTGTGAAGCGATCTGATCGGGGTTGTATTCCACGATCATCAGGTGAGGCTGGTTATCACGATAATTCGCTGCCATCACGCCGTCGAGTTCCAGCAACTGGTCACGCAGGCCCTCGCGTTGTTCCCGGGTGGTGTCTTCATCGATATGCAGTGTTACATCAACCATTTTCTGTTTCATGGTCATTCTCCAGTTTGACGGGTTCATTAAAAGTCTAGTCGATCTGTCAAAGAGGACAAAACAGGAGGGCGAAGATTCAATCTTAATCGCCTATAAAACGTGTAGCATTACCTGCTTATATCAGATGCGAGGGCGGCCTTATCCAACAAGAGGTTATTGATTAATCTCAATGTAATAGCCAGTGGGCTCGACTATTGTTTTAAATAACAATGGTAATGCAGAAACGCAGGGTGGAGTTATGAGACAGCATCCCCACAAGCTGGCTGGCATTTTTCCGGACACAACGTCCCTGGCCGAGGCCGAGAAGTTGTTTCTCGATGAAGGCTTTTCCAGGGAGCAGGTCAATCGCATCCAGGCAGGCGAAGCGGAGCGCGAGCAGGAGCAGAAAATAGAATCCGAGTCCGGTGGTGTGCGTAACGAGTTCATTCGGGACATCTCGGTTGGCACCGGCGTCGGCGGTGTGGGCGGTGCCATCGGCGCGGCTGGTATCGGGCTGGGACTGCCTGCGTTATATGTCAGTGCCCCGGTGGTCGCGCCGCTGATGGTAATTGGCTATGCCGCTACCATCGGTGGTCTGGCAGGTGCCGTACGTGGGCTGCATGTCAAAGAGGATGTACTGACCGCGGTGGTGGAAGATGCGTTGCACAATGGTTACCCGGTACTTATGGTGCATACCAGTGACAAGTCCGAGACCGAAAAGGCGCATGAACTGATGGAATCGACCATGCAGATCAAGGAAGTAAGCGCCTGATGCCCGATACATCCGACAAGTCGATCAAGGTTGTCACATCGCCCGAGACGGTCAGGTGTGCAGTATGCCGGCGCGAGATTCCCCGCATCGATGCGATTACTGAGGAAGGCGATGAGTATGTTCGCTGGTATTGCGGTTTTGACTGTTATCAGAATCGGGAACAGAACAACTCGTCAAGAAAGCCCGGGAAGTGATGTAACTGGATCCAGGGCACAGCGTTTTCCACGGAGTCTATACTCTGCCTGGCCTGCTTGGGAACGATTTGCATTGCAGTTACCTGGTTGCTGGTTTGCTGGCCCAGATCCAGGCTCAGGCGCTCGATTTCCCCGGTAGATTTGTTGGTCAGCCCGGCGATGTCCTGAATGACATCGACTACGTGACGATCCGGGTATGATATTTCTGAGACTGGTTAATCTCCCCGATGACTTTAGTGATACCCCCCCCCATTGAGCTGCTCGGCGGCGATAGAAGATCGGTTCTGAAGTAATCCCCGACCCCGTTCAACACAGAGATTGGTCGATCGCTGATTTTAGCGGATAATCATGTTCACAACCGGATCAACCAACTTGCGGGGATAATCTTTTGTCGTTCATGAAAAAACTGTTCAGGATCCGGCCTGCTCTCGCGATACCCGAGATCAGGGCAATCTATATCGCTGATTCGGCCGGCGCAGAAATGCAATCGGTTAAGCGCGTGTCAGCGATCGAACAGACCGGTTTGCAGGGGGATCGCTACAGTGCAGGCAGAGGTTTCTGGCAGGTGACCGAGGCCTGCCAGGTGACGCTGATTAGCGAGGACGACCTGAGGAAAGCTAAAAAGGGCCTGTCAGATGAACTGCGTACCCGGCTGGTGCATGGCGGGCATCGGCGCAACCTGGTTATTGGAAATCTCAGGTCCCGGGAGTTGCAGGACAAGACTTTTCGCATTGGTGAGGCGGTATTTCGCTATCACAAGCCGCGACCACCGTGCGGATACCTGGATAAGGTCGAGGGCAAGGGGCTTGCCAGTGCGCTGGGGAAAAACAGTGGTATCTGTATCACGGTTATCAGCGGAGGGGCTATCGCGGTCGGGGACCGTCTTGAGATAATACCTGATTAAATAAACATCACATTTTGCGCATGTCCCCTGGCCGAGTGTCTGCAGACTGCACAGAGCAAGGCGTCTACAAGGACATGATCTGCACAGCGAGAAAGGCCGTTGTATTGCTGTTCTTCAGGTGAACGGCCTATTTCCTTGTAAATTATACGGATATAGGCGGTGGAATACTTGACTCCTGCAACGACAGGGGCAACGATGCATTTTATCCGATCCCGAAGCGGCTACACCCCGGTTTGCTGGTGGAGAATCGCGCTTACAGGTCCTGTTCAAGTGGGCAAGAGCCGCGGTCGACAATAATAAAAGAGTAATTTGTGCGGATGTAACATAATGTTTCGTTGCGTGCTTCCGCCAGGCTATCTAAATGGACTGATAGGGTGATGAATGGCAACGAGACTGTTAGCCGCCTCCAGCAGGATTGATTCCTTTTCCAGGCTGCTGATCTATCCCGGGCTGGTATTTGGTGTATCGCTGCTGCTGCCCGCAAACCATTTTTATGTACACCTGCCTTTGCATGCTGTGCTGGAGACGGCCGGGGCGCTCATCGCGCTGTTTGTCACCAGCCTGATCCTTATCTTCCATCGTGACCAGCGAATCTCCGAGATGCCGCTGGCAGTGCCCCTGGGTTTAACCACAATGGGGATGCTGGATGTGTTTCATGCCGCCGTGGAGCCGGGAGAAGCCTTTGTCTGGTTGCACAGCCTGGCGACTTTTGTTGGCGGGCTGATGTTTGCGACGGTGAGTCTGCGCTTTGGCCGTCGTCCGGCCTCGCAGAACCTGGCGCCGCTGGGTATCAGTGTCCTGATCGTGGTGGGCGTGACGGCGCTGTCGATTTGGCAGGATCGCTGGGTTCCGGCAATGCTGGTGGAAGGCGAGTTTACCTCGCTGGCGCGCTTGCTCAATCTTGCCGGGGGCATGTTTTTTCTGTTCGCGGCCTATCATCTCAATAAAATGTATGAGCTCCAGGGCGAGAAAAATCATCGCCTTTTCGCGCTGCACTGTGCGCTGTTCGGTACCGCGGGACTGATCTTCGAGCTGTCAACTATCTGGGATGCCGCCTGGTGGTGGTGGCATATCATGCGGCTGATGGCCTACAGCATTGCCCTGATAATTATGGTTCAACGTATTCTGAGTACATTGCTGGAACATGAAAAGCAACAGAGCATGCTGGATGGTATTTCCAACAACACTTCCTCGGTTATGTACGTCAAGGATACCAACGGGCGCTATCTGCACGTCAATAAACGCTATCAGGATCTGTTCGGGATAACGCAGCAAGCAATACAGGGTATGTGTGACAGTGATGTGTTTCCACAGCAGATAGCCAAAGTGTTTGTGGATAATGATCAAGAGGTGCTGGAAAGCGGTCAATTGCTTCAGTTTGAGGAGCAGATTCCGCATGAGGACGAAATTCACACTTACTTGTCACTGAAGTTCCCGCTGAAGGACAAACATGATCGTGTCTATGCGGTAGCCGGGATTTCCACGGACATTACCAATCATAAACAGGCCGAGCAGCGGCTGATGGAAATGGCTCACTATGATGAGTTGACCGGTTTGCCAAACCGCAATTATTTTATGGAGCACCTGGCACAACAAATCGAGATTGCAAGGCGACACAAACAGATGCTGGGTGTGTTATTTCTTGATCTCGATCGGTTTAAGAATGTCAACGATTCACTGGGGCACCCTTACGGCGACAACCTGCTCAAGCAGGTGGCAGTGCGACTACGGGAGTTGATGCGTCGTGAGGATGTCGTCGCACGTCTTGGTGGTGATGAGTTTATCTGTCTGTTGCCAAGTCTTGAGCACCGCGATCAGATTGCCCAGGTAGCTAAGAAAATTATCAATGCCCTGTCAAAGCCGTTTGATGTTGAGGGTTATGAACTCAGCGCCTGTTGCAGTATTGGTATCAGCCTGTTCCCGGACGATGGTGATGACGGAGACACCCTGATTAAGCATGCCGATTCCGCCATGTATCGTGCTAAAGATCAGGGTCGTAACCGTTATGAATATTATACACACGATCTGACACGTCAGGTTTCAGAAAAATTTCAGCTGGAAAGTGAATTACGCCGGGCGATTATGCGTAATGAACTTTACTTGTTGTGGCAACCACAATTCAATCTTTCATCTGGAGAGCTAATAGGCGCAGAATGCCTTATCCGCTGGCAGCATCCAGAGCATGGCCTTGTATCCCCTGCACAGTTTATTCCGCTGGCAGAGGAAAGTGACCTGATTATTTCGATTGGTGACTGGGTTCTGTGCTCGGCTATCGCGGTGATTGCCCGGTGGCAGGTTCATACGCCGAACTTGAAGGCCTCTATCAATCTGTCACCAAGACAATTGTCTGCCGCAGGCCTGTCGCAGCGTATCCGTGGATTGATGGAACAGTATGGTGTAAATCCCGGGCAGATTCAGCTTGAGTTGACAGAAAGCGGTCTGACACAGGATAAGGAAGTGAATGCCTGGATTCAGCAGGAAGTTGCCGCGCTCGGGTTGTTGTTGTCGATTGATGATTTCGGGACTGGTTACTCGTCTCTGTCACGCTTGAAGGCGCTGCCTATCAACCAGTTAAAGATAGATCGCTCTTTCGTCATGGATATCCCCGCCGACGAAAATGATATTGCCATTACCCGATCAATTATTGGCCTGGCACAGGGGCTTGAGCTGGAAGTCGTGGCCGAAGGCGTGGAAACCGCCTACCAGGAACAGTTCCTGCGGGAAGCCGGTTGTGATATTGCACAGGGTTATTATTATAGTAAACCAATCAGCGCCGAAGAGTTCGAGGAACGTTACCTGGTCAAACTAGTGGGGTCGAAAGAAACACTCAAGTAAACAGTATTGAGTGGACCTTGACCCGCACAATGATCATTTCTTTGTATCCCCACTTTTAGTATTTCAAGCAGGGCAAGATGGCCCGGAATGAGCCATGCTTCCGTTTAAGTGAAAAAAATCGCCGGGAATGGGTACTGAGTCCGGCGGTTGTCCTGGATGGCAAGCAGGTTCCGCAGTACCGGTCGGTGTAGCGAAGCTGGCAGGCATGCGTTAATCAGCAATTCCCGTTTTGCCTGTATATGTCCCTTGCAGAATAGATGCCAGAACGCTGCTATTCTGTTGTGATGCGAGTTGACAGACACAATATCGATGCGTAAGGTTTATGCAATTCAAAACAATAACTTAGCAACTTTCTGATAGTTGAAGTTATTACTGGGGGATATGCCGGGGATCGTTTATCCCCCTTGATCTTCACTGTCTTTTGACCTTGGTAGTACTGATATATCGTATGGTATAGCAGCAACAAATAATAAATACTACACTGATGAACTCCGGGAGAGAATCAAATGGCCGCCATCAGTAGTGATGAACCGAAAGATAAACTCGTTGTAGAAAATCTTTATAAAATATTTGGCCCCGAGCCCGATGAGGCCCTGCGCCTGCTGGAACAGGGGTTATCCAAAGACGAAATTTTCGAACGCACCCGCACGACTGTCGGCGTCCAGGACGCCAATTTTTCGATTCGCGACGGTGAAGTGTTCGTGGTCATGGGGTTGTCCGGCTCCGGAAAATCCACGCTGGTTCGTCTGTTAAATCGTTTAATCGAACCGACGCGCGGTCGTGTGCTGCTGGATGGCAAAGACATCACCGCCATGAATAAAAAAGAGCTCATTCGCATGCGGCGGGAGAGCATGAGCATGGTGTTTCAGTCGTTTGCACTCATGCCGCATAAAACGGTCGTTGAAAACGCCGCATTCGGCCTGGATGTGGCCGGAATGGACAAGCAACAGCAGCGCGAGCACGCGCTCAAAGCGCTGGGAACAGTCGGACTCGAAGCCAATGCGGACAGTTATCCCGACGAACTTTCCGGTGGTATGAAGCAGCGCGTCGGCCTGGCACGCGCGCTGGCGACCAATGCATCCATTCTTCTGATGGATGAGGCCTTCTCGGCCCTGGACCCGCTGATTCGTACTGAAATGCAGGACGAGCTGGTTCGATTGCAACAGACCGAGGCGCATACCATTGTTTTTATCTCCCACGATCTCGACGAGGCAATCCGGATTGGCGATCGTATCGCGATTATGGATGGCGGTGCGATTGTACAAATCGGGACGCCGCAGGAGATTGTTACCAATCCGGCCAATGAATATGTGCGGTCCTTCTTCTATGGTGTGGATGTCAGCAAGGTGTTCAATGCCGGCGACATTGCCGAGCAAAAACATGTCGCCCTGTTTAGTCGTTCAGATACCAGTGTGAGTGATGCTCTCACCCGGATGCGTGACGACGATCGGCACCTGGCCGTGATCGTTGATAATGACCGGCGGTATAGCGGCATGGTCAGCGTCAACAGCCTTATACGGGCCAAAGAAGGTGAACATGACTGGGACAAGGCATTTCTTGCCGCTGTGAACCCGGCGACGGCAGAGACAGACCTTGAAGAAGTATTAAAACGTGTTGTTGAAGAGGGTTACCCCGTTCCGGTGATTGATGAATCAGATCGCTATCTGGGGGTTATCGACAAGAATATTCTTCTCAAGACATTCAACAAGGCAGGTTGATCATGGCGGATAAACAAATAATCGATTTTGACATCCCGATTGGCGACTGGGTTGAAAAGGGAGTTAACTGGATTCAATCCAATCTCACCGGGTTGCTGGATGCCTTCGCGGATGGGGTCGGCCTGTTGGTGGACACTTTTGAGGCGGGACTTCTGGCGGTACCGCCCCTGGTTTTGTCGGTGATCATTGTTGCGCTGGCGGCTTGGCGGGTAAGCTGGAAATTCGGCCTGTTTGCGATTATTGCCGTTGTACTTATATATGGTATGGATATTTGGAGTGAGACCGTCTCTACCCTGGCGCTGGTTATTGGCTCCAGCCTGCTGGCGCTGCTGATTGGCATTCCCATCGGCATTGCCATGGCGCGCAGTGAAACCGTGGAAGCCGTAGTGCGTCCGGTGCTCGATCTGATGCAGACCATGCCCCCGTTTGTCTATTTGATTCCAGCTGCTATATTTTTTGGACTGGGCAAGGTCCCGGGCTCGATTGCCACGCTTATTTTTGCCATGCCGCCGGCCGTTAGGCTGACCAACCTGGGGATTCGCCAGGTCAGCCAGGAAAACGTCGAGGCAGGACTGGCTTTTGGTTGTACCAGTCGCCAGCTGCTGCTCAAGGTGCAGCTGCCGCTGGCTATGCCTTCGATTATGGCCGGCGTTAATCAGACGATCATGCTGGCATTGTCCATGGTAGTCATCGCCTCGATGATTGGCGCTGGCGGCCTGGGCAATACGGTATTGACCGGGATTCAGCGACTGGACGTCGGGCTGGGTTTCGAAGGCGGGCTTGGCGTGGTCCTGCTGGCGATTCTGCTCGATCGGATTACCCAGAGTTTCGGTCAGGGTCGACGCGGGGTAACAAGCAGCAGTCTGATAGAGCGCCTGCGCCAGCTATTCAGTCTCGGAAGGGCTAATGGCCGCCAATCAGGTTCAAACTGATCACGATTCAAAGCAAAACATTGTGATCAGAAACTGGCAGAGCATCGAGAGATCGAACTCGACACCTGTGCATTAATTACCAGAAGAAAAGGAGAGCTGACATGTCAATCAAGAAATTATCGCACCTGCTACTTGTCGCGGTTTTGACGCTGGGCCTCAGTGCCGGCGCCGTAGCCCAGGACAAGATCAAGATCGGCTGGACAGCCTGGTCTGATGCCGAGTTTGTCACCAAACTGGCGGCACGGATTCTCGAAGAGCGAATGGAGCAGCAAGTTGAGCTCATCCAGACCGATATTGCCCCACAGTACCAGGGACTTAAATCCGGTGGCATCGATATCATGCTGATGTCCTGGCAACCTGGCACACATGAGGATTATATCAATAAAACCTGTACGGACATTGTTAACCTGGGGTTATTGTATACCCACGCCCGTCTGGGTTGGGTTGTTCCAAACAGCATTCCCAAAGACCAGCTCAGCTCGATAGAAGATCTGAAAAAGCCGGAAGTGCGTGAAAAACTGGATGGGACAATCACCGGGATAGACCCGGGTGCGGGCCTGACACGTCTGTCAAAAAAGGCAATCAAGGAATATGGCCTGGATTATGAACTGCAGATTTCCTCCGGTGCCGGCATGACGGCAGCGCTGAAACGGGCCGTACGCCGTGACGAGTGGATCGTGGTGACCGGCTGGAGTCCGCACTGGAAGTTTGGCGCCTATGATCTACGCTATCTGGAAGACCCTAAGGGTGTACTCGGCAGCTACGAGCGAATTCATGCCGTGTCCCGTAAAGGGTTCTATCAGGATAATATCAAGGCAGCCAGTTTCTTCTCGCGCATGCAGTTGCCTATCGAGGACCTTGAGTCGGCGATGAATAACGCCCAGGAAACCTCGTATGAAGAGGCCGTAAGCAAATACATCGAGGAGAATGAAGACCGTATCGAGTATTGGATAAGCGGCGAGCTTTGATTTTATCGCTGGTAGCAAGCAGAACCTGCCCGGCGACGGGCAGGTATCAAAAACAAGATGTTGCTAGATCTATGGAGAGAGGCCGGCATGAATACAACAATCCTTTTGCAATCCTGCTCGCGCGCAGTCATTACCGGAAGTTCGGCGGTTGCCTTGTTGTTTGGTGTTCCGCTAACCCAGGCTAATGCCAGCGACAAAATCCAGTTTGGTGATCTGACCGTTGGCGGTGCCATGCGGGTCAATTATGTAGTTGGAGACTATCCCGCTTCCAGTACCGGAGCCGCCTCGAGAGCCTGGGAGGATGATGGCAACTTTACACTGGATACCTTCCGTGTCAACCTGGATTACGCCAACGGCCCTTATATCGGCAAGTTAGAGTACCGCTGGTATGATGGTTATAACTTTCTGCATACTGGCTGGCTCGGCTACAATTTTGATGACGATAGCCAGATACAGATCGGCGTCAACCGTGTTCCCTTCGGTCCCGGTCCCTACGGGGTATCGCAGAGCTGGTTCTTCGATCAGCATTACTATGTCGGCCTGTCCGATGATATGGACATGGGGGTAAAATACAGTAAACCCGCCGGCAACTGGCAATGGGATTTCGCCTATTACTATTCTGACGAGGGCTCCTATCGAGGTGCAACTTCGGACAGTGACCGCTATTCCTATGATGTCGTCAATGAATCCGGTACTGGTTATGAGGAACGTAACCAGTTCAATGTACGGGGAATTTACAGCATGCCCGATGCCGGCGTGCCCACCGATATCGGTTTTTCATTGCAGGTTGGTGAGTTGGAAAGTAATGGCCCACAAGAGGATGGAGATCATTACGCCGCCTCGGTACACATGATCAATACCTGGGGTAAGCTCAAGCTGGCGACCCAGCTGACCCGTTACGAGTATGACGTCGATGCCGCCCAACCGCTGGGCACCGATCAGCGGGTACAGTTCGGTGCGTACCAGTTTCCCAGCACTGCGGCGGCCGAGGCCTGGATTCCTGCTATCTCCCTCAGTTATACCTATACCACCGATGGGATCGACTGGCTGGATTATGTCGTGCCCTATGTGGAATACAGCTCCATCATGAAGGATGAAAGCGGCTTCAACGACAGTGACCTGTACATGCTGGGCATGGCCTGGGCGCACGATGGCTGGTATATCTATACCGATCTGGCCTATTCCAATGGTAACGAGTTCATTGGCGGCGATGCAACATATGGTGATCGACTGGGAGCCAA
Source organism: Pseudomonadota bacterium (assembly GCA_034190045.1). Classification (GTDB taxonomy): domain Bacteria; phylum Pseudomonadota; class Gammaproteobacteria; order UBA6429; family Thiohalophilaceae; genus Thiohalophilus. Next base: position 12,719 of record JAXHTI010000040.1, read on the forward strand.
TGCGGATGACCAGTGGCAGACCCGCTTCAACATCAACTTCGGCTACTATTTCTGACGCTAACCCGTCTTGTCAGGGGTATTAATTCCCTGATTTGCCGGGCGGCAGGTTGGCCATTGTTTCAGGGATTACGATTCTGTTTCATACAGAACAATATAAGATCATACTGATTAAGACCCACTCAACACGAAGGCATTCGTATAATCATAATAAGGAGCCCCTCCATGTTTAAAACAATAATGGTGCCGGTGGATCTTGCGCATCTTGGCGCACTGGAAAAACCACTCACCGTCGCGGCTGATCTGGCGCGGCATTATGAGGCGAAACTGTGCTATGTTGGCGTGACAACCTCCCAACCCAGTTCCGTGGCACATACACCCGAGGAGTACGCACAAAAACTCAAAGCGTTTGCTCATGAACATGCTCCGGATAATGGGCACGAGCCGTCGGCACATGTCTATAACAGCCACGATCCGGTTGCCGATCTGGATGATATTCTCGTCAAGGCAATCGAGGAAATCGGTGCCGACCTGGTTGTTATGGGAACGCATTTGCCCAAGCATCTCGATGCTATTATGCCAGCCAACGGCAGCAAGATAGCCAAGCATACCGAGTCATCCGTATTTCTCGTGCGTCCGGATGTAGCCTGATAACACTCAATAATAAGGGGAGAGTCTCGTGGACAATAAACCCGATAATCCTTCGGATGTGATTGAATCGGTTGGTGTGCCGGCTCCCGAGGGTGCGGCCAACCTGATCGATACCGATTACCAGATTGGCCAGGATAATTACCAGGCCGCTCCGCTCGGCGTGAATATCGATATCCATGGCGCGGTATTTACCGTCTCATCACTGTTAATTCTCGCCTTCGTTGTTCTCACTCTGGCGTTGCCCGAGCAGGCAACCACAGTATTTGATTCAATAAAAAACTGGATCAACACCAACATGACGTGGTTCATGTTACTTGCGGGTAATATTTTCGTTCTGGTTTGCGTGGGATTGATCCTCTCGCCACTGGGTAAGGTTCGAATCGGTGGCGAAAAAGCGACTCCGGATTTTTCAAGAATTTCATGGTTTTCCATGCTGTTTGCTGCCGGTATGGGTATCGGCCTGATGTTTTATGGCGTGTCCGAGCCGCTGACGCATTACGGCACTGCCCTGGGTGGAACCACCGTGGGTGAGGGCGGGATCCGTACCGACTGGGCACCGCTGGGCGCGGCCGCCGGCGATCCGGCCGGAGCAGTGAACCTGGCCATGGCCGCCACCATTTTCCACTGGGGGTTGCATCCCTGGGCGGTGTACGCCATCGTGGCATTGTCGCTGGCAATCTTTTCCTATAACAAAGGTTTGCCGTTGACCATCCGGTCTATTTTCTACCCGCTGCTCGGAGAGCGTATCTGGGGCTGGCCGGGGCATATTATCGATATCCTGGCGGTTTTCGCGACCCTGTTTGGGCTGGCCACCTCCCTGGGGATCGGTGCACAGCAGGCTGCCTCCGGCCTGGGGCACCTGTTCGGTATCAGTGGGGGTGACACAACCCTGGTTCTACTGATTACCGGCATTACCGCGGTGGCGGTGGTCTCGATCGTCCTGGGTGTGGACAAGGGGGTAAAACGGCTTTCCGAACTGAATATGTTACTGGCCTTCTTGCTGTTGATGTTCGTCGTGTTTGTCGGTCCCACATTGATGATTGCCACTGGGTTTTTCAAGAACATTGTCGTTTACCTAGGCGAGTTTCCGTTTCTCGCCAATCCATTCGGACGTGAGGATGCTAACTTCAGCCAGGGCTGGACAACCTTCTACTGGGCCTGGTGGATAAGCTGGTCCCCGTTCGTGGGGATGTTTATCGCCCGGGTCAGTCGTGGACGCTCTGTGCGTGAATTCCTGGTGTCGGTACTGTTGATTCCTTCAATCGTTTCGATATTCTGGATGACGGCATTCGGTACCACCGCCATCAAGCAGCTTCAGGAAGGCTTTGAAGGGGCTGCGTCGTCCGAGCTTTCTCTGCAGCTGTTTATGGTGCTGGGAGAGATGCCACTGACCGATATCACGTCATTTATCGGGATCGTCCTGGTCATCGTGTTCTTTGTTACCTCCTCGGACTCGGGCTCGCTGGTGATCGATACAATTACGGCCGGTGGTAAGATTGATGCCCCCAAACCGCAGCGTGTGTTCTGGGGCGTTATCGAAGGCGCCATCGCAATCGCCTTGTTACTGGGAGGCGGTCTGGCGGCACTGCAGGCCATCGCGGTATCCGCGGGGTTACCGTTTACCCTGATTTTGCTGGCCGGTTGTTACGCCATTATCAAGGGGTTGATGAGCGAGCCCAGAACCGTAACCTGATCGGGTTCCGATTTGTAATGGAAAAAGGCGGCTTCGGCCGCCTTTTTTGTTGGTAGAAACCGTGAAATTGACTACCTGACTCTCGCAGAGACGCCAGGACGCAGTAAAAACTCTTATTTAATCTTGGCGGCATGGCGTCACTGCGAGAGACAAGTTTTACCTGGTGTTGAATTGTGCAGCTCTTGTTCGCAGGTATCCTGCGTGACACGGGGTTAGACCCACAGCTCTGATACTGGCGTCTCGGGACTAAAGTGCCGGGCCACCTGCGCCTGAAATAACTCGGCTGTGGCCATGGCATCGACCTTGGCATGATGGGACGAATAATCCGGCAGGCCGTAGCGACGACGGGTGTCCGCCAGGCGAATGGAAGGTGGCTGGCTGCCAAAAAAGTGTTTGATGCGATGCCAGTATCCCTGGCGCTGCCAACGGGCCTCGAGTTGCATGGTATCTATCAGTGGGAACAGACAATGTTCGCCACGCCCGGCCACTACCGCTGCATCCAGAAACGGCCGTTCGATATTGCGATAGTGGACCACAACCAGATGGCCGGCAAGCTGATCCAGGATATCGTCCAGCACGGCACCGAAAGGCGGGGCTCCCTGGACTTCCGAGTGAGTGATGCGGTGAAATGTAATAGATTCTTCCCGTAGCGGTTGAGGCGGCTTGACAACCCAGTAGCGCCCTCTGGCAGGTCGAATAAGATGCAGATCAAAGGGGACCATACCGATGCTGACGATAGCGTGTTTATGGGGGTCCATTCCTGTCGTCTCGAAATCGAGTGCCATCAATGGAATCTCGGCAATTGGTGTTTCATCGCCGGGCAGGCCGGCAGAATAAAAACGCTGCAGGGCGGGTGTCTTGCAGGCGATAGCCTGCTGGGTGAAATATTCCTGCCAGCTGGGCAATGAGGTGCCACGTTTGAGGATTGTCGGCATGATTTTCCAGGTCAGGGGCTGGGATAGCGAAAACGCAGGAATTTCTGGGCATTGCTCACAATCTGAAAAGCATCTTTGAGATTGTGCCGCTCACTATCCGAAACGTGTTCCGGCTCGATGGCGTTATCGGCGGGATGATCGTTTTTGAGTTCGTAGGCCTGGTGACGCAGGCGAACCAGGCACAGGAATTCGAGGGCATGGCGCAGTTTATCCGTTTGTCCGGCAGGCAGAGCACTGGCCTGCTCGATATCATCGAGCCGTTCGAAGCTGTTTTGTGCACGCGAGCCGACGCCCAGCGCGTGGACACGTATTACGTCGTTCAGTGGTGCGACGCCCCGGCGCTTGATATTGATGGTATTGTTGTGCCTGCCATCCTTTTCCAACACAAATGTGCGGAAAAGGCCCAGCGGGGGTGTCCGGCTGAGTGCGTTGCGCGCCAAGGCGGCCAGAAAGAGCGGGCTATTGCGAGCCCGCATGGCGATCAGATCCTGAAGGTCTTCAACAAATCGTTCTTCACCATAAACCGCATCGAGATCGAAAAAGATGGAACTGTGCAGAAGCCGCTGCGGATCCGGTCTGGCAATCCAGTCTTCGAAGTAACGTTTCCACTTTGACAATGGCTGGCGCCAGTCATTATTGGTGGCCATGATGCCGCCCTTACAATAAGGGTAACCGCAGGCATCAAGGCCGTCGCTGACGCGTTGAGCCAGTTCTTTAAAGTACTTATCATGTTGCTCCGGATCGAAGGAATCATGCAGTATCATGGCATTATCCTGATCGGTAATAATTGACTGATCATTGCGTGCCAATGAGCCATGCACCATAAAACAGTAGGGAATCGGTGGCGGCCCCATTTCCGCTTCGGCGAGTTCAATAATGCGTCGCATCAGGCTGCGACCGATACTCGACATGGCATTGCCGATCATCTGTGATGAGGCGCCATCGTCAACAAGCCGCACGAAGGCAGCACGAATTTCCGGTGTCAGGCGTGACAGGGCATGAATCGAAGTTCGGTTAAAAATATTACTGACCAGGTAGACGCTGTTGTTGGTCTCATAGCGGACAATGTCCGAAAGATGAACCAGACCTACCGGGCGGCGTCTATGCAGTACCGGGAGACGCTGTATGTTGTTACGCAACATGGTCAGCATGGCCTCGTTGACAGACTCGTCTGATTGGATCGTAATAAGTTCACCTGAGCAGATGTCGTCGACCGGGGTCTGTGCCGGCGCACCCCTGGCAAGAATCTGTTCACGCAAGGTTTTGTCAGTGATGATGCCGGTAAGGCGCCATTGTCGATCTTCGTTATCGGTGAAGGTGTCATCTGCGTCTTCATTATCACCCGGCTCAAGTACAAGTAGAGCGGAGACGTCATTGTCGGTCATAAGCCGTGCTGCCTCCTGAACCGTGGCGCTGCTCTCAATCATCACCGGCAATCGGGTGATCAGGCGGCGGACGCGGGTGATCATCATATCGTTATCACGCTGACCTTGTTCGACCGTGCTTTGAAGGCGCGAACCTGACAGTTCGACAAAATCGGCAAAGTTACCATCTTCCTCGCACAGCCGGTCAAAAACCGTCTCCGGAATCAGGTATAGCAGGGTATCCTCGATTGCTTTGGCCGAAAGAAGCACGCGACGATTACGCAACAGGCTGAATTGGCCGAAAATATCCCCTTCGCCAAGCCGGTTATGCAGATCACCGTTGTAGCGGTAGATTTCAACGGCACCACTGCGAATATAGGCCAGCGTGTGAATGGGCTCACCACGTTCCAGGATGGTCGAGCCGGCCTGGTAGTACGCGATCTCCACTGAAGTGGCGACTTCATCCAGAAGATCCTCGCTCAAACCGTCAAAGGGTGGGTAGTGAGCAAGATGATCGCGTATTTCCCTGACTTCCGCTTCCATAGAATTGATTCCTGCAGGCTAGGGGGTTCGTGGCCGAATAATCATAAGTTGGCACGGAATACTTCGTTATGCAATGTGAGGCTGAATGCGTATCCAGCGCCTGCCATATTGTGTAAATGCTGAGCCGGCCCCGGTTTTCCGGAACAATCAGCCGGTATGTTGATAGATATGCACATCGCGTTGCGGAAAAGGAATACTGATGCCTTCGCGATCAAAGGCTGTTTTCACTTTTTCGGTTAGCCCGAACTTCAGCGGCCAGTAATCCTCGGCATTGACCCATGTGCGGACCGTGAGGTCGACGGAATTGTCGCCCAGGTTGCTTAACAGCACCTGGGGTTCGGGTTCGGAGAAAATCCGTTCCTCGTTATTCATAATACCCATGATGATCTTGCGTGCCTGGTCGACGTTGTCTGTATAACCGATGTTAAAAACAAAATCGAGGCGGCGCGTCTGTTCAGCAGAGTAGTTGGTGATGATACCGTTAGACATGGCGCCGTTGGGCACGATGATGCGGACGTTATCCGGCGTGGTCAGGATAGTATTGAAAACCTGGATATCAGTGACTGTGCCGCTGACCCCCTGGGCGGTGATATAGTCGCCAACCTTGTAAGGTCGAAACATGAGAATCAATGCCCCGCCGGCAAAATTCGCGAGACTACCTTGCAGCGCCAGGCCCACGGCCAGGCCGGCGGCACCGAGTACGGCGATAAACGAGGTGGTCGCAATACCCACCATGGAAGCGACACTGATCAATAGCAGGACTTTTAATCCGATACCGACCAGGCTTTGCAGAAACCGTGACAGCGTGGGTTCCATCTTGCTGCGTTCCAGGCCTCTGGCCATGACTTTGACCAGTCGGTTGATCAGCCACAAGCCGACAATGAGGACGACAATCGCAAGCAGGAGCTGGGGACCAAACTGCATCAATAGCTCAACGCTCTTGTCTGCATAGACTGAGATTTGTTCCGGACTGAAGATCTCGCCCATTGACCTGACTCCTTTGCAGTTGGCGTGCCGTTGTGATTGACTATTCTGTTCAAGGCGATCAGGAACAGAATAAAGCACTGTCTGATCGTGAGTGGAACGTCTATGTTCAATATTAGGCGATAAAACCTGTGAAAAAAAGGGCTATCGCTTTCTGTTTTATGGCCGGTATTAGTCCGTTTTCTATAAATCGCAGTTGTTGTATTTCGCCACCGTTGAGGCGGAGTTTGTTTGCCCAGCGGCCAATGACGAAACCAGGGCGAGGTTAAATATTCTCATATTATTCAGGGTTAATGTGTGTGTGACTTTTTTGATCAAGCTTCAAAACAGATTGCCGATAACCCTGTTCTGAATATGGTGTGGTACAGACCCGTGTTGAACAGCCGTACATCCGATACCTATCTGCTCAGTGAGCAATCCCAGGCACTGGTACGCTGTGGCGTCGCTACAGTGGTGATGATCATTCTTGGCTATCTTGCCCTGAACAGCCCCGCTACCCGCGCGGGTGGCTTGCAGGCCATGATGGCGGTTGGCGTGTTCTGGGTCATTGCCGTGATCTGGACTGTATGGGTCTGGCGCTCGCGCCAGAGCTATCGCTACCGGCGACTGGGCGGCCTGATTTTTGACATTACCGGGACCACGCTGGCTTTTATCCTGGCCGAGGAATTGAGCGCTTTTTTCTATCCCGTTTATCAATGGATAATTATTGGTCATGGGATACGCTATGGAAAACAGGCTATCGTCATGGCCAGTGGGCTCTCTGTGGTGGGTTTCGGGGTTGCCATTGGAGTGACGCCTTATTGGCAAGAAAATATTCTGGTGGCCAGCGGTTTGATTATTGGTCTCGTCATCCTGCCTATGTATTTGTTCGCTTTGATCCAGAAGCTGCATGAGCTGAACACAAGACTACAAACCGAATTGTCACGAACTTACCATGCGGCGACGCATGATCAGTTAACCGGGATATCCAATCGGCAGTATTTTCACACCCGGCTTGGTGAGCTGATCGATGAAAGCAAAAAAAACGGGCACTGCCTGGCAGTGATGTTTATCGACCTGGATGAATTCAAGGCGATCAATGATGAGCTGGGACACTCGGCCGGAGATGAGGTGCTGCAGATTGTTGCCGAAAGGCTGAGATGGAACTGTCGCGATCAGGATGTTATTTCCCGGTTCGGAGGGGATGAATTCTCGTTGATAATTACCGATACCAATACAGATGCAGTCGAAAGTACCGCCAAACGAATCCTTAAGTCCATTCGGGAGCCGATTTCCATTAATGATCGGCTTTATCAACTTGGAGGGAGTATCGGGATTAGTGTCTTTCCCGAGCATGGCCAGACCCCTGACGAGCTGACTCACAATGCCGACGTGGCGATGTATGAAGCCAAGCGCAAGGGCAAAAATGCTTATGTCTATTACGCCAACGCGTTACAGGCATAGTACAGTTCGGTTCAGTCGATACAGCTCCTGCGTATTCTCAAATTTTTACTTGACCGATTGTCCGCGTTCTCTTGACCACCTTCTTGTGCCGGGATCTGGCCCGGCAAGAGGAAATTACCTCGGTGGCAACATTCGGATCGTGGGCCGGCGAAAACCCAGTCGGTAAACCAGCAATACACCTACGGCAGCCACGGCCAGTCCGATTACATCAGTCAGAATCAGTTGATCGCCAAAAAAGGCCCAGGCCATCAGCATGGT
>JAXHTI010000041.1:0-20328 GCA_034190045.1 Pseudomonadota bacterium
TCGGGGTGGTGCTGGCCCTGGCCCACTTTGCCGATCAACCACAGACCGCGCTGCCCGGCGCGCTGTTCGCGGTCTGGTGTATTGTTACTGCCGCCGGGGCCACCGCCTGGTTCCGCCGCCGGGCCGCAAGGCTGGCGGGGGAAACCCCGGCCTGAGGTGCAGGGTTTTTTGTCCGCGCCGCTGGTGTACAATGCTCGGCCCGTACAGCGACAGGAGCAGGCGGTGAAACAGTTTGACGGCACGACAGTGCTCTGCGTGCGGCGTGACAACAAGGTGGTACTGGGCGCCGATGGCCAGGTCAGTTTTGGCGATACGGTGATGAAGGGCAACGCCCGCAAGGTGCGGCGTCTCTATCAGAACAAGGTGCTGGCCGGTTTCGCCGGCGGCACGGCCGATGCCTTCACGCTGTTTGAGTATTTCGAGGGCAAACTGGAAAAGCATTCCGGGAACCTGGTGCGCGCCGCCGTGGAAATGGCCAAGGACTGGCGCACCGATCGCACCCTGCGCCGGCTGGAAGCCCTGCTGAGCGTGGCCGACAAAGAGGCGATGCTGATCATCTCCGGCAACGGCGATGTGATCGAGCCGGAGCACAACCTGGTGGCGATCGGCTCCGGCGGGCCCTATGCCCAGGCCGCCGCCCGGGCCCTGCTGGAAAACAGCGAACTGGATGCCCGCACCATCACCGAGAAAGCCTTGAATATTGCCGCCGACACCTGCATCTATACCAACCATAACCTGGTTGTCGAAGAACTCGAATACTGAACCCGACTGTTAAGGCCTCCCATGTCCCAAATGACGCCCCGTGAGATTGTCCAGGAACTGGACAAGCACATCATCGGCCAGTCCGCCGCCAAGCGGGCAGTGGCCATCGCACTGCGCAACCGTTGGCGACGCAGCTGTGTGGATGCCGAGCTGCGCAACGAGATCACGCCCAAGAACATCCTGATGATCGGCCCCACCGGTGTGGGCAAGACCGAAATCGCCCGGCGCCTGGCGCGGCTGGCCAATGCGCCGTTCATTAAAGTGGAAGCGACCAAGTTCACCGAAGTCGGCTATGTCGGGCGGGATGTGGAGTCGATCATCCGGGATCTGGTCGAGGCCTCCATCAAGATTACCCGCGAGCAGGCGATGGACAAGGTACGCCACCGGGCGTCCGACGCCGCCGAAGAGCGCGTGCTTGATATCCTGTTACCCCCGGCACGCAGCAGCAGCTTTGGTTTCACTGCCGAAGAGCCGGCCGAAAAAAGCGGTGAGCAGGAAAACGCCACCCGGCAAAAATTCCGCAAGAAGCTGCGCGAGGGTGAGCTGGACGACAAGGAGATCGAAATCGAGGTAAGCGCCGCGCCGATGGGGGTCGAGATCATGGCCCCGCCCGGCATGGAGGAGATGACCAACCAGCTGCAGGGCATGTTCCAGAACCTTTCCGGTCAGCGCACCAAAACCCGCAAGATGACCATCCGCCAGGCGCTCAAGACCCTGACCGACGAGGAAGCCGGCAAGCTGGTCAACGAGGAAGAGATTAAAATCAAGGCGGTGGAAAACGTCGAACAACACGGCATCGTTTTTCTGGACGAGATGGACAAGATCGCCAAGCGCGGCGAAACCTCCGGCACCGATGTCTCGCGTGAAGGGGTACAGCGGGATCTGTTGCCGCTGGTGGAAGGCTCCAGTGTCAGCACCAAGTACGGCGTGGTGCGCACCGATCACATCCTGTTTATTGCCTCGGGTGCATTTCATGTGTCCAAACCCTCGGACCTGATACCCGAACTGCAGGGCCGCTTTCCGATCCGGGTCGAGCTGGAGCCGCTGACGACCGACGACTTTGTCAGCATTCTCACCGAGCCCGATGCCTCGCTGACCGAACAGTATCGTGCCCTGATGTATACCGAGGATGTGCAGCTTGAGTTCACTGACGAGGGAATTCATCGACTGGCCGAGATCGCCTGGCAGGTGAACGAGCGCACCGAAAACATCGGCGCCCGGCGTCTGCATACCATGCTCGAGCGACTGCTGGAGCAGATTTCTTTCGATGCCTCGGAACGGGCCGGGGAACAGATCAAAATCACCGCGGACTATGTGGATGAAAATCTTGCCGAGCTGGCGCAAGATGAGGATCTGAGCCGTTATATTCTGTAGGACCCCGCACGGGGCAGACGCACCGAACCATGAGGTTATTCAAGCATGAGCAATGTAAAACCGACTGAAATCAATCTGCACAAGGCCTCCCATATCCTGGAAATCGCCTTTGACGACGGCAGCCGTTTCGAACTGCCGACCGAATACCTGCGGGTTTATTCGCCGTCGGCCGAAGTCCAGGGTCACGGCCCGGGCCAGGAAAAGCTTCAAATCGGCAAGCAGGACGTCAACATCGACCGTATCGAGCAGGTCGGGCACTATGCCATCCAGCTCTACTTCGATGACAACCACGACACCGGTATCTACTCCTGGGATACGCTCTATAACCTGGGCAAGAACTACGACGAGCTGTGGCAGCAATACCTGGACCGGCTCAAGGAAGCCGGCAAGGAACGGCCCGAACCCGAGCACCTTAAAAAAAGCAGCTAGGTTCTGGTTGCTAGATACTAGGCGCTGGATAAGCCAGGAAGACTCGAAATTTAAGAACTTTTCCTTCGTGTCTTCGAGTCTTCGTGGTGAAAACCCATCTCTCTATATGGCGTCGCTTTGTAAAATTTGTATGGCCTTCCGGTTACACCAGATCGCAATTTGCGGTGAATAGGATAGAATTTGTATCAGCCCATGATGATGTGAACCTGCCACTATGAAAAAGACCACCCATTTCGGTTACCAGGAAGTCCCGTACGAGGAGAAGGTGTACAAGGTCGCCGGGGTCTTTCACTCGGTGGCCGGCAAGTACGATCTGATGAACGACCTGATGTCGATGGGTGTGCATCGGCTGTGGAAGCGCTATACGCTGGATATGAGTGGCGTGCGCGGCGGCGATCAGGTGCTGGATCTGGCCGGTGGCACCGGCGATCTGGCGGAAAAGTTTTCGCGCATGGTAGGCCCCGAGGGTTCAGTAACCCTGGCGGATATTAATGAATCCATGTTGCGCATGGGCCGGGATCGGCTCATCAATGACGGTATCGTCGGTAACCTGCGCTATGTGCAGGCCAACGCCGAATGCCTGCCGTTTCCCGATAATCATTTTGATGCCATCACCATTGCCTTTGGCCTGCGCAATGTGACCGACAAGGACGCCGCGCTGCGTTCCATGTTGCGTGTGCTCAAGCCGGGCAAGCCGTTACTGGTACTGGAGTTTTCCAGGCCGGTGATCAAGCCGCTCAACCCGATCTATGACGCCTACTCGTTCAAGGTACTGCCGCTGCTGGGCAAACTGTTTGCCAACGATCCCGACAGTTACCGTTACCTGGCCGAGTCGATTCGCAAGCACCCGGACCAGGAGACGCTCAAGGGCATGATGGAAGAGGCCGGCTTCGAGCGTTGTGCGTATTACAATCTCAGCGGCGGTATCGTCGCCCTGCATCGCGGTTACAAGTTATGACCGCCGCGGCTGCCAGAACCCAGTATGCCGGTTTCTGGCGCCGCGCTCTGGCGTTACTGCTCGACAGCATGTTGTTCACGGCACTGATTCTTCCCCTCCTGGTTTCGATCTACGGGCCCGGCTATCTGAACTGGTGGCTGGGTGACAGCAGTGAGCTGGCCAGTTACGGGGTGGCCGATCTGCTTATCACCTATGTCGCCCCGTTTGTGCTGGTCATCGTTTTCTGGCGGCGCTGGCAGGCCACTCCCGGCAAGCTGCTGCTCGATTGCCGGGTGGTGGATGCGCGTACCCATCAACCATTAAGCCTGCGCCAGGCGATCATCCGCGCGCTGGGCTATATTCTTTCCGCCCTGCCTTTTTATCTCGGCTTTGTCTGGGCCGCCATCGACAAGCGCAAGCAGGCCCTGCATGACAAACTGGCCGGCAGCGTGGTGATCCAGGTAATCGACGATGACAGCGACATTACCGTGGCGCAATGGCGGGAGCGCCTGAGCCTGTGAGTCTGGCGGGCGAGGCCATCGTGTTGCTGGAAGCGGCCGTGGAGACGGCCCTGAACCGGGCACTGCGCCTGGATCCGGTGACCTTTGAGCAACTGGCGCGTTTCGAGGGCAAGCAGATCGCCCTGGAGTTGCACGGCACCGGTCTGACGCTGTTGCTGTTACCGGGGCACGATGGTATCCAGGTCATGAGTGGTGATGCCGAGCAGGCCGATACCGTGATCAGCGGGACGCCGCTGGCACTGGCCGAGCTGAGCCTTGGCGATGCGCGGCGGGTCTTGTTCGCCGGCGAGGTGACTATACGCGGCGACGTGGAAACCGGTCAGGCCTTCAAGCGTCTGCTGGATCATCTCGATATCGACTGGGAAGAACAGTTGAGCCGCTATACCGGCGATGTGGTCGGCCATCAACTGGGCGATCTGTTTCGCGGCTTGCAGGACTGGGGCCGACAGGCGCGGCGCGTGCTGGGGCGTAACCTGGCGGAATTTCTGCAGCAGGAGAGCCGGCAGCTGGCGACCCGCGAAGCGGTGGCGGAGTTTGTTCGGGAGGTGGATCAGTTGCGCGACGACAGCGAGCGATTGCAGCAGCGTGTTACGCTGTTACAACAGCGTTTGTCGCAGGATCGGCAGACTTCATAAATCCCGCTTTGCCGGCTATATAAAAGTTAACTTGCACCACAGCGTCAGCTTCGCAGAATAGGGCGCGATGCATTTTTGAATGCATTGGGGTATGCTTTGCCTTTCACACTGCTTTGAAGGAGCAGAAACCATGGGTCAGATCCTGAATGTCGCCGGCGAGCGAAGTAGAGCCAGTGAAGTTGCTCTGCAGTCGGGTGTTGCCAGCGAACGGCCGGGGCTGTATGCGCGGGAACTGACCCAATGGCCGACCGCGCAGCAGGCGAATCACGGCATCGATTTCATGGCGGCGGATTCTGATCGGCAAAGCGATAAGGTCTGCGAATCCGGCCAGTAATTTTTTTCACAATGCCTGCCCCGTGCAGGCATTGTTGTTTTGATCAGGACAAAAACCGTACCACCATATTCAGTTAATTAAAGGGGAACCGAACATGGCTACCAAGAAAAAAGCCAAAAAGAAAGTCGCCAAGAAAAAAGTTGCAAAGAAAAAGACCGCAGCACGGCGAGTAAAAAAAGAAGCACCTAAAAACGCGTTTTATGCCCAGTCCGGCGGGGTGACCGCCGTGATCAATGCCAGTGCGGCGGGCGTGATCGAAACCGCGCGCAATAACAAGAATAAAATCGGCAAGGTCTATGCCGGGCGCAACGGGATCATCGGCGCCTTGACCGAGGATCTGATCGATACCAGCAAGGAATCCGCCGCGGCTATCAAGGCCTTGCGCCATACGCCGTCCGGTGCTTTCGGATCCTGTCGCTATAAGCTCAAGAGCCTGGAAGCCAACCGTCGCGAATATGAACGGCTGATCGAGGTCTTCGAAGCACATAACATCGGTTATTTCTTTTATAACGGTGGCGGCGATTCGGCCGACACCTGCCACAAGGTCTCCCAGTTGTCAGAGAAGATGGGTTATCCGGTGCAGGCCATTCATGTGCCCAAGACCGTGGATAACGACCTGCCGATCACCGATAACTGCCCCGGCTTCGGCTCGGTGGCCAAGTACATTGCCGTTTCGACCCGTGAAGCCAGCTTTGATGTGCAATCCATGGCCAAGACTTCGACCAAGGTGTTTATCCTCGAGGTAATGGGGCGCCATGCCGGCTGGATCGCCGCCGCCGGTGGCCTGGCTTCCAGTGAAGATACCGAGATTCCGATCGTGATCCTGTTCCCGGAAGTGAAGTTCGATCAGAAGAAATTCCTGGCCAAGGTCGACAACATGGTCAAGAAGCACGGCTATTGTTCCGTGGTGGTCTCCGAAGGTGTTCGCTGGCCGGACGGCAAGTTCCTGGCCGAGTCCGGGCGCAAGGACGCCTTTGGCCATGCCCAGCTTGGCGGGGCGGCCACGGTGATTGCCGACATGGTCAGCAGTGAGCTGGGGCACAAGAACCACTGGGCGGTGGCCGATTATCTGCAGCGTGCCGCCCGGCACATCGCTTCCAAGACCGACGTGGATATGGCCTATGCCATGGGCAAAGCGGCCGTGCAGTATGCCATCAAGGGCCATAACGCGGTGATGCCGACCGTGGACCGTGTTTCCAACAAGCCCTTCAAGTGGAAAGTCGGTATGGCGCCGCTCTCCAAGGTGGCCAACGTCGAGAAGATGATGCCGAACAATTTCATCACCAACGATGGTTTCGGTATCACCAAAAAATGCCGTGACTACATGCAGCCGCTGATCAAGGGTGAGGATTATCCGCCCTACAAGGACGGCCTGCCCAAATACGTCCGGCTCAAGAACGTGGCGGTAACGAAAAAACTGAAGAAGTTCACGGTATAACCGGTTAACAAAAATAACCATAAAGCAGTAAGCAGTTGGGGCGGTTTTTACCGCCCCGTTTTATTTTGTGGATTAAACATTCAACGCGGAGGCTGGTCCTCCAGCCTTCGGGCTTTCGGGCAGGAACGAGTGACGAGGTAAGTTGGTAAGGGCTGTTTTGTAAGCCGCATCCCTGGGCGTTGTTCCTCGTATACTCTCCTCTAACTTCGCATAAGCAGTAGGCCGGACTGAGCGCAGCGGTGTCCGGCACCCGGGGGAGTTGCCGATACCGCGACGCTTTATCGGGTCGACATACTGTGATGGATTGAGTAACAGAATTCCGCCTCTCGTGCAGGGCATTGTGTAGAAATAATTTAACTTTGCGTACTCTGCGCCTCCGCGTTCTCTGCGTTATTTCCAGAGCAGTAACAAAAGAGCGCCCCGGCTTACCCTTCAGCCCTTGGGGCAGGGGCGAGGTAGGAAGGTGGGTAAGGAGTGACTTGTAATCCACCTCCCTGGCGGCTGGTTCTCCACCCCGTGCTCCGGGAAGAGCGAAATCGACGTTAATCTTGTCGCCCCCCCTGCCGATAGATCATTGACCCGTTCCGGGGATGGACGGTGATGACACCGATATAACAACAATGACAGTGCAGGTCAGGGCAGGTTTATGAGCGTGGTCAGTATTCTCAAGCCGGAGGAATGTTACGTCCGGGAGGAACCTTTTTATCAACCGGTTGGCGACGAGGTGGCGGTGTTCGAGGCCGCCTATCGGGAGAAGCTTCCGGTGCTGGTCAAGGGGCCGACCGGTTGTGGCAAGACCCGTTTCATGGAATACATGGCGTGGCGGCTGGAACGACCGCTGATTACGGTTTCCTGTCACGACGACCTGACAGCACCGGATCTGGTCGGGCGTTATCTGGTCAAGGGCGGGGAGACCGCCTGGGTGGACGGGCCGCTGGCCAGCGCGGTGCGGGCAGGCGGTATCTGTTATCTGGACGAGATCGTCGAGGCGCGCAAGGACACCATGGTGGTGATTCATCCCCTGGCGGACGATCGCCGGGTATTGCCGGTGGAAAAGCGGGGCGAACTGATCGAGGCGCCCGACGAATTTTGCCTGGCCATGTCCTATAACCCGGGTTACCAGGGAGTGCTCAAAGACCTCAAGCAAAGCACCCGCCAGCGCTTTGTGGCCCTGGAGTTCGATTATCCCGCGCAGGCGCTGGAGACCGCGATCATCGTCAGGGAGACCGGGATTGATGAGGCCACGGCGGACAGACTGGTCCGTTTTGCACATATGACACGCAACCTCAAGGGCAGCGGTCTGGATGAAGGGGCCAGTACGCGGTTACTGGTGCATGCGGCCAGGTTAATGCGCAGTGGTATCAGTCCGACCACAGCCTGTCATACAGCCATAGCCCAGGCACTGACCGATGACGGTGAAATGGTCAGTGCGGTAAACGAGCTGAGCTCCTCGTTGTTCTGATACCCGGCCATGGCCGACACATCCCCACTTGAACTGCAGACCATTATCGAACGACTCGATCACTGGCTGAATGTTGAGTTTTCCGGCCTGAAAACCGGTGAACACGCGGTTGTTATTGCAGCGCTGGAGCGCGAACAGCAGGAGTATCTGCTTGCCAGGGTGCAGCGCATTGCCAGTGCCAATATCCAGCTGGCCTACCAGTTTATAATCCATGCCATCAGGGTGCTGGACACGATCGATCACCCGGCGCTGGATGTATGGATTGCGAAGACCATGGATACCTATGATCAGCATGGCCTGCATCAGGCGATGGAAACGGTCCGGACGGTTGATGAGTTTGTTCGCCTGCGACAAAAGCGTGCCGGTGCCGCGATATTTGAGCAGGTCTGTGGGGTCCTGTCGCATTTTGTTCACGGCCTGCCAGGGCGTCAGCTTCAGCTGCGTGCCGGCGAACAATGCTATACCGATACCGAAACCATTTACCTGCCACCGCTGATCGACTGGCTGGCCAGCACGCAGGATAATTTTTTAATCTATAAATGCCTGATCGCCTGTCACTGGGCCCAGATCCATTACGGCACATTTCGCGAACCGCTGGCGCCTTATCTGCAAGAGTCTCGCAATCCTGAACAGTTTCTGAATCTGTTTCAGGCTTTTGAGTCAGCGCGCGTGGAAGCCTGGCTGGAGCGGGAACTGCCCGGCCTGTATCGCACGCTGCAACGTTTGCGTGGCGAGCTGGGAGAAGTGTATGACGAACAGTGGCGGGGCCTGTCGCACGCGCTGCGGGAACCGGTGGCGCAGGCGAGCGATTCGCTGCAACTGACACAGCGTTATCTCGATACGATCGAGCCACCCCGGAACAGTCTGTTTTATGGTCCAATCCAGCCCGACAGTGTGCAGGAGACGATCGAGCGACGAAAGGAAAAGCAAAAATCGCGTTTTCGCCAGCTTCTGCGAAACCTCATCCGGCAGTTCCAGGAGAGCGATGATGAGGCGTCGTTGGCAGATCGACTCAAAGCGCAATCCGGTCACGGGGGGCACAAGGACGGCGGGAATGAATGGCAACTGACACTGAACGAGGAGCCCATTGCCCTGCCGCAAGAGGCCCGTTCGCTGCTGACTTCCATTGTGCAGGATATTGGCTATCTTCCGGATGATTATCTGAGGCCGGCGGGGCCGGACGAATATGAACCGGAATTGTCACAGGAGCCACTGTCCGATCCGGATGACCCCACCCTGAGGGCTTCCGAGACAGGGGTGTACAGGTACAGGGAGTGGGATTTTCGTCGGCAGCAGTACCGTAAAAACTGGTGTGCCGTTCGCGAGTATCCGGTCACACCAGTGTACGATGATTTTTATTGCCGCACACTCGACAAGTATCGGGGGGTGATTCGCCAGTTACGCAAGAGTTTTGAGGCGATGCGGGATGAGCAACGACGACTCAAGCGCGAGGCCCATGGTGATGACGTGGATCTTGACGCGCTGGTAGAGGCGCTGGCGGACAGTCATGATGGTGGTGAATTGGCCGATCGGCTGTTTACCCGCCTGCAGCATGCTGAGCGTGACATCGCGGTGATGTTTATGGTGGACATGAGCGGATCGACCCGGGGCTGGGTCAACGAGGCCGAGCGCGAAGCCTTGATCCTGCTGGCCGAGGCGCTGCAGACGCTGGGGGATCGCTATGCGATCTATGGCTTTTCGGGCATGGCGCGTGAACGATGTGAAATTTACCCGGTCAAGAAATTTGGCGAGGACTATGACGCACAGGTTCGGGCACGCATCGGCGGGATCCAGCCCGGGGACTACACGCGCATGGGCGCGGCGATTCGCCACCTATCCGGCATTCTCAACCGACAGGAAGCTCACAGCCGGATTCTGATCACCCTGTCTGATGGCAAACCCGATGATTACGACAACTACCGGGGCCAGTACGGCATCGAGGATACCCGTCGGGCAGTGCTGGAGGCGCGCCATCACGGCATCCATCCTTATTGCATCACCATCGACAAAGAAGCCAGGGCCTATTTGCCGCATCTGTACGGACCGGCCTGCTATACCCTGGTCCGGGAAGTGGCAGAATTACCATGCAAAATATCAGAGATATATCGACGTCTGACAAGCTGATATACACATACAAAACAAATGTGATACATTTCACATTTTTTGCTATGCTTCAGGTATTAACAACGAGGTTGCTGTTTAACACTTGTCGTCTTTCAGCCCCCGAAAGCCGCCGGCAGGAACGCCGGTACGACGTAACCGTTTATACAGGAGTGACGGATATGGTCCGGGATGATGATAAATCACTGGAAAACACGATTGAGGCGCTGAACGACCTTAATCAATTGCTGCACCTTTCCCACGATGCCGCATTACGACTTAAGCAGAATGTCCCCGGTCAGGACTTTCCCACGGCCTACAAGCTGGCCAAAAAGCTCAAGGTGCTGCAGGACGCGGTGGAGGCCATACAAGAGCATATGGATCCCAAGATCAGCCCCTTGCCGGGCAGCAAGCCCCTTAAGGATCTGATCAGCAGTTCGGATCATCTAACTTAAGAGTGCTGAATCTGCCGTGTTTTACTCAGGATCGTTGAGCAGGGCTTTTTTGCGTTGTTCGGGGGAGAGCCTGGCGAGCTCTTCTACCGCTTGATAGAAGGCCCTCAGATCGCCGTCGAGTGAATCGAGCAGTTGCTCGAATCCGACAACCTGTTCGCGATAGGTCGCAATCAGTGCCAGGTGGGCATTGTTGAGCGGTTGTTGCATCCATTTGTCGTAACCGGCATAACTTCCCCACTGCCGTTTCAAAGTTTGATACGCCTGTTTGAGCTGCGCGAAATACTGCTGTTTTGTGGCCCGCTTGACGGCCTCGCTCTGATCGCTGGAATAAAGTTGTTTAAGACGCTGGCGGGTGTTCAGTAACAAAGCGTGAAACTGACGCCGGCGATCGACGGTCTGGTGATAGCGGGCATATGCCTGTGTGCGCTCCCGGGTGGCAAACCAGCGCCTGACACCTTCCTGTTCGATGAACACGGCAAAACTTTCGTTAAATGCCGGATCATCGGCGAGATAGAGTTTTTGATGCGCCAGTTCATGAAACACAATGCCGATGCGCCGCGCTTCATTGCGTAACAGCATGGTATTGAGCAGCGGATCGTCGAACCAGCCCAGAGTGGAATAGGCCCGCGCCCCGGCAACGTAGGTATCATAACCTTCCTGTTGCAGAGCATAATCATTCGCCTGCTGCTCACTGAAGTAACCGCGGTAGTTCAGGCAGCCCGCAAACAGAAAACACCACTGACGAGGCTCGACCGACAATTCGGGTGTCGCGATCACATTCCATACGGCATACTCGCGTCCGATATCGGCATAGTAGCGATAGCTGTCGTTAGCCGGCAGCTGTAATGCATCGACCGCGAACTGTCGCGCGCGCTGGATATCCTGCAAGGCAGCACGCACTTCGGCATTTGTGTCGGGATCGGCGATGACCTCGCTGACCGGTCGCGTCTGGTTAAGAATCTCGGCATGACCATTAACCGCATCCAGGTAGTAGGACAGCGAACTGCAACCGGAAAGCGCGGTGAGGACCACGCACAGCAACAGGGATTTACAGAGGTGGAAGGTCATAATTCGGTAAATTGTGCGCAAGTGGTGCCGATATGCCGGGTGAACCTACTATATAATAGTGTGTCAGATTCTCCAGAGTTTTTCGCCGAGTGAATATGGACAGTCCGGTCAAACCCGATATACGCCCCCTGCATCAGGCTATTGCACGTCTCGGCGAGATTATCGTCGGCAAACCGCAGGCGATTCGCCTGGCAGTCACCTGTCTGCTGGCCCGCGGCCATTTGTTGATCGAGGATCAGCCCGGTGTGGGCAAGACGACGCTGGCCCACGCCATTGCGGCAGTGATGGGCTTGCAGTATCACCGCATCCAGTTCACCAGTGACCTGTTACCGGCCGATATTCTCGGCGTCTCGGTGTACGAACAGGGTACGGGGCAGTTCAAGTTTCACCCCGGGCCGATCTTCGCCCAGCTGATCCTGGCCGACGAAGTCAATCGCGCCACGCCCAAGACTCAGAGCGCGCTGCTCGAGGCGATGGAAGAACGACAGGTGACCATCGAAGGGGAAACCCGGGCCTTGCCCGAGCCTTTTTACGTGATCGCCACGCAAAACCCGACCTATCAGATAGGCACCTTCGCCCTGCCAGAGTCCCAGCTGGATCGCTTTTTGATTCGCCTGGCGCTGGGTTATCCCGATGCGACTGCCGAGCGGGCCCTG
This sequence comes from Pseudomonadota bacterium, assembly GCA_034190045.1. GTDB lineage: Bacteria > Pseudomonadota > Gammaproteobacteria > UBA6429 > Thiohalophilaceae > Thiohalophilus. The sequence goes on from JAXHTI010000041.1 coordinate 12,172, forward strand.
CTCGGCGGCGAGGATCGGCGTGATTTGCTGGAACATCTGCAGCCAGTGCTGAGCCCGGAGGATCTGCTGGGCTATCAGCAGGCGGTGGCGCGGGTGCATGTCAGCGAAGATTTGCTCGATTATTTGCAGTCGATGATCACACTCAGCCGGGAACATCCGGAGATCGCCGTCGGTCTCTCGCCGCGGGCCGGTCTGGCATTGTTGCGTGCGGCCCGCGCCTGGGCGCTGCTGGAGGATCGCAATCACGTGCTGCCCGATGATCTGCAGGCCGTATTACCCGGCGTGGTGACGCATCGGCTGCGGCCGGTGACAGGCGAAAGTGGTCAGGCGGTCGAGCGACTGGTCCAGCAGTTGCTGGACGTGCCTATCCCCTGAGTCACGCATGGAACCGCGCATGAGCCTGGCCAGTCGCGCAACACGTTCGGGTTTGTTCCAGCGCTTTAATCTGGCGCGTTTTTTCAAGGGTGATGCCCCCAGTGCCGCGCCCTGGCTACTCAATCGGCGCAATGTCTATATTCTGCCGACCCGCCAGGGACTGTTTTTTGCCGTGACGCTGATGATCATCCTGCTCGGGGCGATCAACTATAACAACAGCCTGGGTTATTTCCTGACGTTCCTGCTGGGCAGTATTGCCATCGTCGCTATCCTGCATACCTATCGTAATCTGCTGCGACTCGAAGTGCGCCTGGCCAATATCGAACCGGTGTTTGCCGGTAGCGAGGCAACCATACCGGTGGTGTTGCATAATCCCGGCAGCGAGCGGCGTGAACAGGTGGCGCTGGCGTTTAGCGGACAGGAACCGAAGCACTGCGCGATTGAACCATCCAGCCAGTGCGTGATGCCGTTGCACAGGCTCGCCGGCGGGCGGGGCTGGCAACCGGTTGACCGTTTTACGCTGGCCAGTACCTTTCCGCTGGGCCTGTTTCGGGCCTGGAGTCATGTGGTACCGGATGCGTACTATCTGGTCTATCCCCGGCCCGCTGCCGAGGCCCGCTTGCCGCAAACCTCCCGCTACATGGCCAGCCTGCTGGGCGATCAGGGCATTGGCAGTGACGACTTTGCCGGCCTGCGCGGTTATCGCAGCGGAGACTCGCTCAAACATATTCACTGGAAAGCCCTGGCCCGCGAGCAGGGGCTGTTAACCAAGCAATTCGGTGGCGATCGCAGTGAACGGCTGTGGCTCGACTGGCGCATGCTCGAAGGCAGCGAGATCGAGGCGCGCCTGTCGCAATTGTGCCGTTGGGTGATCGAGGCCGAACAACAGGGACTGGAATACGGCCTGTGGTTACCCGATCAGATCATTGAACCGGGCCGTGGCCACGCCCACCAACAACAGTGCCTGCAGGCACTCGCGCTGTATGGCAGCTGAAATGAGGTGGTTAAACCGTTTACCACTGCCCAATGCCCTGCTGTTAGCCGGCATCCTGCTGCTGATATTGCCGCATTTACCGCACCTGCCCCCGTGGTTGTCCGTTGCCGTGCTCGGGGTGATTGCCTGGCGACTGTTGCACGATATCGGCCGGCTGCCGTTACCGAACCGGTTTATGCGCATCCTGCTGGTCCTGCTGGCGATTGCGGCGTTACTGGTCACATACCGGACGCTGGTGGGTCGCGAAGCGGGTACCGCGTTACTGGTTATGATGCTGGCACTCAAGCTGTTTGAAATGCGCAGCTGGCGGGATGTCACGGTGGTCGTGTTTCTCAGCTTTTTTGTCATGGTCACGGCCTTTTTATTCAGTCAGTCCCTGTTGATGGGGGGCTATACATTGGTGGTGGTCACGTTGTTGATCGCCAGCCTGATCAGTTTTCAGCAACCGGACCGGACTGTGGCCCGGGAACCCCTGCTGGCTGATTTGCGCCACGCCGCTCGACTCCTTCTGCCAGCCTTACCGGTGGCCCTGATCCTGTTTCTGCTGTTTCCACGTATTCCGGGGCCCCTGTGGGGGTTACCGGATGATGCCGGTGCCTCCCGCACCGGGTTGAGCGATGAAATGGAGCCGGGGCGAATCAGTCGTCTTGTGGATTCCAACGAGGTCGCCTTTCGCGTGCAGTTCGATCAGAGCCGGCCGCCGGCGGCACAGCGCTACTGGCGGGGCCCGGTCCTGTGGCAATACGATGGGCGAAAATGGCAAACCGAGCCAAACCGAATTCGCCTGCCGGAACAGTTTGATCTCGATTCCAACGGTCCGGCGCTGGAGTATCAGGTCACCCTGGAGCCGCATAACCGGCAATGGTTGTTTGCCCTGGAGATGCCGGCCTCGGTTCCCGGGCAGGCGCAGCTCAACAGTGAGTACCAGTTGATCGCACGCCAACGGATTGGCGAGGTATTTCGCTATGAACTGCGCTCCTATCCGGATTACCGGCTCGATCCCCACATCCTTCTGGAACGGGAGCGTTATCTTGCGCTACCACCGGACACGTCGCCGCGAACGCGCGAGCTGGTAAAAGAACTGGCGGCACAAACGACCTCCGCCGCGCAACTGATCCAGGCGGTACTCAGTTATTTCGCCGAACAACCGTTTTATTACACGCGCGAGCCACCCCTGCTGTTCGACGATCCGGTGGATGAGTTTGTGTTCGAAACACAACGTGGTTTTTGTGAGCATTATGCCTCGGCGTTTACCGTCATGATACGCCAGGCCGGTATTCCGGCGCGGGTAGTGACCGGCTATTACGGTGGCGAAATGAACCCGCTGGCCGATTACATGATCGTTCGCCAGTCAGATGCCCATGCCTGGAGCGAAGTGTGGCTGCAGGGACGCGGCTGGGTCCGGATCGATCCCACGGGGGTGATCCCGCCATCCCGGGTCGAGCTGACTGCCGACCTGGCGCAAAGAGAACCGGCAGTGCGCAGCCGACTTGAGGCCGAGCGTCCCTGGTGGCTGCATTCTTTACACCAGGCCGGTTATGCCTGGGATGCGCTAAACAACCGTTGGCAGCAGTGGGTGGTAGGGTATAACCAGAATCGACAGAATGCCCTGCTCAGGGCACTGGGCCTGAAGGATATCAACTGGCAGAAACTGGTTTTCCTGTTAATGATGATATTGTCACTGGCTCTGTTGATCATCGCCGCGCTGGTATTTCGATCCGCACCGAATGCCGAAAAACGGGTTAACCGGCTTTATCGGCGCTTTGTGCGCAAGCTGGCGCGGCGGGGTATCACCAAGTCACCGGCCGAAACGCCCAGTGCCTTCAGCGAACGCGCGATTCGGGAACAACCGGAAAAAACCGAGCGAATTCGGCAAATCACACAAACTTATCTATTACTGCGCTATGCTGATCTCGATACGCAAACACAGCATCGGAGTCTCAAGTGGTTGGCCCGGGCAGTACGCCAGTTTCGTCCTGAATAAAACGGCACCTGTTATGCCAGCCGTGGTCGAGCGCATAACGTGATTAAGCAGGCGGGCATGATGAAAAAACGATTGTCGCATAAACGGTTCAAACGGTTCGTCAGTGACGTTTACACGCATACGCCTCTGACCCGAATGGTGTTGCTGTTGATGATATTGTGGCTGGGCTTTGCTACCGGCATCTATCTGGCCGAGCAAAATGTTTCTGGTGCCACGATAACAGGCTATAGCGATGCCCTTTACTGGGGCGTGGCGGCATTTTCTACCGCCGGCATTGCCGATACGCCGACATCCGGTCTGGCGCAATTGATCGGCGGGGTCTGGATCGTAATCGGTTCCATCCTGTTTTTCGGCACTATCGTGGCGACCGTCACCAGCTATTTCATGCGACCCATGCAGCGTCCGCACAAAAAAATTATCGAGACCATCGAATACAATCTGGAGCAACTGGATAATCTCGAAATCGAAGAGCTGGATTTATTAAGAAACACAGTGGATACCCTGATTAAGCATGTTGAGCAGTTAAAGGCAAGACATTCAAAACCTGATGCAGAGCAGTAGAGAAAAATGGCGATCGAGGTTTTCGCGGTGTGGGGTGATTTCGCCTTGTAGCGTTATTCAGGTCACCTGTTCAGATCGTTTTGCGATGACCGAACGGCCGCCAGGCCGGTGAGATCACATTAGGCATTTCGGAGCGGCCCAGCAGCCGGGCCGGGGCCAGGGTAAATTCGCCATAGCGCTGATTGATCGCATCCATCACTTCATTGCTGGCACGTTGCTGGACAGGGGTGGGCTCGAACAGTTGCAGTTGTTGATCGCCACTATGCGGATCGAGTGCCGTGACCTGCACCTGATGAATGCCTTCCCCCTGCCAGACATGGCGCAGAACCTGCTGACAAAGCTGGTAAATGATTCGGCCATCATCCGTCGGCAGGTGTGCCTGACACCGCTCGCCCAGCCAGCCCTGACGACAACGCACGCCGATGAAGAACTCCCGGGCCTGCATGTTGTGGCGTCGAAGTCGTTCACCGACTTTCTCGCTCATGTGCAATAAAAAGGTCAACAACGTTTCCCGCTGACGCGTATCGGGCGGAACCACCTTGCCATGACCAATGGTTTTGGGTGGGGCCACATTGACATGCACGGGATCAGGATCCTCGCCCTGGGCCATGTACCAGATACGCCGCCCGGGATTGCCGAAGCGTTGCGCCAGCACTCCGATAGGTAGCCTTGCCATATCACCACAGACGTGGACGCCACGGGCGGCGAGAAACTCGCCGATGCCGCGATTGATGCCACACAGTTCGGTGACGGGGACCTCGGCCAGCGTCTGTCTGGCCTCATCCGGGGCAATCACGGTCAGGCCATCGGGTTTATTGAGCTTGGCGGCGTACTTGGCCGTGGTCTTGTCACCGCTGACCCCGACCGAACAGCGCAGGCTGGAAGCCTCGAACACCACCTGCTTGGCACGCTGCGCTATATCGGCCGGATGACCCAGCAGTTTCTGACAGTGGGTAATATCGAGAAAGGCTTCATCCACCGAAAAGATTTCCATGTCGGGACTGATCGTCTCCTGCAGTGCCGCCATGATCGCGCTGGAAACACCGGCATAACGTTGCGGCCGGGCCGGGACCTGGATCAGATCGGCGCATAACTGGCGCGCTTCTTTAAGGCGCATGCCGGTATGCACGCCGTGACGACGGGCTTCATAAGAGCAGGTGATAATGCAGGTCCCCTGCTGGCCGTTGGTGATGGCCACCGGTCGATGGCGAAGTTCGGGTCGATCCCGTTGTTCCACCGAGGCGAAAAAGGCGTTCATATCCACCAGCAAAATGGCACGGGGCCAGGTTTTAAAGGCAGGCGCGGTGGCAGAGGGGGAGGGGGATCGATCCGGCATGATCCACCGGAGTGCTTATTGGTAAGTGCGCAGCTGGCCGACCAGGATGCCCTGGATGCGGACCCGGCGCGGATCGAAGACCATCGGTTGCAGATCCGGGTTCTCCGGACTCAGTTCCACGCGGCCGTCGGCATAGCGTTTGTAACGTTTGAGCGTGGCTTCTTCTTCGTCGATCAGGGCAACCACGATATCGCCGTATTCGGCCCGGTCGCGGGGTTCGATGATCACCAGATCACCGTCGAGAATGCCGACCCCGATCATGGAGTCACCTTTTACCTGCAGAGCGTAGCGATCGCGCCCTACAAACATGTCACTGAGATTCAATTCTTCCTGGCCAGGAATGGCCTCGATAGGGTGGCCTGCGGCAATCCGACCCACCAGCGGGAGGGTTGTGGATCGAGTGGGAGTGGGACTGGCAAGTCGAATGCCGCGCCATCCACGTTGAACATGCTCCAGCTCGCCCTTCTCGATCAGCGACTGCACATACCGATGCACCGTGCCCTTGGAGCTGATCTCCAGGGATTGGCCGATCTCGCTCAGGGTCGGTGCGTGCTCATGGTCACCGATATAGTCCCGAATGAAATCCAGTATGCGCTGTTCGAGTTGAGTGAGCATATGTTCTCCTAACGTTCTCTAACTGTAGAGAACTTTTGGAGAACAATCAAGCCCGCCGAAGAAAAAAATTTTCGGCCCCTTAAGTTTATGAAAAATGGGTAAAATGACGCCCGGCCGGCCCGTCACCACACCAAGAGAAGCGCAATGAGCCCGTTTTACAGCAAACTCTCCGAGAAAATCAGCGATCTGATCCTGGCGGTGATCGCCCTGGGCCTGCTGGTGGTCTCCGTCGAGTACGTGCAGTTTCTGACCGATTACCCCGGCACTTTGCACAACCCGGAGTTCTGGAAGCGCATCGCGCTGACCCTGCTGGTGATCATCTTCACCGCCTACAAGTTCATCGCCTATTCGGCCTATTTCTGTGCCCCGGATAATGCCTCCACGCTGGCCAGTCTGGGGCCGTGGCGGATTATTTTGATGTTCCTGTGCGATCTGGCCCAGGTCACCCTGGTGGCCTGGTTGTATGCGATCTTGTTAATCGGTCATCTTACTTCTGCGGGTGACAATAGCAGTACCAACGAAGTCACCCTGGGTGCGAACGTGATGTTCTACCTGTTCGCCTTCATGGCGTTGTGGCATCTGGCGGTATTGATCTGGTATGTCCTGGCGCGGGGACAGAGGCGTAACAAAATCATCCATGGCGGTTTTGTGCTGGTGTATGCCCTGGCGGTGATGATCCTGTTGCTGCTTGAACCGGCAGATAACAGGGACGTCATGGACTGGAGCGCGATCGGGTTTTATGCGCTTTGTGTCCTGTCGTTATACCGACTCAAGGCCGTCCCGGACATCAACAAGGCCATACAAAGCGGCTAATACCGTGCTTCAATCCTGCCCATGATCGGATGCCGGGCATAATCGCGAGTCTCCAGGGTGGAGTCATTGTCGATATACGCCAATCCAGAAACCGTTCTGATCGCTTCAATTCAAAGTAGCGTTCTCCGCGAACGACAGGCAGGTGCCACGTCGCACACATAAAGTGATGTCGGCAAATGCTGACAGGAATTTGAGAAAAGCCCTACACGATTTTCAGCCGGGTCCGACAGGCAAACGGGATCGGTCCGGCTATGCTTTTCGACCCTGACAAGGCATGAGGCGAAAGGCGGTGATAACCATGTACCGGTATGACGACGAAAAGGAACAGGCGCCGGCCCGTTCGGAGCGGTTTTACGAGGTTGATGGTAAGTGGTTCTTTGCGGTGCGCAAGGGACCGGATCGGGGGCCGTTTGTCAGCAAGGAAGCAGCGCGTGCTGCCCTGCGGACTTACATCGTGGAGCAGCTGGCCGAAGAAAAAGACCGCCGCCCGACGGTGCGACGGTTATTCTTGCGCTCGTCGGACTGAGCGTAAGGCCTGCGGCGCCTGAAGCCGACAGGGCGCCATCATGTTGCGCAGTTCACCGGCCAGGCTGTCCGGCTGCAGCACTGGCTATCCGGGTGTTCATGTTATTCAGCCTGCCCACCGTAGTGGATTGCTTTGGCAGACTCACCGATCAGGCGGCTCGCTTGCGACCGAACAGGCGCGACAGGAGTCCCGGACGGGGTATTGCCCCGGCAGAGGTGTGCTGCTGATCGGCGCCAGCGGTTATGTCCCTGGCCCGGACAAACAGGCCCAGCATGCTGTCGATCATCGCCTCGTTGAATTCATAGGGATTGAACCGGTTCTGGCCATGCTGGCGAAGGATCTGTTGAACCTGATGATCCAGGGCCACGTATTTCATCGACCAGTCCGAGAACAGGCGCTGTTGTACCCGTTTGACCGAGAGGGTTTGCAGGTGGGTATGGCGGGGATCATCGGCCAGCTTGCGATACAGATGATCGATTTCCTGTTGATCGCCCTCCAGGCACTGAAAGAAAAAGTTGTTGCTGAAATAGAGTACGCCGCCAAGCTGGCGGGACGGGTTATTCTTGCGAGACTGCATCAGGATCCGGCCGACGTCCCGGGGAACGGCGCCATTGTCTGTCTCGATCGGATTGCTCGAGGTACTGGCATAGACCATCCGAATCAGATTGCTCATGATAGCTCCCTTGCGCTTGTGCGATTGAATGGGCGTTGTGGTCGGCGCCGTCAAAAACGGTTGGGAAGCGCCGGCCGAGCGGTTGTGGTGATGCGGGACACGCAGGTTGTGGCTGCGCAGGTCCCGGAACACGAGCCTGGGGAAAGATTAATCAAGAACATCTGTTTTGTCTAGGACAATATGAACTATCATAACGATAATACCCCACCAATGAGGCAATACCATGGCGGACAGTGAGGCTTTACACCCCATCGGGGTGGTCGAGCGGGATACCGGGATC
>JAXHTI010000042.1:0-20288 GCA_034190045.1 Pseudomonadota bacterium
CCGCCGGTTCAGCCATTTCCAATGGCTAAACCGGTCCCCTGCGCTTCTCGCTCCGGTCGGGCTCGCCAGACGGCACATCCGTGTGCCGACTGGCGAGTGCGCGCGTCCATGCGCGCACCCTGCGGGCTATTCCTCCCTCCACTGTGATGCTCGGTGGCGTCTAACGGGGCGTAAGGCGAACTAGCGAGGGAAGAGTGGTTAAAAGGCTTTGACGCCTTTAATTGTATATCTAAGTTAATCTCAAAAAAGACAGAATCATAGCACCCGTATTATTCAAATAAAACATCGGGGTTATTGCTACAAATATTTTCAGGCTTGATAAAATGAATTTAGTAATATCGATGTGTTTGCGTTTGATAAAATCATGAGCCATAGCTGCAACAGTTACAAAGTAGATTATCAGGAATATAATTAATGGTATTCCATATATAAATACAAAATTGGCCATATCAGCGACAATGTCACTACCAAACAGGCCAATAACAAGTATCACGCCCACCATGTAAATTAACAGTAAATTAACCAGTTTATTGAATTTGGCAATTTCCATTATGGTTGCGTCTGTCTGGAGTTTGAAATAAGTGGCTATCTATAAGTTAGGAGGTTTGACTATTTGTCATATGACAGGAATTTGGATAAATTATTTTTCGGTTTTATCTCTTAGTCGCAAGTTTGTTGGTGATTTCTGTAACCTTTTCTTTTGCACCGGGCTCTAGCGCAGATAATCCGTGGCTTACAGTGATCAATTTTGCTTCCGTAGTTGCACCAGAAAACCCCAGGACTATATAGCCAGCGCCATTGTTTTCATACTTAACTTTAAAAACAATAGTGCGAAAAGGATGGTTTTTTCTTAAGAATTCAATATCCCCGCAGGCGGTCATTGCGGTTATGTAACTATTCATATGTGATATGGAAGCTCTTTTTATCTTACCAAACTCTTTTTTAAATATTTGTAATGATTCTCGATTAGCCCTTCTTTCGTTTTTTATTTGTTCTTCACTATAGCTGTCAGGGCAAGCCATTAACTTTGACGCCTTTTCAAGATATCCTTTAGAAAAATAATTAATATATTGCCTTGCAACGTTATTTGTATCATCTGCGACTACAGGAAATGCGAAAAGAATAAATGCTATTGTTAAAGGCATATGCTTCATGAGCTGTTTATCCTGGTTCGCACTACGGTCTATATAAAGGGGTTCTCGGCTGTTTCCTAACAGGTGGCGCAGGAATTGTTTTATAATAAGATTCCTTGTCTTGCTTTTCTCCGAGCTGGTAAAGATTTAATCTCTAGGCCCCCTTTCTTACGTATCACCTCCGCCTCCATCACTAGTGTTTCCGATATCGATTCCACCGTGTCCATTGCCCTCGCTGCTTTGATCCTGGTGGTTAGCTATGTAGCTGACAAAAAAAGACAAGGCGAGTAGTTGAGTCAAACGTGAAGGTGGTTTTTTGCCAGCCCCATAAGCTGCTGGGGTTTCTGCGACAAAATAAAGCACTAAGAACGCGCCAAGTAATGGGAATAGCCATATTATAATATACTGTGCGATCTTCTGGGACCGGTCGTAGTTGTTACTACGGTACAATTGGTAAGATGCCACAATGTCTAGGTAGACTATCAATCCCGCTATGCCGAATACTAAATATTCCATTTTATACCCGAGAGCAATTTAACAGTGACTTAGACAGAATCTGTCTTTCCTGGATATAGGCAGATTCTGCCTATATAAATTATTGTCAAATTCTGGATACATTAAATACTAGCAATTGATTACGGGTTTTTCGAGGCCAGAAATGGGAGTGCAGTTGCATCTAAAGGATTCCCAGGGCTTGCTAGTCTCTTTTCGATCCCGTTAGACGTCGCCGAGCATCGCAGTAGAGGGAGGATTAGCCCGCAGGGTGGCGGCAGGGATGCCGCCACTCGCTCGACGGCACACGGACGTGCCGTCGGGCGAGCCCGAACGGAGCGAGAAGCGCAGGGGACCGGTGTAGCAATTGATAAATTGCTACACCGGCGGTGTCTTTCGGGTGTCCTTTTCTTTGGTAACTTTCTTTTGGACAAGCAAACGAAAGTTACTCGCCGCGCGGGCGCGAGAGCCCGCTTCAAAATTCAGGGCGCCCGCAGGGCGATCATTTTGATAGTCAGGTGGCACCGGCAGACAGTCGCCGCTACAAGCGCCTCCCACAAAAGAAAATCAACGCTTTCAGGATTTAGTCTGCTCGGAGGGCAAACATTCATTGAAGGGGCTGAATGATATTCCCCTCTCCCTGGCCCTCTCCCCGGAGGGGAGAGGGAATTGGCCGCATACTTATTTCGCCTTCCCGACTTTCGTTGCCTCGGATACTTCATTCAGCTTCCCGCTTTTCACATCGTAGATATACCCGTAGATCGGAATATCCGCCGGCACCAGCGGATGGTGGCGGATGCGCTGGACGTCTTCGACCACGCTTTGTTCGTTGTCGGCGATGGTGAGCCAGTCGATGTAGTTGCCTTCGGTGGAGCCGTGGCCTTCGCCGGTGTCGTGCCAGCCGGATTCGTCGACGCGGGCGGTTTTCAGGCTGCTGGCGAGCAGGCCGCGCATGATGTCGTCGGTGAAGGTTTCCATGCCGCAGTCGGTGTGGTGGATGACGAACCATTCGCGGGTGCCGAGCAGTTTGTAGGAGATCACCAGTGAACGGATGGCGTCGTCGCTGGCGCGGCCGCCGGCGTTGCGGATGACATGGGCGTCGCCCTCGGCCAGGCCGGCGTACTTGGCCGGGTCCAGGCGGGCGTCCATGCAGGTGAGGATGGCGAAGTGCCGTCCCGGCGGCATAGGCAGGTTGGCCTTATCGCCGAAATCGGCGGCATATTGTTCGTTGGCGGCCAGAACTTCATCGTGGATTTGTGACATGACGGCGTCCTCCGGTTGTGTTGTTTTCTCAGGGCAGGGATCAATAAAGCTAGCAGGTCAGGCGGTTTTTGCGAGCGCGCCGCGCGCGGGCCGGAGGGACGAGTTACGAGTTACGAGTTACGAGGGACGAGGAAAACAATCGCGGGTGTTGTCGGTGCTTCCTGGAGCGGGATCTTGCTGTAAGAAAGGTTCATCGCGGCGGAGCCGCTCTGGGGTGCTGGCATTACGGGTTTTGATCTTCCTCGTTACTCGTCCCTCGTCCCTTTATCTATCGCCGATTTATACCAACCCATCCTTATCCTCCCGCTGCCAGGTAGAGGAACAGGCGGTGGATTACTCTTCGGCCATGGCCGCCAGCAGGTCGGCCTGGTGTTCGTCGCTGAGGGGGTTGATGACTTCATCCAGGTTGCCCTGCATGACTTCGTCGAGTTTGTAGAGGGTGAGGTTGATGCGGTGGTCGGTGATGCGGCCCTGGGGGAAGTTGTAGGTACGGATGCGTTCGGAGCGATCGCCGCTGCCGACCAGGGATTTACGGGTCTGGGCCTGTTCGGTTTGTTGTTTGTCGACTTCGACCTGTTGCAGCTTGGCCTGCAGCAGCGACATGGCCTTGGCGCGGTTTTTGTGTTGCGAGCGTTCTTCCTGGCATTCGACCACGATGCCGCTGGGCAGGTGGGTGAGGCGAATGGCCGAGTCGGTCTTGTTGACGTGCTGCCCACCGGCGCCGGAGGCGCGGAAGGTGTCGACCTTGAGATCGGCCGGGTTGATGTCGACCTCTTCGACGTCATCGGCTTCGGGCATGACCGCGACGGTACACGCCGAGGTATGAATACGGCCCTGGGATTCGGTTTCGGGGACGCGCTGTACGCGATGCACGCCGGATTCGAATTTTAATCGCGAATAGGCACCGTTGCCGGCGATGCGCGCGATGATCTCCTTGTAGCCGCCGTGTTCGCCTTCGCTTTCGCTTAAAATCTCCAGCTTCCAGCCCTGTTGTTCGGCATAGCGTGAATACATGCGAAACAGATCGCCGGCGAAGATCGCCGCTTCGTCGCCGCCGGTGCCGGCGCGCACTTCGAGAAAGATGTTCTTGTCGTCGTTGGGATCGCGCGGCAACATCAGGCGCTGCAGTTCATCTTCCAGCTGCGCCTGGCGCGCTTGCGCGCTGTGCAGTTCTTCCTCGGCCATCTCGCGCATGTCGCCGTCGGCATCTTCGAGCATGGTGCGGGCTTCATCGATCTCGGTAAGAACATCCTGGTATTGCCTGAAGGTGGCGACCACCGGGTTGATCTGGGCATATTCACGCGACAGGTTGCGGAACTGGTTCTGATCGCCGATGACACCGGGATTGGCCAGCAACGCGTTGATTTCGTCGAGACGATCGACCAGGTTTTCCAACTTGGTTTGGATAGAGGCTTTCATGGACCAGCGGCTCAGGCGTCGTCGTCTTTGATGCCGAGCAGATGGCGTGCGGTATCGAGCAGATCCTTGCGGCCTTCGAAGGCGGCCTGGTTCATCTGGACCGAGGGGTTGTGGATCAGTTTGTTGGTCAGGGTGCGGGCCAGTTCCTGCATGACTTCCTGCGGATCCTTGCCGGCGGCCAGCTGGCGTTCGGCATTTTGCAGGGCTTCATCACGAATCGTATCGGCCTTGCTGCGGAAGGCGCGGATGGTGTCGACCGCTTCGAGCGAGCGCAGCCAGCCCATGAAGTGTTCGACCTGGTTATCGATAATGTCCTCGGCCTGGCGGGCGGCTTCCTCGCGGGACTGGCGGCCTTCCTCGATCACATCGTGCAGATCGTCCACGGTATATAAATAGACATCGGCCAGTTCGCCCACTTCCGGTTCGATGTCGCGCGGCACGGCGATGTCGACCATGAACATGGGGCGATGCTTGCGTTTTTTCAGGGCCCGTTCCACCGCGCCCTTGCCCAGGATCGGCAGCTGGCTGGCGGTGGAGGAGATGATGATATCGGCCTCGATCAAACGCGCCGGCATGTCGGCGAGCGTGATTGCCTCGCCGTCGAAGCCTTCGGCCAGCGACTGGGCGCGTTCCACGGTGCGATTGGCAACGATGATCTTTTTGATGCCCTGTTCCTTGAGATGCCGGGCGACCAGTTCGATGGTGTCGCCGGCGCCGACCAGCATGGCGGTATGTTTGCCCAGCTCGGAGAAGATCCGCTTGCCCAGGTTGACCGCGGCAAAGGCGACCGAGACCGGGCTGGCGCCGATGGCGGTGTCGGTGCGCACCTGCTTGGCGACGGAAAACGTATGCTGGAACAGGCGGTTGAGCTGGCGACCGATGGCCCCGGCATGGCTGGCGGTGTTGTAGGCATCCTTGATCTGGCCCAGGATCTGCGGCTCGCCCAGCACCAGTGAATCGAGTCCGCTGGCCACCCGCAGCAGATGTTGCACCGCCAGGTTGTCCAGGTGGGTATACAGATAGGGCTCGACCTCGTCGGCGTCGAGGTGATGGTATTCGCGGAACCAGTGCAGAATGTTCTCGACGTTGCTCTGGCTCTCGTCGAAACCGCAATACAGTTCGGTGCGGTTACAGGTGGAGACGATGGCGCATTCGTTCACCGCGCCGCGGGATTGCAGATCGCGCAGCGCCGCCTCGAGCTTTTCGGGGGCGAACGAGACCTTTTCCCGGATATCCACCGGGGCGGTCTTGTGGTTGATGCCAAATGCCAGTAATGCCACGTTTTCTGCCTGACTGCCTTTCGAATGTTCGCGTTCGGGTTGTGATGCCGGTTATGCTGCCCGATATTCTATATTATATCAGCGTCAAACCGGCGAAAGTTGGTTATAGTTGTTGTTCGGCTTATCTACAATGATCGGAATCAAGTCCAGTCTGTTACGGTAATTTGATGAAAAATCCTCTATTTATCATGTGTTTGGCGCTGCTGTTGTCCGCCTGCCAGTCTTCTCCCACCCCTCGCGCGCCGGATGATACGCCGGAACCGGCCCCGGTGACCAGTGAACCGGTGACGCCAGGCGAGGCGCCGGCGCCGGTCGCCGAGTTGCCCGAAACGCTCTCCGGTGAAGTCCTCTATTATCTGCTGGCCGCCGAAATCGCCCTGCAGCGCAATCGCATGGATGTGGCAGTGGAAGGCTATAGCAAGGCCGCCGAGGCCACCAATGATGTGCGGGTCGCCGAACGGGCGGCCCGCATCGCCGTGTATGCCCGGGACGAGGAACGGGCCCTGCAGGCGGCACAAAAGTGGGTCCAGCTCGCGCCCGACAATGCCGAGGCGCGCCAGGTGCTGGCCGCGCTGCTGGTGCGCACCGGTAACGGCGACGCCGCCCTGCCGCACTTCGAGGCCTTGCTGGCACTGAATAACGGCGACAAGGAACGCCAGCGTTACATGCTGATCACCTCCTTGCTGAGCAAGGAAAAAGACAAGCAGGCGGCGCTGGACGTGATGCAGCAACTGGTGGCGCAGCGGCAGGATAACCCCGATGCCCAGTATGCCCTGGCCCACCTGGCCCTGATGGTGGAAAGCCTGGAGCTGGCCGAAGAGGCTATCGAACGGGCCCTCGCCCGGCGCCCCGACTGGTCCGACGCGCATTTGCTGCGGGCCAATGTGCTGCATCGCCAGGGCGAGACCGACCGGTTGTTCAAACTGGTGCGCGAGCGACTCGATGCCGCGCCGGACGATGTGCCGTTACGCCTGTTCCTGGCGCGCAAGCTGGTGGACGAGCAACAGTTCGAGGCCGCGCGGCGCCAGTTCGACGAAGTCCTCAAACGCGAGCCCGGACATACCGATGCCCTCTATGCCCAGGGGCTGCTGGCCCTGCAGATGGGCGATTACGCCCAGGCCGAAGCCAGTCTCAAGCAGCTCATCGCGCAAAAGCGCCGGGTGAACGAGGCCCGTTATTACCTGGGGCAGGCCGCCGAGCTGCAGGACAAGTTCGATCTGGCGCTCGATTATTACGCCATGATCGAACGCGGCGAGCACTATGTGGATGCGCGGATCCGCGCCGCCGGCATCCTGGCCAGCCAGGACAGCCTGGCCGCCGGCCGGGAACACTTGCAAACCACCCGCACCGATAATCTGGATGCGGAACTGCGCCTCTACCTGGCCGAAGGCGAACTGTTGCTCAACGCCCGCGAGTACGAAGAGGCCTACCGGCTCTATAACCTGGCGCTGGAGCAGATGCCCGATAACAGCAAACTGCTCTATGCCCGCGCACTGGTCGCCGAGAAACTCGACCGGCTGGACGAGACCCTGGCCGATCTGCAACGCATCGTGGACAACGAACCCAATAACGCCGAGGCGCTTAATGCGCTGGGCTATACCCTGGTGGACGCCACCGATCGGATCGACGAGGGGTTCGGTTACATTCGCCGCGCCTACAAGATCAAGCCGGATGAGCCGGCGATTATCGATAGCATGGGCTGGGCCTATTACCGCATGGGCCAGCACGACAAGGCGCTGGAATATCTGCAACGGGCTTTCGATAAACTCCGGGACGGCGAGATCGCCGCGCACCTGGGCGAGGTGTTGTGGGTCACCGGCCGCCGCGATGCGGCGCGCGAGGTATGGGACGAGGCACTGCGCGAAGCCCCGGAACATCGCGTGTTACGGGATGTGATCGAGCGGTTTACCCGATGAGATGGTGGCCCGTTTTGATCGCCGGTGCCTGGCTGGCCGGTTGTGCCGCGCCGCCGGAGTCGGGTATTCCCGCCCGCAGTCCGGAACAACGTCAGCAGGCCCTGGAACAGATCGACGCCTGGCAGCTGAAAGGGCGGGTGGCCATTATCAACGGTTCCGAAGCCTGGCATCTGAACGTGGAATGGCAACAGCGGCAGGAGGATTACCGCATCGAGCTGTGGGGCCCGTTTGGCAGCGGCCGGGTGCAACTCGAAGGCAACGGGCAGGGCGTGCGCCTGACCGATTCGCACCAGGGGATGTATTACGCCGACGATCCCGAAAGCCTGTTGTATGCCCATACCGGCGTCAACATGCCGGTCAGTGGTTTGCGTTACTGGATCCTGGGGATGACCGATCCCCGCTATCCCACACAACAGCCGCGTCGCGATCAGGCCGGTCGGCTGATGGCGGTGCAGCAGGCCGAGTGGCAGGTCGCCTTCAGCCGCTATACCCGGGTCGATGGCCTGGCCCTGCCGGATCGGCTGTCGGTGGACCGGCAGGATCTGCGGGTCA
Source organism: Pseudomonadota bacterium (assembly GCA_034190045.1). Classification (GTDB taxonomy): domain Bacteria; phylum Pseudomonadota; class Gammaproteobacteria; order UBA6429; family Thiohalophilaceae; genus Thiohalophilus. The sequence goes on from JAXHTI010000042.1 coordinate 8,056, forward strand.
AGATGGTGGTGGATAACTGGCAGGTCAGCGCTTCCGGTTCATGAACAGTTCCACGCGTCGGCTTTATCTTTCCGTGGCGGTGAAATTGCTGTTTCTGATCGCCCTGGTGGCACTGGCGACCGTGCTGCTGGCCAGTCTCGGCAGCGGCGATGGCCAGCGGGAACAGCAAGCGGCGGCCGATCCCTGGCGCCTGGAAGTGGACTGGTCGCAAATCCCGGCGGGGGAGCTGCGTCAGTTGCAATGGCCCGACGGGCGGGAGATCTGGGTTTACCGACGCCCGCCCGGCGAAGCGCAGCGGCTGGAACAGCGCCCGGCGGCCCAACTGCGTGATCCCGATTCGCATGACAGTCGCCAGCCCCGGGACATCTCCACCGTCTGGCGCTCGCGCCATCCGCAAATATTCGTCTTCCACCCCTACGAAACCCGGCGCGGTTGCCGGGTTCGGCTGGCCGCGGACAAACCGGAATTCGTCGATGCCTGTCACGGTGCCCGGTTTGACAGTGCCGGACGACTGTTAGAGGGCAGCGGGGTGGCGGAGCAACAGAACCTGCCGGTGCCCGACTATGAGCTGATCGGCGCGCAACGCTTGCGGCTGCTGCCGCCGGGGAACGGAACATGACCCTGGAGATCGAAGAATCCCTGCGCTGGTGGCCGGCCCCGGCCAAGCTGAACCTGTTTTTGCATATCACCGGGCGGCGTGCCGATGGCTATCATCTGTTGCAGACGGTTTTCCAGTTGCTCGATTATGGCGACCGGCTGGCCTTTGTCCTGCGCGATGACAGCAAAGTGCACCGGGCGACGGATCTGGCGGGCGTGCCGGCCGACCAGGATCTGGTGGTGCGCGCGGCGCGCCTGCTGCAGGAGGCCGCGGGCGTCGGGGCCGGGGTGGATATCCACGTGGACAAACGCCTGCCGATGGGCGGCGGCCTGGGCGGCGGCAGCTCCAACGCCGCCACCACGCTGGTGGCGCTCGATCGGCTCTGGAATACCCGGCTGGGCGTCGATGTCCTGGCCGAACTGGGCATGCAGCTGGGCGCCGACGTGCCGGTCTTCGTGCGCGGCCACAGCGCCTGGGCCGAGGGCGTGGGCGAGCAATTACAGCCGCTGGATCTGCCCGATCGCTGGTATCTGGTGCTGATCCCGCCGGTAACTGTCTCAACCGCGGCGATTTTCTCCGATTCACATTTGCGGCGGGATTGCCCACCCATTACAATACGCGACTTTCTGGCCGCGCCCGAAAGCCCGCAATGGGGCAATGTCTGTGAAGCGCCGGTCCGCGCCCGTTATCCCGAGGTGGCCGCGGCCCTGGAAGCACTCGACACCCTGGCTTCGGCCCGCCTGACCGGCACCGGCGCCTGCGTCTTCGCGGCGTTCGAGACCGAAGCGGCCGCCAACGCGGCCTGGCAGCAACTGGCCGAAAACTGGCAGGGATTCGTCGCCCGGGGCGTCAACGAATCACCGATAAAACAGGTGCTAGGGGCTAGTGACTAGGTCCTAGAAACTAGCCCCTGGATACTAGTTACTATTTTGGGGTGTCGCCAGAACAGGTACTGGGGGCTGGTTGCCAGGGGCCAGAATACGAATTTTGAAGGTAAGCGTTAGGTTAGTTATTTGATTGTCACGTCGCGTATAGAGGCGGGCAATCAGCCCTAGGACCTAGCGCCTAGAACCTAGTCACTGTTCTACTGGGGTGTCGCCAAGCGGTAAGGCACTGGATTTTGATTCCAGCATACGCAGGTTCGAATCCTGCCACCCCAGCCATAAATGAAAGCAAGGCTGATCGACAGCGTCCGGTTTTTAATCATGGCGCTGCGTTGAGGCAGGATGAGAACCGTAAAAGGTTCGACAAATTTGTCTGGAACAAATTTGAACCGGGGAGCGCAGCGACACGGGCCCCGAAGGGGCGAGGCGCAAGGACGCGCCGAGTAATCCTGCCACCCCAGCCATAAATTGACGGGCCGAGCCATCCAGCTGACCCGGAGAGAATGATGCTAAACAATCGACCAGAACTGGACCTCCCCGGGAACCGTGCCGCCGATCGCAGCATGATGATCTTCGCGGGGAATGCCAACCCGCAACTGGCGCAGGACATTACCGCCCGTCTGAGCCTGCCGCTGGGCAAAGCGCTGGTGGGCAAGTTCAGTGACGACGAGGTCATGGTGGAGATCATGGAAAATGTCCGCGGCAAGGACATTTTCATCGTTCAGCCCACCTGCCGCCCGTCGAACGATAACCTGATGGAACTGTGCGTGATGGTCGATGCGCTGCGCCGTTCGTCGGCCGCGCGCATTACCGCGGTGATTCCGTATTTCGGTTACGCGCGGCAGGACCGCCGGCCGCGCTCGGCGCGGGTACCGATTACCGCCAAGGTGGTGGCCGATATGATCAGCGCCGCCGGGACCGACCGGGTACTGACCGTGGATCTGCATGCCGATCAGATCCAGGGCTTTTTCAACATCCCGGTGGACAATGTTTATGCCTCGCCGATTTTGCTGGGTGATATCTGGCGCCAGAAGTACCCGAACCTGATGGTCGTTTCGCCCGATGTGGGCGGTGTGGTTCGTGCCCGGGCACTGGCCAAGCGACTGGACGACGCGGACCTGGCGATTATCGACAAGCGCCGTCCGCGCGCCAATGAAGCGCGGGTGATGAATATTATCGGCGATGTCCGGGATCGCACCTGCATCATCGTCGACGACCTGGTGGATACCGCCGGCACGCTGTGCAAGGCGGCCAACGCGCTCAAGGAACACGGGGCGCGCAAGGTGGTGGCCTACTGTACTCACCCGGTACTGTCCGGCCCGGCGGTGGATAACATTACCCACTCGTCGCTGGATGAGCTGGTGGTAACCGACACCATTCCGTTATCGCCGGCGGCCAGCGAGTGTCCGAATATCCGGCAGCTGAGTATTGCCGAGTTACTGGCGGAGACCATCCGTCGCATCAGCAGTGAAGAATCGGTCAGCAGTCTGTTTGTCGACTGACCGCTGACGATCCCGCCTCTAAACAGGCGGGCAACGCCGTCCCTGGTCGCGGGGATGGCATCGCGCATTTTGCGCATCATGTAACAGGAGATTCACCATGAGTGATTTTGTATTGCAAGCGGAATCCCGCAGCGATCAGGGCAAAGGTGCGAGCCGCCGCCTGCGTCGCACGGGCAGAGTACCGGCCGTCATGTACGGCGCCGGCAAGGACCCGGCGATGTTATCGCTGGATCATGACGAGCTGGTCAACCAGTTGAAGAATGAAGCGTTTTTCTCTTCCATTCTGACGGTCAAGGTCGGTAATAACGAAGACCAGGTCATCCTCAAGGATCTGCAGCGTCATCCGGGCAAGCCCTACATCCTGCATATGGATCTGTTGCGCGTCAGTGCCAACGAGGCAATTCGCGTCAATGTTCCGTTGCACTTTATGAACGAAGAGAAATGCCCGGGCGTCAAGGAAGGCGGCGTGATTACCCATAACCTGACGGAAGTGGAAGTATCCTGCCTGCCCGGTAACCTGCCCGAGTACATCGAGCTGGACCTGGCACAACTGGATATCGACCAGACGGTTCACATGAGCGAGCTCAAACTTCCGGAAGGTGTCGAGCTGGTGGAACTGATGCACGGTGAAGAACACGACCAGCCGGTGGTTGCTATCCATATGCCGCGTGCAGCCAAGGAAGAGACTGAAGAAGAGGAAGGTGGCGAAGAAGCTGAAGCCGCTGGCGGCGAAAGCGAAGAAAGCTAATCGGCTTCTCTTTTTTACGACCTCAGGTAACCGGCGTTGTCTGCACGTGTGAAACTGATTGCGGGTCTGGGAAATCCCGGTCCCGAGTATGAAGACACACCGCACAACGCCGGTTTCTGGTTTGTGGACGAGGTCGCTCGCCAGTATCACGCTGTATTCAAATCCGAGAAAAAATTTCACGGTGAGGTCGCCAAATTCACACTTGGCGGTCAGGACATCTGGTTACTCAAACCGGATACCTATATGAATCTCAGTGGTCAGGCCGTGCAGGCGCTGGCCAATTTCTTCAAGATTGGTAAGGAAAATATCCTGGTCGCGCATGACGATCTGGACCTGCCGCCCGGCACGGTCCGTCTTAAAGAAGGTGGCGGGCATGGCGGGCATAATGGCCTGCGCGATATTATCAGCAAGATGGGCGGTAACGGCTTTCAGCGTCTGCGCATCGGCATCGGCCATCCGGGCGATAAAAACCGGGTGACCAGCCATGTCCTGAAAAAAGCGGCCAAGGACGATCGCATTGCCATCGATAACGGCATCGATGCGGCCCTCAAAGTCTTGCCGGAAGTTCTCGAAGGAGAACTGTCGAAAGCGATGAACGAACTTCATCGTGGCTAGAAACCCAACAACGTGGAGTCATCTCGCATAATGTAGGAGGGGCTTGCAGCCGCGACTCGAGAGCAGGGGCACAACGGTCGCCGATGAAATCGCCTCCCACTGTTTATTTAACTCTGCGTCTCTGCGGGAAACATTTTTCAATCTAAACGGAACTGATTATCATGGGATTCAAGTGCGGTATTGTCGGTCTGCCCAATGTTGGCAAGTCGACGTTGTTCAATGCGCTGACCAAGGCGGGCATTCAGGCGGAGAATTATCCGTTTTGCACCATTGAGCCCAACGTGGGTGTGGTACCGGTGCCGGATCTCCGCCTGAACAAACTGGCGGAGATCGTCAAACCGCAAAAAGTACTGCCGGCGACCATGGAGTTTGTCGATATCGCCGGGCTGGTTGAAGGTGCCTCCAAGGGTGAGGGACTGGGCAACCAGTTTCTGGCCAATATCCGCGAAACCGAGGCCATCGCCCACGTAGTGCGCTGCTTCGAGAATGACGATGTGGTACATGTCGCCGGCAAGGTGGATCCGATCAGCGATATCGAAATCATCAATACCGAACTGGCGCTGGCCGATATGGACTCGGTGGAGAAGGCCATGAACCGCCTGGCCAAGGTCGCCAAGTCCAGCGACAAGGAAGCCAAAGCCAAGATGGTTGTCCTCGAGAAGGTCAAGGCGGCCCTGGATGAAGGCCAGCCGGTCCGCGCGCTGGATCTGGATGTCGAGGAAAAGAAACTGATCCGCGATCTGTTCCTGCTGACCATCAAGCCGGCCATGTACATCGCCAACGTCAACGATGACGGTTTTGAAAACAACCCGCTGCTGGATGAGTTGAAAGAATATGCCAGTGCCGAAGGCGCCCCGGTGGTACCGGTCTGTGCCGCTATCGAGGCGGAGATCGCGGAACTGGATGAGGCGGAGATGGCCGATTTTCTCGGCGAGATGGGGCTCGAAGAGCCGGGGTTGAATCGGGTTATCCGCGCCGGTTTTGAACTGCTGGGGTTACAGACCTATTTCACGGCCGGCGAGAAGGAAGTGCGGGCCTGGACCGTCCCGGTCGGCGCCACCGCCCCGCAGGCCGCCGGCGTGATCCATACCGATTTCCAGAAAGGCTTTATCCGTGCCGAGGTCACCAGCTACGAGGACTTCGTCAAATACAACGGCGAAGCCGGCGCCAAGGAAGCGGGACGCCTGCGCCTGGAAGGCAAGGAATACATCGTCCACGACGGGGATGTGATGCATTTTCGCTTCAATGTCTAGCAACGGGAATCCGCAAATGAATGCCAATGCACGCAAATACAGAATTTATATTCGCGCTGATTGGCGTTTATTCGCGGACGGCGTTGAGGCAGGTAGTACAGCCGCCTTGAAAGTGAGTTAAGTTGTTGATCTTTATCGGTAAATAGGGTTTTCCCCGAAATGGGCCGGGACCTGTCTGGCTTGACATCCCGGCCCGAAATGCCGACAATGCGCGGCTCCTGTGGGGCCCGTCCGGGCCAGCAAGATATATGGCTACGTAGCTCAGCTGGTTAGAGCACATCACTCATAATGATGGGGTCCCCTGTTCGAATCAGGGCGTAGCCACCATTCTCTCCAGTAAACACGTTCCAGGGATCCCGGGAACTTCTGATGAATGCACTAATAAAGCGCATTCAGCATAAAATTATTATCCTCTCCCCGACGGACTGTTCACGGCCTCATTGTTCGTTATCTGAATCCAGGTACTCAGAACCAGGAACTCAGCACACACTACTCAGTATTCAGTGATCTGGTGGGAGCGCCCCACGGGCGCGACTCTGTCAGAGACTGAATCGCGGTCGTGGCCCGCTCCCACAGAGAGAATGCAACACTCAGCACTCAGCACTCAGCACTCAGCACTCAGCACTCAGCACTCAGCACTATTTCGTGGTGAGAAATTGTCCGTTACCAACTTATGTTATTCCCGAATGATCGATTAACTGTATGAACCGCTCTGTTGGACTTGTGTCGGACGGTGGGATGCGGTAACAATATCCCTGTTTCCGGTGTAACGTATAAAAATTATTTGAATGATTCTAAATTACACCGGCGATATTTTTTGACGCCGTCGCGCGAAAACAAACACCTTAAGATCTGCAGGTTATTAGCGATCGACGAGTCAGGTATGTCCGTGCGGCATGACTATAATAATAATTCATTTCACACCCCGGTGTTCGAGGGGTGGGCTTACAAGGTGGGGTTATGGTGTTGAAGTACATAACGATGTCCCTTGTGGTGGTTGGTCTGGCATTGTTGCTCTCCTCGCTGCGTCCGGTGAGAAAAATCTGCCAGGAAAAGGAGTGTACCGACCTCACCTGGAATTTCATTTTCATCCTGCTGATGATGTTCATTGCCGGCTATATTGCCCAGCTGGCAATGCTGAGCCGACAGTCTGTCCCCGGGCTCGCGGAGATACTGATGGCGATGGTGTTTCTGGGAGGCAGCCTGTTCGTGCTGTTAATCACCCGCAGCAGTCTTTCCAGCATTGAATATATCCGACGTATTTCCGCACTCGAACTGCACTATGCCTATCACGATCATCTGACCGGGCTGCCCAATCGCAATTTCCTGTATGAAAAGATTGAAGGGCTGATCAAGGACGACACAACACCCCACTTCGAGTTCGTGGTGTTGATGATGGACCTGAACCAGTTCAAGGAAGTCAACGATTCAATGGGACACCAGGCCGGGGATCGCTTGATCCAGCATGTGGCAACCCGTATCAAGAAAGTCTTGCGTGTGACAGATACCTTCGTTCGCCTCGGGGGCGATGAGTTCGCGGTGCTGTTGCCGGGGGCGAACCAGAAGACAGCCGAAGTCGTGGCACAGAATATTGTCCGCTTTATGCAGGAGCCGTTTCAGCTCGATCGTCGCCAGATACCGATCGGTATCAGTATCGGTATGGCCTCTTATCCCGAAGACGGGCCCTCGGCGGATATGCTGATTCAGCATGCCGACGTGGCCATGTACCTGGCCAAGGAAAACGGTTCCGGTTATGCCTTCTATGATGCAAGCGAGGATCAGTACACCACCCAGCGCCTGAGCATGTTGTGTAATCTGCGGGATGCCATGGATAACCGGCAGATTATGTTGCACTACCAGCCGATTATCGACATGCAGCATGGCAAGGTCTGGGGCGTGGAGGCCCTGGCCCGCTGGCAGCATCCGGAGCTGGGACTGGTGATGCCGGATGAATTTATTCCCCTGGCGGTACAGTCGAACCTGATGCGGCCGTTATCCCAGTACATCTTGCGTAGCGCGCTGCAGCAAATGGCCGAATGGCAACAGGAAGGGCTGGATTTGCGCATGAGCGTGAACCTTTCCATCCATGACATCCAGGACGCCCTGTTGCCGGAAAAACTGCGCGAACTGATCGAGCGCTACCGGATCAATCCGGCCCGGCTGATGCTGGAGATTACCGAAAACAGTGTGATGACCGACTCACGCGGCGTGCGCGTGGTTATCGAGCAGTTGCATGAAATGGGCGTCAGCCTGGCGATCGACGATTTTGGTACTGGCTATTCGTCACTGGCCTATCTCAAGCAGATTCCGGCCGATGAGATCAAAATCGATAAATCCTTTGTGCGGGACATGAGCCGTGATGACAATGACGCGGTGATCGTTCGCACCACGATCGAGCTGGCGCATAACATGGGGCGCCGGGTGATTGCCGAGGGCGTCGAGGCACAGGACGCCTATGATTTGCTCGAAATATTGCGTTGTGATCTTGCCCAGGGCTATTACATCTGCCGACCGGTCAGCGCCGCGGATTTCCGACGCTGGCTGGAGCAGGAACCCGTTACCGGGCTGCTGGCGGTACGTGCGGAAAGCCCGGCCTGAGTGCCTCGTTATTCAGTCGTACAGGCGTTGATCGCGGGTGTTAACGTCCCGGGTATAGAGTGACAGGGCGGCTTCGGCTTCATTGCGATTATCGCAGGGGCCCTGAGCCAGCCCTAAACGCCAGTCGCCGGTTCGTCAATTTCTCATGAAAAGGTGCGGTCTTTGCGCGTCGGTTCAGCCGGCGATCAACAGCCGTATGGCATCCAGCGTAGGTTCGATCTGCAGAATGTGTCGCGACAGGGCATCGCGTTGTTCCTGCAGTTGCCGGATTTCTTCTTCGCGGACATTGGGATTGATGGTGGCCAGGTGTTGCAGGCGGGTAATATCGGTCTCCAGCAAGGTCAGCATGTGCCGGTTGGCCTGCTCGAGGATCTCGCGGGCCGGGGTCTGAACCACGGCCGTGGCGTGTTCGAACATGCCACTCAATGTGTCCTGGCGGGCACGAAGAATCCGGTTACGGGTGGTTTTGTCCAGCTCGGTGGGAAGTATCCGCAGTTTTTCGACCGGGAACCGCCCGGTGAGATCACGACCCTCGGCATCAACCACCCGGCGCACCAGGGTCGGCGGTAAATAACGGGGCAATTGCAGCCGTCGCGGCGCCATGCCTTCGAGAATAAAATGGCATTCCAGCAACAGCGTTCCGGCGGGCAGACCGCTGGCACGCAGGATGCCCAGCGTGGCATTGCCATGGTGCTCTTCCAGAACCTGGTCCATGATGCCGCGAATCATCGGATGTTCCCAGCTCATAAACTGCCAGTCCTCGCGGGCCAGGGCAGTGGAACGGGAGAAGGTCAGTGTCAGACCGTCCTCCGGCAGACCGGGGAAATGATCCACCAGCATATGCGGGCCGGGATGCATGACATGGCTGTCACTGCCATGCACTTCGAGATCGACCCCGAACTGGGCGCAGGCCGCTTCCAGAAATTCAGGCAATCGCGGATCGTTATCCAGTTGACGAATTTCCTGCTGAAGATAATCGGCTTCTTCCGAACGATAGGAGTTGAGCTCCAGCAACCGATCACGGCCGGCTTCCAGTTGCTGAGCAAGTTGTTGATGGTAGTCCGCGATTTCGTCCAGCAGTGTCTTGAACGGTGTTGCCGGGTTCGATGGCTGGCGCATGGTCTCGTCGATGGCCTCCCGAAACCGGCTAAATACCGCATCGCCGGTGGCACAGGGATGTAAAAAGGCATCCAGCGCCTCATGATACAGACGATAAAGAATGCTCTGCGGGCTATCGGCCAGGTAGCCGACATGGATCTGGACGGTTTGGGTCTGCCCGATGCGATCCAGCCGACCGATACGCTGTTCCAGCAGATCCGGATGCGCGGGCAGATCGAACATCAGCAGGTGATGGGCAAACTGGAAATTGCGCCCCTCGCTGCCGATTTCCGAGCAGATCAGCAGCCGGGCGCCTTCTTCCGGGTCGGCAAAATAGGCGGCAGCCCGATCCCGTTCGATAATGCTCATCTGTTCATGAAACACGGCACAACGCAGGCCGACCCGATCAGCCAGGTATTGATGCAGCGTGCGGGCCGTCTGTGCATGCGCGCAGATCAGCAGAAATTTTTCGCCCCGGTACTGGCGCACGGTATCGATTAACCATGGCACGCGGGGATCAAAGTCGACCCAGTCATTTGCCCCATCGTTCTGTTGAGACCAGCGCTGTTCGGGTGTCAGCCCGGAGGCGGCTTCATCGTTGGTGGAAGTCGCCCCGGTTTGCACATAGGCATCGGGTAAAGGCAGGGCGGTGGCGTGCAGCTGCCGTTGCGGGAATCCGCTGATCGCCGCGCGGGTGTTGCGAAACAGTACCCGGCCGGTCCCATGGCGATCGACCAGCAGGTGAATCAGTTGCTGGCGGGCGTTATGACGTTCGGTGTTATGCCACTCATCTGTTGCATCATGATTGGCCAGTGACATCAGGCGCTCGAAAGCAGGGTGTTTCCCGAGTGCCAGTTGCAGGGCCTCGTGCGACGCCTCGTCCAGTGTCCGGTCATCCAGCAACTCATTCACCGCTCGCAGGATTGGCTGATAGAGCGCTTCTTCTTCAAGGAATTCATCAAGATCAAAAAAGCGTTGCGGGTCGAGCAGCCGCAGCCGGGCAAAATGGCCGGCAATGCCCAGCTGTTCGGGCGTGGCAGTCAGCAACAGCACGGCCGGGATGCGAGTTGCCAGTTGTTCGACAAAACGGTATTCGGGGCTGACCTGTTCGGGCTGCCAGTCAAGATGATGGGCCTCGTCGACGACCAGCAGATCCCACGAGGCGCTCAGTGCCTGTTCCTGGCGTGTGCTATCGCGCATGAACATTTCCAGTGGACACAGCACCAGCTGTTCGGTCTCGAACGGGTTCTCCTCCTGTTCGGTCAGGGCCAGACAGCGTGACTCGTCCAGCAGGCTGAAGCGCAGATTAAAACGGCGCAACATTTCCACCAGCCATTGATGCAGGAGATTCTCCGGCACCAGAATCAGCACCCGGGCAATGCGCTCGTCCAGTAACTGCTTGTGTATGATCAGGCCCGCCTCGATGGTCTTGCCCAGTCCCACCTCATCGGCCAGCAGGACCCGGGGCGCGGCACGGCTGGCGACCTCGTGCGCGATGTAAAGCTGATGGGGGACCAGGTCGACGCGACAGCCGCTCAGGCCATGCACGGGGGCCGGTAATAACTCGTTTTGCCGCTCGCGGATCACCTGGCGCAATTCATACAGGCGGGCGGGATCGATATGCCCGCCGAGCAAACGGTCCTGGGGCCGGCTCAGTTGCAGCCGGGGAGCCAGGGCGGTTTCTGTCACCTGGCCGGCATGCCCCTGTTCGTCATGACCATGATAGATAAGTACGCCGTCATGCTCTTCGACATGACTGATATGCCACTTTTTGCCGTGATCGTCGCTGACACTGTCATGGGCCATAAAACGAACACGTGTCAGCGGGGCGTTATCGAGCCGATAGATGCGATCTTCATCGACTGCCGGAAAGTACAGCTGGACCTGTCGCGACTCGACCGACTGTACGATGCCCAGGCCGAGTTCCGGTTCATTGTCGCTGTACCAGCGCTGGCCTGGGATGAAGGTTTCCATTGCGGGATTGTGTCAAATAACGGGGCCTACAGACAGTCTTGTTCCTGCACGTAAATTGTGCAAGCACGCCTGCCCTGCACAAAAAGGGGCCGGGAACGGGCCGGTTTGACGCCTGTCAAATTGTGTTCATCTTGCAAGCGTATAAGTATTTACCCGAATAGTGATGGCGTAATCTTTGCTTTAAAATTCCGCATGCGTGTTCCGAATGCCGGTGCGAGGAGATTGCTGCGTTACGTAGTTCCTCGCAATGACCTCACTATTGTCGGTCATTGCGAGCAAAGCGAAGCAATCTTTAGCACAACGTGACCGGGCAGCCGGAACCCGACCAGTGTGAAACATGTTGTATATCTAAGGAGGGGCAATGTCCGCTCATCTGTTTACTTACGGCACCCTCGAATTACCCGAAGTCTTTGTCGCCGTGACCGGCCAGACCCAGGCGGGCATCCCCGCGACTTTGAACGGCTATGCCCGTTATCGCCTGGAAGGCGAGGTCTATCCCGGGATTATTGCCACACCGGGGGAAGGGCTCCAGGGTACGTTATATCAAGACCTGTCCCCCGAAATTCATTACAAAATCGACCACTACGAAGATACCTGTTACGAAAAACGTCAGGTCAGAGTGACGACAAAAGATGGCCAGGAACTATTTGCCATGGCCTACGTAATCCCCGACGAGAAAAGTCGCCTGCTCTCCACCCGACGCTGGGATCAACAGCAGTTTATCGAACAGCACCTGGAAAACTTCCTGCGTTATATTCGATAGGGAAGTTGGCAGAAAAGCGAAGTTGACAGACGTCAGATGGCAGTTGACAGAAAAAATGCCCTGAATCAGTGTTTTGCCAACTGCCAACTGCCAACTGCCAACTGCCAACTGCCAACTGCCAACTGCCAACTGCCAACTGCCAACTGCCAACTGCCAACTGCCAACTGCCAACTGCCAACTGCCAACTGCCAACTGCCAAC
>JAXHTI010000043.1:0-13031 GCA_034190045.1 Pseudomonadota bacterium
ACCTGGACCGAATCATCCAGACCGTCCAGTAACACACCACCCAGCGGTGTTACGGTCTCATCAACGGGCTCCCGCTTTGGCTCGACGGGCGATTGAGGAGTCACTTCCGGTTTGGGCACCACTTTGACGGCATCGGGCGTTTCCTCGTCGGTGAAATCAGCAAAGGTCAGCAACACGACGAACATCGTCAGCAGCAGTGTCAGGGTATCGAGATAGGAAATCAGCCAGCTCTCGCCCCCGGTATCCTGTGCCTCGGGATCGTCCAGGCATTCCAGGGCCAGATTGTTGCGTGCCTTGCCGCTCTCACTCATCGCCGTCTGCCACTGGCTCATGATTGGCTGCCCTGCTGCTTATCGGCATAGATATCCACACCGGTATCTTTCTGCTCGTCGGGCAGATCCTCGTACGGCTCATCACGAATATCATCCCGGTACTGGGCCATAAACGAGCGCAATGTTTCACGCACAAAGGCGGGATTACGCTTTTGCGAGATCAACACCACGCCCTCGAGGATCATATTCATCACCACCAGGCGCTGCTCGGTACGCCGCTCCAGCTTGAGTGCAATCGGCTTGAACACCAGGTTAGCCAGCAAAATTCCGTAAAAGGTGGTTATCAGCGCCACCCCCATATAGTGTCCAATCTGGGAAATCTCGCTTTTGTCCAGAATCAGCATCATGTTGATCAGCCCTACCAGCGTCCCGATCATGCCAAACGCCGGCGCGAAGGAGGCCATGCTGCGAAAGATCTGCGCCTCGGCCCGTTCCCGGGCCCGCATGCGCGAGATGCGCCATTGCAACATGGACACAATGTCATCCAATGGTGCCAGGTCAATTACCAGCTGCACACCGGTACGCAAAAACGGGTTGGTGGATGTCGACAGCTTCTGCTCGACAGCCTGCAATTTGCCCTGAAACCACAGGCGAGCGATAACTGTCAGCTCTTCCATATCGTCGTGCAGCGAGGACTTCTCATGGCGCAGGACAATACCGAACACCCGGAATACGCGCAGTACCTCGCGCAGCGGATAGGCAATAAACGTTGCCGCCAGCGTCCCCACCAGGACAATGGCCAGGCCCGGCAGGTTGATATACGCGGCCGGATCCTCCGCGCCGATATTCAGCACATAGAACAACAAGCCCACACCGGCGAGCATACCGATTAACGTCGATGGATTCATTCCCGCTCCTGCATTCTGCTTATTCAGGAATTATCGGATAGTCCAGCACAGACTTGATGATGCAAAACAGTTTAAAGCTCGCTCGATAGTCGCCGATCTAGAGTTATGCACGGCTTCTTGTGCGCTGAAAAACCAGTTTTAGGCTGCCCCGGCCACAATAACGCAATAAAGTGCTAAGCTATAAATCACCAGGGGGTCACATGCACGAAAAATGTTTCCCCGCCGCCAGGCGGACTAACAACACCAATAAACCCGTTCTTATTGCTTCTTTTACCATCGGATCAGGGTTTTCCCTGATTCAGGCGAGTAATTTCCCCCGCCAGGCTCTCCTGTGTTTTTAGCGGCGCCGGCATTACTCCGTCCTACCCGACTTTTGACGGCACTCGGTCTGCTGTTCTGTGGAGCATATTCCGCGCACGCTGCCACGGCGGAAACCGCCCCCCGGCTCAATCAGACAACCATCATCTTTGCAGGCTCGAAAAATTATCCTCCGTTCGAATGGCTGGATGAGCAGGGGCAGCCCAAAGGTTTTTTGATTGATCTGGAGAACGCCCTCGCCCGAAGCGGCAAGACCGGGATTGTTCACCGGCAAATGGCCTGGCACAAGGCACTACAAGCGCTGGAGAGCGGCGAGGTGGACGTAGTCCCCATGTTTGTCACCCCCGCGCGCAAAGAACGCTTCGTGTTCACCGAACCGTTTTACCATCTCACGCACGCAATATTCACTCGCCAGGGAAACCCGGCGGCCTCTGGTCCTGACGATCTGCGTGACAAACGTGTCGCTGTCGTAGCAAGCAGCTATGCCCATGAGCAATTGCAGGTCAGGCAGCAAAGCGGCGAACTGACACTGACGCTGATAGAATCCCGGGATATTGGCGGCGCCCTGCGCAAGGTGGACAATCGACAGGCCGGTTACGCCATTGTCGCCAGTCACACCGCACGTCGTCTGATTAGCGATTATGCACTGGCCATCGATCAGACCAGTCCGCCGATGTGGCCGCGCAGCTATGCCTTTGCGGTTCGTCAGGACAATGTGGAACTGCAACAGTGGCTACAGCATCATCTCGTGCTGATTCAGGTCAGTGGTGAATACCAGAAAATCTATGCTCGCTGGGATGACCAGCTTGAATGGAGTAACCCGGGACTGGCTGATTTTTTAAAGCAATATTCCTGGATCCTGACCGCGTTGCTAACCGCCGTTATCCTGATCTCTATCTGGTCATGGCTACTGAGAAAACAGGTCCGCCGACGCACCCGACAACTGAGTCAGGAACTCGAGCGTCGCAAGCAGGCGGAATCTGAGCTGGAATACCAGGCACATCATGATGCTTTAACCGGCCTGTCCAACCGACAGCATTTTATCAATGAACTTGAAAAATTGCGTCACGACCATGCCACCAGAGAGCTCACCGTCGCCGCCATCCAGATCAATGGAATCGACGAAGTAATTCTCAATTTCGGCTATAACGTCGGTGAAGATATGTTACGCGCCTTCGCCGAGAGACTGCGCAGTGCTCGCCTGACTATTCTCGGACATCTCGGAACCGGTCAGTATGCCGTGGCACGAACAGGCAACATGCACCCGGCCAGGCTCGCCGAATGTATTCGGGAGACCCTGCAACTGGACTACATGGAAATCGACCCGCGTATTTCGATCGGCATCATCGAGTCCAGATCTGGAGATAACAACGCAGAGGAATTACTGCGCAAAGCCAATGTTGCACTGGCGGCCGCCATCAAACGGCACCGGCCATGGCAACAATATCAGGCCAACATCGAACCGGATCGCAAGGCAATCAGTCTGCTGCGTGATTACTGGCAACAGGGCACGGATAACTTCCGACCCTATTACCAGCCCCAGTTCGATCTGCAGAATAATCATATTATCGGTGCCGAGGTTCTGGTACGCTGGCATCACCCCAGCCACGGGCTACTCAAACCGGACAGCTTTATACCCATACTGGAAAAATCGGGAGTGATTTACCGGCTTACAGAAAAGATGATCGACGATGCGGTACGTTTTACTGCCCGTCATCGCCGCGAGGAGTCGCCCTGTCCGGTCTCGGTCAATGTCGCCGCCTCGGATCTGCTCGAACACGATCTGGCCACTACCATTCGCCGCAGCCTGGATACTCATGGCGGCGATAGCCAGGACCTGCGCCTGGAAATGACCGAAACCGGTCTGATCACTGAACCGGCCCGGGTCCGCTGGATTCTGGAGGATCTGCAACAAATGGGCATCCAGTGCTCGATCGATGATTTCGGTACCGGCTATTCCTCGCTGTCCTATCTGAGTGAGTTTCCAGTCAGCGGGATCAAAATCGAACGAATGTTTGTTGGCAACATGAACGAGGAAAAACGGCTGCAGTCGATCGTCAGCTCCACGATCAATCTGGCCCATGATCTCGACATGCATGTGGTGGCCGAAGGACCCGAAGATACTGCTACCCTGGACTCGCTGAGAAAGTACGGCTGTGATTTTGCCCAGGGGCATGTCTATGCCACTGCCCTGCCTGAACAGGATTTTCTGCAGTTTGTCGACAACTGGTCCGGCCGCAGGCACTGAGTATCCGCCGGACTCTCGTCGCTATTTGTAAAAAATATGCCGGCCGATCGTGGCCACTTTCTGCTTGCTTCGCGCCCAGCTGGGGCGGATATAACTGGCATGGTAAAACAGGGCATCTTCCACCCGGGGCTCACTACGCCGGTAATAGACATCCGCGGCAACCCGACGGGCGGTTTTGTAGGCCGGATCGCTCACATCGGCGGTTACTTCGAGCTCGGTCCATGAAAACGCACCGACGTGACGCTTGCGTATTCTGTCCCAGCGTTGTTCGTGCACCACCTCGCACAGGGTGTCGGGAAATCGTTTTGATGCCACGCGATTCAGGGTCACTTCCGCCACGGCATACTGGCCGGCAAGCGACTCGCCCCGCGCCTCGTGATACACATTCAGGGTCAGGCAACGTATATCACGAGCGGCCTGCCGGCTCTGTTGTGCCTGACTGAACAGGGCAGAAATGCCCGGTGGGATGGCCAGTACCAGTACGAGAACGCCGGCGGTAACCGCCAGTCGGGGTTTGTCCCGGGTATACCACCAGGACTGCAGGCCCAGGCGCCAGCCATACCAGGTGGAAGGCCAGGTCAACTCGCACAGTTTTTCCCATACTCGATACATAGGTTAATTATAACGCCGCTGATAACCTGCACAGGTGGCTAGCCGGTCAATTTGTGCCGCAGGACACACCCTGGCCCGAATCCGGCCCTCTGACCGTTGCCGCACAAGTGCTTGATTTGATCACATAGCGGGAGTAGATTTTTACAGCGCAGGAAAACGAGAACACAGGGATGGCTAAAACACTCTTTATATGTACCGATGGCACCTGGAATACCGCCGACCAGAAGGATGGCGACGTTATCTCCCCGACAAATGTCGCCAGAATGGCCCGCATTCTGCTCAGCGTGCCTGAAGAACAAATCACCTGGTATGACGAAGGCGTGGGCACTCGGAACTGGCTGGACAAAATCACCGGTGGTGCCTTCGGTCATGGTCTGTTCGAAAATATCCAGCAAGCCTACCGGTTCATCGTGGAAAACTACCAGCCTGACGACAGGCTGGTTCTGTTCGGCTTCAGCCGTGGCGCCTATACCGCCCGCAGTCTTGCCGGGCTGATTGCCAAAATGGGCATACTGCGCAAAAAGTACATCAGCAAGATCGACCGGGTCTACAAACTTTACCGTAAAGACAATATCGACCCGGATGAACTCGAGATCTTTCGCGAGCGCTTCAGCCATGTCGATCGGGATGTCTGTTTTCTCGGAGTCTGGGACACGGTCGGCGCGCTGGGGATTCCGCTAAAATCCCTCAACTGGGTGACCTCCTGGCTCTACAAGTTTCACGACACCCGGCTCTCTCCCCACGTCAAACACGCCTATCATGCGATCGCCGTCGATGAGAAACGTCGCTCGTTCGCCCCCGCCCTGTGGCAAATCAATAACCTCGACGAAGAGCAGGTTGTAGAACAGCGCTGGTTTACCGGTGTCCATTCCAGCATCGGCGGCGGCTACAAAGAAAAAGGCCTGTCCGACATCACGCTACGCTGGATGCTCGACAAACTGAAGAGATCGCTACCCGATGTGCAACTGGATGAGGACTATATAGAACGAACCGTCCTGCCGGACCACACAGACGCGCTGCGCGAGTCCCGCAGCTGGCTTTATATCAGCTCCTGGATCAAACCGCATATCCGCAATACCCGCCGTTCACATATCTGCAACCAGGTTATCGATGAAACGGTGTATCAGCGAATAGATTGTGAACCATGCGACTACAATCCGATAAATATCACCCGAAACTGACAGCGTGATTTATTTCAGTCAGTGAAAAAAGTTTCAATAGTTAATGCCGTCTGTTTAACCACTGAAACACCGAAGACACTGAACTCACCGAAAATGCCATTCACTACTTTTCAGTGCTTTCGGTGAATTCAGTGTTTCGATGGTTATAAATTTCTCTCTCTATGCCTCGCATTCTCGATTGGTGGAATGAAGCTGTTTAGCCTTTTTGCGCAATGATGATTGCCCGCCTGGGAGCCGGATAGCCTTCGATCGACATGCTGTGATCGTCGGGGTCGAGAAAGTCGGCCAGGGATTGGAAGGTCATCCAGTCGGTCGAGCGCTGTTCTTCTGTCGTCGTCGTTGTGACATCGACCGTGCGAATATTGGTGAACCGGCAACGCCGCAGCCAGCGTTCGAGCATCGGCACCGAGGGCAGGAACCAGACATTGCCCATGCGGGCATAACGATCTTCGGGAAACAATGCCGTGTTCTCATCACCGTCGACAATCAGGGTTTCCAGCACCAGTTCGCCCCCGGCCGCCAGGCAATCGCGTAATTGCAACAAATGATCGAGCGGTGAGCGCCGATGATACAAGACACCCATGGAAAACACCGTCTCGAAGGCCTGCAGTTTTGCCGGCACATCGTCAATTCCCAGCGGCAGCACATACACCCCCTGGTCACCGGCATAGCGATGCATTACCTCGTATTGCAGGGTAAACAGCGGAGTGGGGTCGACACCGATGACCAGTTCGGCACCGGCGCCTTTCATGCGCCAGCAGTGATAGCCATTACCACAGCCGACATCCAGTACCGTACGGCCGGACAGCGGTGTGATGTGATCTTTCAGGCGCTCCCATTTCCAGTCGGAGCGCCATTCGGTATCGATAGCAATGCCAAACAGCTCAAAGGGCCCCTTGCGCCAGGGGTGCAACTGTTTCAGTTGTTCTATCATGGAGGTTCGATGCCGCTCGTCCAGCTCACTGCCCTCGCCGATACGTACCGCCGCCCGGTTGAAGTTGCAGCTGGCCGGCCGGGCTTCTGGCAGTGCCGCCACCGCGGCCTGCCATTTGGGCAGATCGCCATAACGTTTGGGATCCAGCCTTTTTTCGATCTGTGCCGGCAACTGCTGTGCCCAGTCGGCCAGGGGCGTATTCGCCATCTGCTGGTAGAGAGAAGAATAATCGATCATTTGACTGCCAGCAGGGAGGTGAAGTTAAAACACTGAAACCATTGATAGATCTGTGCGAAGCCAGCCTGTTGCAGTCGTCCATGATGGGTCTCGAAGCTGTCGGGGATCAGCACGTTTTCCAGCGCGCTGCGTTTCTGGCTGATCTCCAGTTCGCTGTAGCCGTTGGCTTTTTTGAATGCCAGGTGCATATCGGTCTGAAACTGCTGTTCGCCTGTGTTATCGAACGCGAATTTTTCCGATAGCACCAGCGCGCCGCCGGGCAACAAACCGGAATAGATATGGTTCAACAGTGCCTGGCGCTCGGCCGGCGGAATGAACTGCAGGGTAAAGTTGAGCACCACCAGTGAAGCCTGCTCCACCTTGATATCGCGAATATCGGCGCAGATCACATCCACTTCAACCCCGGAGCTCTCAATGCCGGAATTGTTCTTTGCCAGAAACTGTTGGCAGCGTTCGGTCATGGCGGTGGAGTTGTCGACCGCGATAATCCGGCAACTGTCATGCGCTATCCGTTGGCGCATGGAGAGCGTCGCCGCACCCAGTGAACTGCCAAAGTCATAGACCCGACTATCCGGCCGGGCATACCGTTCCGCCAGCAAGCCCAGCAGGCTGATGACGGTTTCATAGCCCGGGACCGAGCGGCGGATCATATCCGGAAATACACCCGCCACTTTTTCGTCAAAGGCAAAATCCACAATCATCGGTTGCGGCGTGGCATAAATGTTATCGCGAGGTTTATCGCTCATGATCGTTTACATAAATACGTATAACAGGCCTGCACCCAGCACCAGTCGATAGATCACAAACGGCAGCATGCCGATGCGATCCAGCAGTTTCAAAAACCAGTGAATGCACAGATAGGCGGTGAGTGCCGAAATCACTGCGCCGAGCACCAGCGGCAACCATTCCACGCTGCCCTGCTCGATCAGTTTCAGCGTCTTGTAGGTGCCGGCCATCAAGATGGCCGGGATCGACAACAAAAAGGAAAACCGTGCCGCCGCAGTGCGCGTCAGCCCCATCAACAGGCCAGCGGTCATGGTAATACCTGAACGTGAGGTTCCGGGAACCAATGCCACCGCCTGGGCCAGGCCGATCACCAGCACGTCTTTCCAGCCGAGGCGGTGCTCGTCGCGAACCCGTCGGCCGATCGCATCGGCCAGCCATAGCAACAGACCGAAACCGATGGTTGCCCAGGCGATCACCAGCGGCGAACGCCATGTGGATTCGACCAGATCGTGCAATAACAGACCGAACAGCGCGAGCGGGATACTGCCGAGAATGACCGCCCAGGCCAGGCGGCTTTCACCGGTTTGTTGTCGCCGAGCACAGGAGCTGCCCCAGTCCCGCGCCATGGCGATCACCTCGAGTCGAAAATACCAGACAACGGCCGCCAGGGTACCGACATGCACGGCGACATCAAACGCCAGCCCCTGGTCGGGCCAGTCACTCAGTTGCGGTACCAGGATCAGATGCGCGGAACTGGAAATCGGCAGGAATTCGGTCAGCCCCTGCAAAATCGCCAGAATAATAATCTGTATCAGCAGCATGTAAAGGTCTCGTTATAATTGATGGCGCAAATCACGTGCGCTGAATCCTGCCGGCAAAACTTCACTGCCCTTGTTTAGCAACATCACTTTGAATATTTCCCCCATCTCCTGGGGCAGGGTCAGTTGGCGTACCTGCGAGACCTGGCGCTGATACGCCGCTTCATCGTATTGCTGTTGCTGTTCCAATTTCTGCGTTATGCCGTTATCGAGCAGAAAGTGGGCCTGGGTCGTATAGCCCGCCACGCCAAATCCCGCTGCCAGAGCATTGTCGGCAATATCGGTAAAGTCTACATGCGCGGTAATGTCCTGCAAGCCGGGGTAAACAAAAGGATCATCATGGGCGCGATGGCGATAATGACACATCAACGTACCGCGCTGACGCTGCGGATGATAATACTCACTGCGTGGATAACCGTAATCCAGTAACAGCACCACGCCCTGGCGCAGGTTATCTCCCAGCGAACGGATCCATTGCCCGGCATCAAGATTGATTTCCGTCAGGTAGTCATCGGGCAATGGCTGCTCTGACTCTATAGCCGCCAGCTGTTGTTGTAACAGCGTATCGGATAACGGCTGTTCATGGAGGTTGAAACCCTCCTGTTCGAAACCAACCGTCTGTTCGTACCAGCGACCTTCGCGTTTGTGCACACGATGCACCGGCATGGCATCCAGCAGCTCATTGGCCAGCACGATACCTTCGAAATTATTCGGCCACGTATCAAGCCACTGCACTTTGGCTAACAACTCAGGGCAATGTGCCTCGAGTTGCTGACGCTGGCGCTCACGCAGGTCCGCACTGAGCTCGAGGATATAATAGTGTTGCGGCAGGCACTCCTGCGCCTGCCAGCATTGTAACAACCGCGCCGCGAGTATCCCGCTGCCGGCACCGGCCTCGAGCACCGAATACTGCGACCTGGCTTTCAATACCGGCTGCATGGCATCCGCCAGGCAGTCGGCAAACAGCGGCGAGATCTCCGGTGCAGTAACAAAGTCGCCGGCGGCACCGAACTTGCTGCTACCGGCGGCGTAATAACCGAGTCCCGGTGTATACAGTGCCGCCTGCATGTAATCGTGGAAGCTCAACGAACCGCCGGCGGCCGTAATTTTCTCCCTGATAGAGGTGATCAGCGAGAGGCTATGCTGCCGTGCCGCGGCATCCGGCTCGGGCCAGTCACTCGTCTGTGCCTGCCCTTGGCGCAGGCGCCCCGGAAAGGGTGTTTGCGCGCCATGGCGTCCGGTTTTGGGATCCGCTGTATTCATCGGCCAATTGCGTTAAAGTGTGCGACTCGTGGCAAAACCGAAGGATAACACAGCATGTCTGAACACAAGGTGGTTTTGATAACCGGCGCGGCCCATCGTATCGGCGCCACAACCGCGCGGTTGCTGCACGAACAGGGCATGAATATCGTGCTGCACTATCGCCACTCACGCGAGGCCGCGGAAAAACTGCAGCTGGAGCTGGAACACCTGCGCGCCGATTCAGTGGTGCTGGTGCAGGCCGACTTGCATCATACCGCCGAACTCGGGCAACTGGTCGAACAGGCCGCGCAGGTCTGGGGACGGCTGGATGTGCTGATCAACAATGCCTCGAGCTTTTACCCGACCCCGATCGACTCCGCCAACCTCGAACAGTGGGACGACCTGATGGGCTCAAACGTCAAGGCCCCGTTTTTCCTGAGCCAGGCGGCCGCACCCTATCTCAAGCAACAGCAAGGCTGTATCGTCAATATCGTTGACATCCACGCCGAGCGACCGCTGCGTAACTTTCCCATCTACAGCATGGCCAAGGCGGCACTGGCGATGGCCACCCGGGCCCTGGCCGCCGAACTGGGACCGGAGATCCGCGTCAACGGTGTCGCCCCGGGCGCGATTTTGTGGCCAGAAAACCTGGAAGACGAGGACAAGGAAAAAATCATCTCGCGGACCTTCCTCAAGCGCCGCGGCGATCCGCATGACATCGCCAGTGCGATTCTCTATCTCATCCGCGACGCCGGCTACATGACCGGCCAGATCCTCGCCGTCGATGGCGGGCGATCGCTGAACGCATAAAATGATTCACCACGAAGACACGAAGCAAACACAAAGAATAATTATTAATTTTGCAGGTCACGCTGGCGTTAGACTGCGTGATATCCATGCTGAAGAACAATTTTTTGAAAAAGCTTTTGTTTTTCTTCGAGTCTTCATGTCTTCGTGGTGAGTCTCTTCATTCCCACTCGAAGGGAATCGCCCAGAGTGACTGGCTGGTCTTGTCGAACTGTTGCCACAGTTCGGCCATGGTGCGTTGTTGCTGGGGATGCTCGAGATCCGGGGCGATCTCGGCCAGGGGTTGCAGGACGAAGGCGTTGTGGGTGATCTCCTCGCGCGGCAGATCGATGCCCTGATCCTGCAGATCCAGGTCGTCGTACAGCAACAGATCCAGATCCAGGGTTCTGGATGAAAAGCGCGGACCGGTGCGCTTGCGCCCGTAACGATTTTCTATATCGTGCAATGTATCGAGCACGTTTTGCACGGTTTGATCCGTTTCCAGACCGACGACCAGGTTGAGAAAATTGTCGCCCTCGAAGCCGACCGAAGCGCTTTCATACACGCTGGAGAGAACCAGTTCGCCGTACTGCTCTTTCAGTGCGTGAATGGCGCCGCGAATATTGTGTTCCGCGTCGATATTGCTGCCGATGCTGATATAGATCTGCGCCATGTCAGACCTGCGTGCCACGCTCGATGATCACGCCGACATCACGGGCGCCGCGTACCGCGCCCTGCTTGTTGAGCCGGATCCGGACCCAGGGCACATTGAATTCACCCAGAATGATTTCGGCGACTTTCTCCGCCAGGGTTTCGACCAGCTGGTATTCGCTCTCTTCCACAAAGCCGATGATGCGTTTGGCCACCGCCTTGTAGTTGAGGGTGTCGTCGATGTGATCGCTGGCGGCGGCCTGACGGATGTCGGCGCCCATTTCCAGATCCAGCACCACGGTCTGCTTGATGCGCCGCTCCCAGTCATAGATGCCGATGACGGTATCGATGCGCAGATCGTTGAGGTAAATAATATCCATACTCGTACAACTTTGCCTGATCAACTGGCGCCCAACTATACACGGCTTGCGCCAATCCCTCTATAATCCGGCCTCCAGTGGGGAGGATTTATCCATGGAAATCATCGATTACACGCTGATAGCGGGCGCTTATCTGCTCGGCTCGCTCTCATCCGCCATCATCGTCTGCAAGCTGGCCGGGCTGCCCGACCCCCGCGGCACAGGCTCCGGTAATCCCGGCGCCACCAACGTATTGCGCCTGGGCAGCAAGAAGGCGGCCGCCATTACCTTGCTTGGCGACATGCTCAAGGGGTTGCTGCCAGTGCTACTGGCGGTCTACCTGCAGGTCAGCCCGCTGGTGCTGGGACTGGTTGGCTTTGCCGCCTTCGTCGGCCATCTGTACCCGGTCTTTTTCCAGTTCAAGGGCGGCAAGGGCGTGGCGACGCTGCTGGGGGTGCTGTTCGGGTTTAACTTCTGGGTGGGCCTGGCGACGGCCGCCACCTGGCTGTTTATTGCCAAGGGCCTGAAGATCTCTTCCTTATCGGCACTGGTCGCCATGGCGCTGGCGCCGGTTTATGTGTGGTTGATACTCGGTCCGGTGTGGGAACTGGTGATTGCCACCGCCGCCATGGCGCTGCTCTCGTTCTGGCGCCATCGCAGTAACATTGCCCGGCTGATCAAGGGTGAAGAGAGCCTGATCGGGAAAAGCTGACGTTGTCTCCCCCGGTCAAGCGAAAAGAATGCCGGGTTTGCTTTTTGGATCCGCAAATGCACGCGAATCAACGCGAATATAATCTGATGTTTTTTTAAGTTAGTTCGCGTTTATTTGCGGACTGAAAATATTTCTTTCCCTGCGCTCTCTATCCCGCAGCAAGAGATGCCCGACGGGTCAGAAAAAGGTCCCGTCCAGCGGCGATGAGGCGCTGGCGTACTGCTTGCGCGGGATACGCCCGGCCAGGTACGCCTCGCGGCCGGCCTCGATCGCTTTTTTCATCGCCGAGGCCATCAGCACCGGATCCTGCGCGCCGGCAATGGCGGTATTCATCAATACGCCGTCGCACCCCAGCTCCATGGCCACGGCCGCATCGGAGGCCGTCCCCACCCCGGCATCCACCAGCACCGGCACGCTCAGTTCGTCGATGATAAAACGGATGTTATAGGGGTTGCGGATGCCCAGGCCCGAACCGATGGGCGCGGCCAGCGGCATCACCGCCACGCAACCCATGGCTTCGAGTTCCTTGGCGATGATCAGGTCGTCGGTGGTATAGACCATCACCTTGAAGCCATCCTTGATCAGCGTCTCGGCCGCCTTGAGGGTTTGTTGCACATCGGGGAACAGGGTCTTCTCGTCACCCAGCACTTCCAGTTTGACCAGGTCGTGGCCGTCCAGCAGCTCGCGGGCCAGGCGACAGGTACGCACCGCGTCCTCGGCGGTATAGCAACCGGCGGTGTTGGGCAGGATGGTGTATTTGTCCGTCGGGATGGCGTCGAGCAGGTTCGGCTCGTCCGGGTTCTGGCCGATGTTGCTGCGGCGTACCGCCACGGTGACGATCTCGGCACCGGAGGCCTCGGTGGCCAGACGGGTCTCTTCCAGATCTTTGTATTTGCCACTGCCGACCAGCAGGCGGGAATGGTATTCCTGGCCGGCGATGGTCAACGGGGTATCTTGTTTACTGCTGCTCATGGTCCATCCTGAAAATCGGGCGGGTGAAAAAAAGATTATACCCTCTCGGGGCGTG
>JAXHTI010000043.1:13131-20286 GCA_034190045.1 Pseudomonadota bacterium
GCGGGTGTAGTTCAATGGTAGAACCGGAGCTTCCCAAGCTTCTAATGTGGGTTCGATTCCCATCACCCGCTCCAGCTTTATGCCTTTATCCGGCCAGCGGGCTATTCCCGGGTTTGCTCATACTGTTCGGCCAGCCCCGAACAGGCGGTGCGTAACTGATCCAGTCGGATTTCGGTCTGGCGGCTGATCTCGCGTAACTGGCGTAGAAGGGCCAGTGCCTGCCCGGCAGTCTCTTCCGTCTCCGCCAAGGTCTCGCCTGCCCCGCCACTTTCTTGCGTCCTGACAGCCTCGCTGATCTCCGTGACATACTGGCGAATTTTCCAGGCCAGGCTGCCGGTTTCGCGCGTCACCGTGACGATGCTCTCCGGGCACTCGCCGGCACGGGCGGCCTCGATCGCGGTACTGAGGGCAATTTTGTCAGTCTGCTCGGCCAACTCCTCGAGGATACCCAGCACTCCGTGCAACGAGAGGTCGGCTTCCTCGCCGAGGGCCTGAACCACGCCGGGTTTGCTATGCAGGCAACGCTCCAGTAATTCCAGCATCGCCTGCTGCAGCTCCAGATCCTGCTGAATATCGACCACGGTTCGGGATAGCACCCGGGCCTGGCGCGCCGGCAGGGAAACGACATTGTCCGTCCGGGCCTGGCCAGTCACACGACCGTAAAGCAGTTCGCGCAGTGCGGAGCGAAACTGGCGGACTGCGGCGAGGCGCGGCGTGCTCGGGGGCATGGCCGGTGTACAGTGTTGCTCCCGGAGACAAACGGTGGCCCAGTCGAGGGTATCCCGGTACTGGCGATTGCGGTACCACAGCCAGCCGGCCCCGCTGGCCAGCCCCAGAAGGGCGAGCGCCTCGAACCAGG
The DNA here is from genome assembly GCA_034190045.1 of Pseudomonadota bacterium. Lineage (GTDB taxonomy): Bacteria > Pseudomonadota > Gammaproteobacteria > UBA6429 > Thiohalophilaceae > Thiohalophilus. The sequence continues at coordinate 13,991 of JAXHTI010000043.1, forward strand.
GCAGCACGATGCCCTGACTTGCCAGCGCGGCAAGCAGGACGCCACCCAGTGTCAGAAGGGCACCCGGCCAGAGCCATTTCAGTGTCATCATGCGCTGCATCGTCTGTCAGCCTGTGCCGTCACACCGGCACGTAAAAAAGACCCACTGCAATAATAGACAATGCGTCATAATTTCCTATAGGGGAAACTACTTATAATACAGCATGGTTCACAAGGTTATTCTGACACCAACTCTGGCCGAAAGCTCAAGCCAGGATCGGGTAACCGATCGTCCGGCGGATTCGTATCACAACCACCCGACCTGGCGGCCCGGATGATACCGGATCAACAATGGCAGGCATGACAAACCGCGGAACAGGTGCCATCAAAGTTGCGTTACCTCTACCTAAGCCGCTACGACACTGATACTTTATAAGGCCAACTCACCGGCCCTGACGGGAATGCCATGAGAGCCTTTTTCAAAATCGTATTGATCATCCTGCTGGCGATTGTTCTGTTACTGCTGGCGAGTATCGCGGTGGTCACCCTGGTGATCGATCCGAATGATTACAAGGATCGAATCAGCGAGACCGTCGAGGCACAGACCGGTCGTCAGCTGAGTATCCCCGGGGAGATTAACTGGAGTTTTTTCCCCTGGCTGGGCGTGGAACTGGGTGAAGCCCGCCTGGGTAACGCGCCGGGTTTTGAAGCGGACACTTTTGCGGCAGTACAGCAGGTCGAGGTACGGGTCCGACTCTGGCCGTTGCTGTTCGCCGAACTGGAGGTCGGCCAGATCATCCTCGACGGGCTGGATGTGACGCTGCAGCGCAATGCCGCCGGTGTCAGCAACTGGGACGATTTGCTGCAACCGGCCCCGGAATCCGGACAGAAACCAGAACAGAAAGCGAAACAGGAGACGGGCCCGTCACCGCTGGCCGCGCTGGCAGTGGCCGGGCTGGAAATCCGCCAGGCGCGCATCGTCTGGGACGATCGCCGCAGCGGGCAGTATTTTGTCGCGGACCCGCTCAACCTGAGTCTCGGTCGCGTGGCCCTGGCGACCCCGGTCCCCCTTCAGGCCGACTTCCGGGTGCAAAGTCGCACGCCGCAAATGGACGGCCGGGGCAAACTGTCACTGCAGTTCACCGCCCACCTGGAACGCCAGCAACTGCTGCTCGAAGACCTGCAATTTCAGACTGATCTGAACAGCCCGTTACTGCCTGGCGGCCAGCTCGAGGCACGCCTGGCCGGCCCGCGACTTGACCTGGACCTGGCCCGGCAAACCGCCACGGCCGAAGCGCTGTCGTTGCGAACCTTCGATTTGCGCCTGCAAGCGGATATCGAGGCCAGCCGGATACTGCAGGCGCCGCGCTACCGGGCCAGCGTGGCACTGGCCCCGTTCTCGCCCCGAACGCTGTTGCAACAACTGCAGATCGATCTGCCGCCGATGGCCGACGACGAAGCCCTGAGCACGGCGCAACTGAATGCGCAGGTAAGCGGAGACAATCAACAGGCCACGGTCTCCGATCTGTTTGTTCAGTTTGACGAGAGTGAATTGAGCGGCGAGCTGACCGTCAGCAACTTCAGTCGACCCGCGATTAGCTACGCGCTGAAGCTCAACCAGATCGATGTGGACCGTTATCTGCCCCCCGCGACCGCCAGCAACACCCCGCCCGGCAGCGTGAATGAAACACCCGCGACCGGGAGCAAACCGGTTGCCGCAACACCGGCCACCGCGGCAGCGGCGACCACGGATCTGATCCCGGTCGAGGCGATTCGCCCGCTGGATATCGACGGCACCCTGCGCATCGATCGGCTCAAGGCGATGAACCTGCATTCACGCGAGATTCGCATTACCACCCGCGCCCGGGATGGCCGGGTACGATTGCATCCGCTGGGCGCGCAGTTGTACGAGGGTAACTACAGCGGTGATATCCGCCTGGATGTGACCGGTGACACCCCGCGACTGAGTCTGGATGAGAGTCTCACCGGTGTTCAGATCGGCCCGCTGCTGCAGGATCTGTGGGGCGATGACAAACTGCGTGGGCGCACCGACCTGTCACTTTCTTTGAACGCCCGTGGCAATGATCCGCAGGCCATTCGCCAGACCCTCAGTGGTAACAGCCGGTTTGCCGTACACGAGGCCGAGGTGCGAGACATCGACATGGCGCAACTGCAAACCGTGGTCAACGAGATCGACAACGACCTCAAGGCGGTCATCAACGCCGGCAACCTGCTGGAAGCCAAACAGCGACTCGATCAGATTCAGCAGAAGTTTGCCCGCATCAAGAACCCGGAAGCGGACAATGCCAGTTATTTCTCCGAGATTACCGGCACCGTGAATATCAAAAACGGGCTGGCACGCAACGAGGATCTGCAGGCCCGCCTGCCGTTTGGCCGGATTCGCGGAGAAGGCAGCTTTGACCTGGTACGCCTTTACAGCGACTATACCGCCTTTATCAAACTGACCTCCAAAGGCGAGGTCGAACAGGGCAAGACCTACGCACAGATGGATCGCACGCCCTTCAAGATTCATTTCAAGGGACCGCTCGACGAACTGAAGCCGCAGCCCGATTTCAGCGATTATCTGCGCAGCGAAGGCCGCAAGGCACTCGATGACATCGAAGCGCAGGCCAAAGCCGAACTGAAAAAGAAAGCTGATGAGAAAGTCGAGGAAGAAAAGGACAAGCTGAAGCAGAAACTGGAAGAGAAAGCCGGCGACATGCTCAAAAACCTGTTCAAGTAAGCCGATGCCCCGACAACTCGCCAGCCTGTTGCTGTTATGTCTGTGCGCGCCGTTATCCGCCGGGGAAGTGCTGCACTCACAAGTCCGCCGCGATGGCGATCATTTTCTGATTCACCTGCAGATGCGCATCGATGCCCCGCACGGGCGGGTTTACCGGCATCTGACCGATTACGCCCGGCTCGATCAACTGAGTAACGTGATCGTCCGCAGCCGGATCCTCGAGCCCGGCGACAACCGGCAACGCATCGAGGTCATCAGCGAAGGCTGTGTGTTGATGTTTTGCCGGCGGGTCACCCAGGTCCAGGTCGCCACCACGCTGGGGCGGGGCTATATCCGCCTGATCGACGATCCACAGCACAGCGATTTTCAATCGGGCCGCACCCTGTGGCATATTGCCCCGGCCGACGACGGCACCCACGTTACCCTCAGTGCCGATTTGCAGCCGCGCTTCTGGGTCCCGCCGGTGATCGGCACCGCGATCTTCAAACACAAACTGCTTAATGAAAGCACCACCTTGATCAATAACCTGGAGCAAAAAGCCCGGCATGTCCCCTGATCCCGACACCACTGCCTTCAGCGATCAACTGCTCGACTGGTTCGAGCGCTGCGGCCGCCACGATCTTCCCTGGCAGGCAGGGCGCTCGGCCTACCGGGTCTGGGCCTCGGAGATCATGCTGCAGCAGACCCAGGTGGCGACCGTGATTCCCTATTTCGAACGCTTCATGGCCCGCTTCCCCGATATCCGTGCGCTGGCCGACGCCGGGCTGGACGAGGTGCTGCACCTGTGGACCGGGCTGGGGTATTACGCCCGGGCGCGCAATCTGCACAAAGCGGCGCAGCAGATCCGGGATCAGCACGATGGCCGGTTCCCGGACGATTTCGAGCAGGTGCTGGCCCTGCCCGGCATCGGCCGTTCGACCGCCGGGGCGATTCTGGCCCAGGCGCACGAACAGCGCTTTGCGATTCTCGACGGCAACGTCAAACGGGTGCTGGCCCGCTATCACGCCGTGCCCGGCTGGCCGGGGGAAAAAGCCGTGGAGAACCGCCTGTGGGAGCTGGCCGAGGGCCATACTCCGACGAACCGGATTCGGGACTATACCCAGGCCATCATGGATCTCGGCGCCACAGTGTGTCGCCGGCGCCAGCCCGACTGCCCCGCCTGCCCGCTGACAGAAGACTGCCAGGCCCGCCGGCAGGGCAATCCCCACGATTACCCCGGGCGCAAGCCGCGCAAGGCCCTGCCGGTGCGCCAGACCACCATGCTGATCCTGCAAAACAGCGCGGGCGAGGTCCTGCTGGAGCAGCGCCCGCCGGCCGGCATCTGGGGCGGTCTGTGGAGCTTTCCCGAGTGCCCGGCGCAGACGCCCGCCCGGCAATGGTGCGCCGAGCAGCTGGGCCTGGAGACCACGGAACTGGCCCCGCAACCGCCGCTGCGCCACACCTTCAGCCATTATCATCTGGATATCCAGCCGCTGCGCGGGCGGATCACGGCGCAAAATTCGCGAGTTATGGAACCGAGTAAAAGAGTCTGGTATAACACACGCCGGCCTGACGAACGGGGCCTGCCCGCGCCGGTCAAGGCCCTGCTGCAGGAACTGGCCGCCACATCCGACTAAATACCCGAGCGAAGGAGATTTTCATGGCCCGCATGGTGCATTGCGCGAAACTCAATAAAGAAGCCGAAGGGCTGGATATGCCCCCCTATCCGGGCGAGCTGGGCAAACGGATCTACGAGAACGTGTCCAAGGAGGCCTGGCAGATGTGGATCCAGCAGCAGACCATGCTGATCAACGAATACCGCCTCAGCCCCATGAACCCCGAGCACCGCAAGATGCTCGAGGACCAGATGGAGAAATTCTTCTTCGGCGAAGGGGCCGACACCCCCGAAGGCTACGTCCCGCCCTCCGCCTGATTCGACTTGACGCCGGGGTCGCTTTTCACGTTAAATACGCGGCTCCTTAGTAGGTCCGAGGTACTAGGGGCTAGGTACTGGGAACAGCGCCACGTCACCGCACGAGAATTAAACAGGGAATTTCCTGCTTTTATTCGCCCCCAGCACCTGGAAACTAGCCACTGTTTATAGGCCGGGTAGCTCAGTCGGTAGAGCAGGGGATTGAAAATCCCCGTGTCGGCAGTTCGATTCTGTCCCCGGCCACCATTTTCCCGAACTCAATTCGGTTATCAACCCGAAGTCCGTGCCAGCGCATCAGGATCGAGGGGAAATCTCACCACAAAGTGACTAGAATCTAATTCCTGGAATCTGGAAACTGCCTGAAGGACTACGGAGCTTTGACCACTCCTGCCTATGACCATCGACGATCCCAAGCTCAGCCAGTATCTCGATCACCTCTGTAACCAGGGATGCTCGGCGGTCCGCGAAGCGATTGAACAGATGGAAGCCGGCGACATGGTACCCGAACTGGCCAGCCTGAAGCCGTCTGAACAGAAACGTTTGTTACAGGAACTCAAGGCTATCATGGCGGTGTACGACGCCCGCGATTATCACTGAAGATATTCGGCCCAGTTGATCGAGCGATCGCCGAATACCAGAAAGTGAGGATTGAGCAGTTCTTCCTTGGTGTTGTAACACAGCGGTTGCATGCTGGTATCAGTCATGCATCCGCCGGCCTCTTCCACAATACATTGCGCCGCCGCAGTATCCCACTCTGAGGTCGGCCCGAGACGGGCATACAGATCGGCCGTGCCTTCGGCCACCAGGCAGGATTTGAGCGCGCTGCCCATACTGATAATTTCATAATTATCCAGCTGGGCGATGAAATTCTTGAACTCCGGGGTCTGGTGCGAGCGGCTGCCGGCGATCACCATCCGATCGGGGCAGTGCTCCCGCACCCGAATCGCCTGCGGCGCATCCAGCCCGCTACGCTTGCGGGCGCCCAGTCCGCGGGCGGCATAATACAGCGCGCCGATTACCGGCGCATAGACGACACCGAGCACCGGCTCGTGGTTATCGATCAGGGCAATGTTCACCGTAAACTCGCCGTTGCGCTTGATAAACTCGCGAGTACCATCGAGCGGATCCACCAGCCAGTAGCGTTGCCAGTCACGGCGCTCGGCAAAACTGGCCGGGATCGACTCTTCAGAGAGAATGGGTAGCTGGGGGGTCAACGCCTGCAGTCCCGCTTCCACTGCGTCGTGAGCGGCCAGGTCGGCCTCGGTCAACGGGGTATTGTCATGCTTTTCCTCGACCGAAAAACCCTGTTCATAAATCACCATAATACGCCGACCGGCTTCATAGGCGATCTTTTTCACCGGTTCGATCAATTCTTCGAGTTGTTGCGAGAGGCTCATGGGCGGGCAAGACACCTGGGTAGCCGAATGCTGGCGCGTATTGTGCCAGCATTCATCGGCCAACTCCATGTATCAATCCCGACCCGAACGCCCTCTCGGCAAGGAATTCGCCTCGCCCCGCGGACAAATTGCCGTCTCAGTTAATCGCGGCAAGCCGGAACATCAGCTCGGTATTCAGACGCCCTTCAAACCAGGCATTGAAACTGATCCCGTCGTTGCGCTGATCGATATCAAAACCGGTTTGCTGTTGCGGCGAGACGGAAAC
>JAXHTI010000044.1:0-9322 GCA_034190045.1 Pseudomonadota bacterium
CGTATTTTTATTTTACCTCCTTCTATGACTGAATTGGAAAAAAGATTGCGGGGTAGGGGACATGATTCGGAAGAGGCGATCGTCAAGCGTCTAGAAAGGGCAACTCCCTCCACCTGGAACCTGTATCAGGCGCAACAACAGATTACGGCTCTGACCCAGCAGCGCGATATCAAGCTGCGTATGTTCCATGGACGCGGCGGAACCATGGGTCGCGGCGGCGGCCCGACCCACGACTCCATCCTGTCGCAGCCGACCGGGACCGTACACGGCGAGATCAAGTTCACCGAACAGGGTGAAGTGCTCTCCTATAAATACAGTAACCAGGAAACCGCCGTTTACGAGTTGACCATGGGCATTACCGGGCTGCTCAAGGCAAGCCGCAACCTGATCGAACCGCCACCGCCGGACAATCCCGAATACCTGGACATCATGGCGGAACTGGCCGCGACCGGTGAAAAACAGTATCGCGAACTGACCGACAACACCCCCGGCTTTCTCGATTATTTCTACGAAGCCACGCCGGTCTCGGAGATCGGGCTGCTTAACATCGGCTCACGTCCCTCACATCGCAAGAAGACCGACCGTTCCAAGGAATCGGTCCGCGCCATCGCCTGGGTGTTTGGCTGGGCCCAGTCCCGCCACACCATCCCGGCCTGGTACGGCATCGGCACTGCCCTCGAGAAATGGGTCGGACGCAGTCCGGAAAAACTGCAAAAGCTCCAGGATATGTACCAGAACTGGCCGTTCTTCAGCGCCCTGCTGAGCAACACCCAGATGTCTCTGTTCAAGGGCGACATGCATATCGCCCAGGATTACGCCAGCCTGTGCAAGGATCCAGATACCGCCGATACGATCTATAACATGATCAACAGCGAGTACAACCGCACCCGCCTGCGCGTCCTCGAAGCCGCCCGCCTGCAGGAGTTGATGGCCGAAACCCCCAACCTCGCCCTCTCCCTCAAACGGCGCAATCCCTACCTGGATCCCCTCAACCAGATCCAGCGCATCCTGATCGAACGTTTCCGCGACGAAACAATCAGCGAGGAAGAACGCAATCACTGGCTCAACCCGCTACTGCGCAGCATCAACGCCATCGCCGCGGGAATGCGCAACACCGGTTGAATCTGGAATGTACTGTTTCAACAGTGCATTCCATTTATCCGGACAGTTAAATAAACGCGGAGGACGCAAAGGCGCGGAGACGCAGAGAATACAAAGTGACTATTTTGGGTTTTGAATGACAGCTTCAACGATCAATTCAGCATTCAAAATTACTTTACGCCCTCCGCGCCTCTGCGTCTCCGCGCCCTCTGCGTTATTTTCCAGAGCGTTCGAGAAGAGAACGAAGTTTATTACCAAATAAAAAGGGCCGGTAAACCGGCCCTTTGCATTCAAGCGTGCTGGTAAAACAAGCTTACGGACGGATGTAAGCGTATCCCTGTTCCTGCAGTTCGGTGATCCGGGCGACGCCACCGGGGACCACTTCGACCCCATCGGCCAGAGCCGGTTTTTTACCTTTTTTGCTTTCGATCTTGGCCATAGTGTTGGAGCAGGCATTGAAATTGATATTCTGCATGGCCATGCTCTCGACGCGCTTGGCATTGGCACCATTTTTGGTAAGCAGGCTCAGTCCGGGTCCATAGGCAACAACCTGTACGTCGACGTTATCCATGCCGTAGGCTTTTTGCAGGTTGGCCGCATTATTCAGGGCAATTTTCTGGGTGCGGGCATCATCGGTACTGACCTGAATGATTACCTTGTGTTCCGCTTCCATCGATCCAGCCAGGACAGCGTTCTGCCCCAGAAAGACGGTAGCGAGTACCGCCGAAACCAGCCCGGCTTTTACAAAATTCGTTACCTTATACATACTCATTCTCCTTACAGCTCTTATGGTATCTTGATTATATCGTTATTATCTAATAAACGACCCAGGATCACCCGGTGTCGTTTCTATACTAGTGAGAAACCCACTATTCACTTTTCAAAAACATTACCTTTAACCGCACGCCAATGCAACCCACCGACGGATAACCCGACCCGGAAACGGTTTAATCTAAAGATGTTTCCAGGCTCACTGAAAACCAATGTATTGAACCTTCGGTGGACTCAGTCTCTTCGGTGTTAACGTTTTTCTGACTCGCTGGGAATAAACGCAGAGAACGCAAAGACGCGAAGGACGCAGAGAAAAATGAATTATTATTGATCACTCATTCCTGGATAATATCGCCGATAAAACCATGCTCCACAGAAAGAACGATCAACTATATTAATTATATCCTTCTTTGCGTTCTCCGCGCCTCCGCGTGACGTACAGGGACGTACTAATGTCGCGGGAAGCAGGAAGCCGGGAGCGACCCTCTGCGTTATTTTACAGAGCGTCGGAGAAGAGAATGAAAGTTTCGTAGGTCACGCTGGCTTGGCCTGCGTGACTTTTTGTTGGAGGCAGAGTTACTTGCGCTGCGTTTGTCAGGTAGCGCTGCGCGCAACCTGACCTACCGCTGATATTTTTCTCTGAATCGGAGGTGCAAAAGATAAATAATCTTTCTCCGCGAACCTCTGCGTCTTCGCGCCTCTGCGTTGAAGCTGTTTCAGGCAACCTGGACGGGAATGGTGTTGCGGGTGTGGGTGATGTCGTTGTTTTCGTCGAGGTAGACGAGTTTGGGCTTGAAGCTGGCCAGTTCTTTCTGATCCAGGCCGACATAAGCGCAGATGATGACCACATCGCCGGGGTTGGCCTTGTGGGCGGCGGCGCCGTTGACGGAGATGATGCCGGATTCATCCTCGGCGCGGATCGCGTAGGTGGTGAAACGCTCGCCGTTGGTGACGTTATAGATCTCGATCTGCTCGTATTCGCGGATACCGGAAATTTCGAGCAGTTTACCGTCAATCGCGCAGGAACCTTCATACTCCAGCTCCGAGTGAGTCACCCGGGCCCGGTGCAGTTTGGCCTTCAGCATGGTGGTAATCATGGTCCAACTGTTCCTCTGTCACTACGAGACGCTTCTGGGGATTGTCTATTTTAGCATGCCAATCCCGGCCTTCCTACCAGCCAAGGTCTTCTTTTATAAGGTGTTTTTACCGACCTGACTTGACAGGCCCGGCCGCGTTTGGCTGGCCGACTCAGATTCGCAGGTTATCGATCAGCCGCACCTTGCCCAGCCGTGCGGCCCCCAGTACCACCAGCGGTTCGCCGGCGGCGGGCGGGCGGAGATCGGCCGCGGCGCGAATGCTGATATATTCAGGTTCGAAACCGGCCCCGGTCAGTTGCTCCCACGCCGCGGCTTCAAGCGCCGCAAAATCCGTCTGCCCTGCCCGAACCTGCTTCGCAAGCTGCTGCAGGGTGGCGAAAAGCCGGGGCGCCCGCTCTCGCTCCTGCGCACTCAGCAGCCGGTTGCGCGAGCTCATGGCCAGTCCGTCCGCTTCACGCCGCGTCGGTTGACCAACGATCTCCAGCGGCAGGTTCAGATCGGCCACCAGTTTGCGCACCACCAGCAGTTGCTGGTAATCCTTTTCGCCAAACAGCGCCACATCCGGCAGTACTGCCTGAAACAGCTTGGTCACCACTGTCGCGACGCCGGTAAAGTGGCCGGGACGGTGCGCGCCCTCCAGCTCGGCGGTCAGTCGCGGCACCTCGACCCGGGTCACCGTTTCACGCCCTTCGGGATACATGGCTTGCTCGCCGGGCGCGAAAACCGCCGCCACGTTTAACTTTGACAACTGCTGGAAATCATCGTTCAGGGTCCGGGGATAACGCTCAAAATCGGCGGCGTCATTGAACTGCAACGGATTGACAAAAACACTGACCACCACCCGATCAGCCCGGCGCGCGGCCTCGCGTACCAGATCCAGATGCCCCTCATGCAGGTTGCCCATGGTAGGCACAAAGGCGATGCGCCAGCCCGCGGCCCGCCAGGACAGACTCTGCAGCTGCATGTCGCGGACCTGTTCAACAACCTGCATAGTGAAATACTCCGCGACCGCCGAACAGACGAATCAACCTGGGCGGTTTATTCGGCTTGTTTGCACCGGTAAATGTCGTAGACCCGGCGGCCATCCTCGATGTCGGTGACGGCAACAATCGTGTCGCCCTGGATATCCGCCGCGTTATTGCGGGCCAGGATTTCCAGCTCCTGCTGCATCGCGGCTTCCTTGCGTTCTACGCCAACGACGGTCGATTTGACCGACACGGTCGTCTTGCCCAGCCGCTTGCAGTGCTGGACATGCTGTTTTTCAACGACGCTGACCTGTTCACCGGCCGAATCCAGCTTGACCCAGGTACAGCCCTGCAAAACCGCCAGCATTAAAACGATGAGTAATTTTTTCATCTCGACCTCCCGGTCCTTGTGGGTTATTGATAACTTTGTGCCGCTTGCGGGAACTCACCGGATTTGACCTGACGCACGTATTCCGCAATCGCCTCCTGAATACCCTTGCCCGGCCCCAGTTCACGTAAAAAGTCGCGTACAAAACGCGGTCGTTTGCCGGGGGTAATACCCAGCAGATCATAGATTACCAGGACCTGCCCGTCGCAGTCGGCACCGGCACCGATGCCAATCGTCGGGATAGAGACGGCCTCGGTAATCTGGATCGCCAGTTGCCGCGGAATACATTCGAGCACAAGCAACGCGGCGCCGGCCTGTTCCAGGGCCTGTGCATCCTCGATCATTTCCCGGGCCGCATCTGCATCGCGCCCCTGAACCTTGTACCCCTCCGGCCCGTCCACCGACTGGGGTAACAACCCCAGGTGGCCGCAGACGGGGACCCCGTGATCGACCAGATGGCGAACCCGGCTGACCAGTGCACCACCGCCTTCCAGTTTGGCCATATCGGCGCCGGCGGCCAGCAATGCCCGGCCGTTTTCCAGTGCCCGGGCATCATCGGTATAACTTTGATATGGCATATCGGCGATCAACAGCGCCCGCTGCCGGGCCCGCGCCACGTGGGAAGTATGATAAACCATGTCCGCCATACTCACTGGCCGGGTGGAATCATGCCCCTGAACCACCATGCCGAGCGAATCACCCACCAGTAACACGTCCACGCCCGCCTGTTCACACTGGCGAGTCATGCTCGCATCATAGGCCGTCAGGACCGCGATCTTCTCGCCACGCTGTTTCATGGCGCGTAAATCTTCGACCGTTAATACCGGTTCACTGTTGGGACTCATAATTCCAGCGGTCCGGGGTTGAAATAATGACGCCCGCTGCGAATCTTGCTGATTTGATCCAGCAACAACTCGTAATCCTGGGCCTTGTTGGCAAAATCGATCTCGGCGGCGTTGACGATCAACAGGGGCGACGCATTGTAATCATGAAAAAACGCCATGTAACTTTCGCTCAAGCGGTGCAGGTAATTGGGATCCAGACTGCGTTCGTAAGCACGACCCCGCTCGGCAATGCGTTTGCGCAATACCTCCACCGGGGCCTGCAGATAAACCACCAGATCCGGTTGCGGCCCGCTCACGGCCATATGTTGATAAACCTGATCATAGAGTTTGAATTCTTCGCTATCCAGGGTCAGTTCGGCGAACAGCCGGTCCTTTTCCATCAGGAAATCGGCCACCCGCACCGGGGCGAACATATCGCTCTGTTGCAGCTCCTGGATCTGGCGCACCCGTTGAAACAGGAAGAACAGCTGGGTCTGCAAGGCGGCGCCGCGGGGATTGTCATAAAAACGTTCCAGAAACGGATTTTCATCCGCCCCTTCGAGAATCAGGTCCGAGCCGAAAGACTCGGCGAGGCGCCGCGCCAGCGTGGTCTTGCCCACCCCGATCGGCCCTTCCACCACAATGTAACCGAGTGAACCGCTATCACGCATCTGGCAGACGCTCCGGCCGATCCGCCTCGACCCGGGGCAGTAGCTCCTGCAGCGAACCGTAGCCCGGAATCATGAAATCCGGGGCGACTATCTCCTGCAACGGGAAGAGCACAAAAGCCCGCTCACTGATGCCCGGGTGCGGAATGGTTAAACGTTGATCGTCGATCGTTTCCTGGCCATAGAGTAACACATCCAGATCCAGCGTACGGGGGCCCCAACGTTGCGCCCCGCGCTGGCGTCCATGGGCCTGTTCGATAGCCTGCAACGCATCCAGCAGGGCATGCGGGGCGAGTCCGGTCTCCAGCGCCGCCACGGCATTGATATAGTCCGGCTGATCGGCCGGTCCCATGGGCGAGGAGCGATACAGGGAGGAGGCCGCCCGTAACGTGGCGCCCTCCATCCGGGCCAGTTCCGCCAGGGCACGCCGCACCTGGGCGAGTGGATCATCGAGGTTGCTGCCAAGGGCAATGTAAGTGGTGATCATGTGCGTTTTTTCCGGCGCCGCCGACCGCGCTTGCTCTTGCCGGGGGAAACCGCCTGCAGCATATCGCGCTGGGTTTTCTCATCGGCCTCCTGAAACTGTGTCCACCAGTCGCACAACTCCTTTAAGGACTCACCGGCCTGGTGACGCAACAACAGAAAATCATACCCGGCCCGAAAACGGGGCGCCTCCAGCAGGCGTATCGCCCGCTTGCCCTGGCGCCGCGACAGGCGCGCCTGCATCAACCAGGTCTCTTTCATCGGCAAACTGAAACGCTTGGGAATGGTGATTCGGCGGGTCTGCTCCTGCACCACCTCGCGGGCCGCCTGTTGCAGGGCCTGCAACTCGCTCTCACCCTCCTCCTGTAACAGCCGGGCCTGCTGGCGGACCACCGGCCACAGCAATACGCCAAACAAAAAGAACGGCGTGACCGGCTTGTCTTCCTGGATGCGACGATCCGTATTCAACAGGCCGGCTTCGATAAAGCGCCGGGTATAACCATCATCCGCCTCCATCAGCTCGGCCGTCTGAGGAAACAGGTAACGGAAAATCGCGTAATGTGATAACAGCTCAAACGCCCGGATGGCATAGCCGCTCATAAACAGCTTGAGGATTTCCTCGAACAGACGCGCCGGGGGCACATCCAGCAAGCGCTCGCCATGGCGGGCAAACTGCTGCTCCAGTTGCGAATCAAGGCTGAAGCCGAGTTTGGCGGCAAAACGCAGCGCCCGTAACAGGCGGACCGGATCTTCCTGGATACGCACCTCGGGATCGCCGATCATGCGCAGCCGGCGTTGTTCCAGATCGCTCAGCCCGCCGGTATAATCGACCAGGGAAAAATCCTCGATGTTGTAATACAGCGCATTGACGGTGAAATCGCGCCGGAAAGCATCCTCTTCCAGGCTGCCGAACACGTTATCCCGCAGGATCATCCCGTCGGTCATGACTCCGTCATCGTCGCCGTCGCGATGCTGGGCCCGGAAAGTCGCGACTTCGATAATGTCCCGGCCAAAGTGTACATGGGCCAGCCGAAAACGCCGGCCGATCAGCCGGCAATTGCGAAACAGCTTGTTGACCTCTTCCGGCGTGGCATCGGTCGCCACATCGAAGTCCTTGGGCTGATGCCGCAACAGCAGATCGCGCACCCCGCCCCCGACCAGATAGGCCGCATAGCCGGCCTTTTTCAGGCGATAAAGTACCTTGAGCGCATACTCACTGATATCGGCCCGGGAGACGGAGTGCTCGGCACGTGGGATGATTTCTGGCTGCAACGGCGATTGGCTCGTAATCTATTAATTATTAAAGCAATTTGGTCAGCACCTGATAATAACAAAAAATCGGTGTAACCATATATTTTTTACTGCCCTGTCACCGTCACAGGGTTTTACCGCCGCCCACGAGAGAAAAATCCTGAAATTCACGCCCCCTTGCTGACCGCCACACTCGTGGGATCCAGCCTGCATGCCAGTGCCCTGCCCTTTGCCATTGACGAGGCCCATTCGACCGGGATGGACTCGACCGGCGTGGCCAGCAGCAACATCACCCCCGGCGTCTGTGCAAGAGACAATGATCCCTCGGACACAATCACGTAGGTCGTGCTGGCGACAGCCTGCGTGACACTCATCCTGGCAGAGTGTCAGGTAGCGCCACGCGCAACCTGACCTACGGCTGCACTATCGGGTTATGACACTTTGACTCTCGCAAAGACGCAGAGCCGCAAAGATAAACACATTATTTCCTCTGCGCCTTGGCGTCTCTGCGAGAGACAATGTATACCTCAGGCACAGTCACGCTTGTGAAACCTTGACTCTCGCAAAGACGCAGAGCCGCAAAGATAGACACATTATTTTCTCTGCGCCTTGGCGCCTCTGCGAGAGATAATGCATTTCTCAGATACAAAAAAGCCCGGCCATTCCTGGCCGGGCTTTTTTTTGCAGCTTAGCAACAGTGTTACTGGAAGTCGGAGACCAGCGCCTCACGGGTGGTGTCGCTGACAGTCATACTGGTTGTCAGGTTCTCATGGTCGATCCCCATATTGATCGCCGCACCGTTTTTGGCCGCTTCGACCATCTGCGGAGTGAACTCGAAGCGCATGAAATGGACGGATGAGGTCTTGGTCTCATCTTCGCGTTCCATATCTTCATCGGCAATGGCATAGACCTTGTCCTGGCCTTCAACCTGGATCCAGACCTTGTCCTCGACACCGATGAGCCGGGCCAGCGCCTTTTTGCGTTCCTCTTCATCTTCATATTCGATCATGAAGGTGGCTTTGAGGTTTGAACCGTCGGGGATCAGCGGGTTATAGGCGTCCAGTTCGTCCTGAATCCCTTCCTGTTCGAAGATACGCTCGACCCGCAGCATTTCCTGGATCTGATACTGCATGGTCAGCTTGTCCTCGAAATACAGCGTCGCATGATCCGACAGAATCACCTTGCGCGGCTTTTTATGCTCCAGCACTTTGGCGCGAAAATCCTTGCGCTGCTTGGCATACTCTTCCAGCGACATCAGATCGTCACGTGTCAACATAGCCATCATCAAACCTCTTGAATCTGAATGTGTGTTTGGTCAACAACAAAGCAATTAAAATCTCACCACCAAGACACAAAGGCACCAAGTAATAAATTATTTATTGTCTTCGTGTCTTTGTGTCTTCGTGGTTCAGCTCTTTTGCCTTTTAGATTCCATACGCCTGGCGAAGCAGGGTCATCGGATGTTCGGGATGCGAACCGTCGCGCAGGCCGTTTTCAATCTGATGGCCGGCCATGACACAGTCACTGGTGTAGTGATCCGGCTCGGCCTGCTTGACCTTGTTGAACACCGGGCGGCAAATCTTCATCGAGATCTCGTGATATTCCTGTTTGACGGCATAGGTCCCGTCATGGCCCGAGCAACGCTCGATGACCTCGATCTCGGTATCGGGTACCAGGTTCAGCGCGTCGCGGGTTTTCATACCGATGTTCTGCACCCGCTGGTGACAGGCCACGTGATAGGCCACCTTGCCCAGCTTGTTGGGGAACTCGGTCT
>JAXHTI010000044.1:9422-12402 GCA_034190045.1 Pseudomonadota bacterium
TCGATCTCGGTATCGGGTACCAGGTTCAGCGCGTCGCGGGTTTTCATACCGATGTTCTGCACCCGCTGGTGACAGGCCACGTGATAGGCCACCTTGCCCAGCTTGTTGGGGAACTCGGTCTTCAGCTTGCCTTCCTTGTTGCGCAGCATCAGGTATTCAAACGGATCGTAAAATGCCTGCTGGACCTTTTTGACCTGCTCGTCATCCGGGAACATCAACGGCAGTTCCTGCTTGAACATCAGGGCACAGGAAGGGATCGGCGCGATCAGGTCATAACCTTCGTCCACCAGTTTGGCCAGCACCGGGATATTGGCGTCCTTGGCCGCGGCAACAGACTCCAGATCGCCCAGTTCCAGCTTGGGCATGCCGCAGCACTGTTCCTTCTCGGCCAGCACCACCGGGATACCGTTGTGTTCCAGCACCGCGACCAGATCCTCGTTCATGCTGGGTTCATTGCGATTACCGTAGCAGGTGGCAAACAGCGCGACCTTGCCAGAGGTGGTCTCACCGGGATCGGCCTGCAGATCGCCACTGCCCTTGAAGCGGCTGCGAAACGGCTTGCTTTCGAAACGCGGAAGCGTGGCCTCGGCATGGATACCGGTGATCGGCTGCATCAGTTTGCGCAGCGGCTTGATCTTGTTGACGGTATTGACGGTCTGGGCGACGACCGGGATTCCGGCCAGCTTGCCCACCGTGTCAGTGGAAGAGAGCATCTTGTTGCGAAACGAGGTGCCCTCTTTTTTGAATTTGATAGCCTTGGCGCGCAACATCAGATGCGGAAAATCCACATTCCATTCGTGCGGCGGCACATAGGGGCATTTGGTCATGTAGCACAGATCGCATAAATAGCAGTGCTCCACGACTTTCCAGTAATCTTCCTTGGCGACACCATCGACTTCCATGGTCTCGGATTCATCCACCAGATCGAACAACGTTGGGAACGAATGGCACAGGCTGACACAACGGCGGCAACCGTGGCAGATATCAAAAACTCTTTCCAGCTCTTCGTTTAGCGCCTGCTCGTCATAGAAGGACTCGCTTTGCCAATCCAGCGGGTGACGGGTTGGCGCCTCAAGACTGCCTTCGCGAACATTTGAACCGGCCATGTGAACTCCCTGTTGTTATTGAATTTGGATGAATCATGGAATTTTAAAAAACCGGGATCAGTCACCTGATCCCGGTTTTGATCGGGCAACGCCGGATTTATGAATCCAGGTTGTCCAGGGCCTTCTGGAAGCGGTTGGCGTGGGAACGCTCCGCCTTGGCCAGGGTTTCGAACCAGTCGGCGACTTCGTCAAAACCTTCATCGCGCGCAGTCTTGGCCATACCCGGGTACATGTCAGTGTACTCGTGGGTTTCACCGGCGATTGCGGCTTTCAGGTTGTCGGCGGTACCGCCGATCGGCAGACCGGTGGCCGGGTCGCCGGAAGCTTCCAGGTATTCCAGGTGGCCGTGGGCGTGACCGGTTTCACCTTCCGCGGTGGAGCGGAATACGGTCGCGACATCGTTGTACCCTTCTACGTCGGCCTTGGCCGCGAAGTACAGGTAACGGCGGTTAGCCTGAGATTCGCCGGAAAAGGCGTCTTTCAGGCTCTGTTCGGTCTTGCTGCCTTTCAGTTCTGCCATTGTCGTTTCCTCCATTATCATGGACTTGCTGAAAAATCGAAAATTTAGACTCTGTCTAAATTGTACCAAGAAGATAGACCAGCCGCCGGCCAGTGTCAAGACTGAGTCTAAATCCTGCCGGCCACGGCGTCGGTTCATTCTGCATGGGGGCATCGCCGGGCAATTTAAACCGCCCCATTGCCACCCCGACACCGCCCGGGGGTGTTTTCAACGGGGAAATGCCCCTATCATTAGGCCTGCGCCCGGGGCGGGTCACCCGTGACTGAATCCCGAGACGAAATTACCGTTCAGAGCCTTTGAGTATAAGTGCCGTGACCCAAAAAGAAAGTAAAAAGAAAACCACGAAAAAGGCCGCGAGTCGAACCGCGACCCCCGATTTCGAAAAATCCCTGGCCGAGCTGGAAACCCTGGTGGAGCGGATGGAACAGGGCGATCAGAGCCTGGAACAGTCCCTCAAGGACTTCGAACGCGGCGTGGCACTCACCCGCCAGTGCCAGCAGGCGCTGAAAACCGCCGAGCAGAAGGTCGAGCAGCTGCTGCAGCAAAACGGCCAGGAAGAACTGGTTCCCTTTGACCCCGACGATCAATAACCCGTGAACGACACTGTAATCGAACAATGGCGCCAACGCGCCGATGCCGCGCTGCAGCGCTGGCTGCCCGCCGAAGAGACCCTGCCGCAGGAGCTGCACCGTGCCATGCGCTATGCGGTTTTCAACGGCGGCAAACGGATTCGCCCGGTTCTGAGCTACGCCGCCGGCCACGCCCTGTCGCTCAAGGCCGGCTCCCTGGACGCCCCGGCCGCCGCCGTGGAGCTGATCCATGCCTATTCGCTGGTGCACGACGATCTGCCGGCCATGGACGATGACGATCTGCGTCGCGGTCAGCCCACGGTGCACAAGGCCTTCGACGAGGCCACGGCCATCCTCTGTGGCGATGCCCTGCAATCCCTGGCTTTTTTCGTCCTGGCCCGGCATCTCGATTCACAGATACCGGCGCAACAGCGCCTGCAGATGGTCGAGGAGCTGGCCCTGGCCAGCGGCTCGCGCGGCATGGCCGGGGGTCAGGCCATCGATCTGGCGGCTGTGGGCCAGGAGCTGAACGTGGCCGAGCTGGAAAATATGCACATCCACAAGACCGGGGCCCTGATCCGGGCCAGTGTCAAACTGGGGGCCCTGTGCCGCCCCGGTATCGACGAGGCCTCTCTCGGACAGCTGGATCACTATGCCAAGTGCATCGGTCTGGCCTTTCAGATCCAGGACGACGTGCTGGATGTGGAAGGGGACACCGAGACCCTGGGCAAGACCCATGGCGCGGATCTGGCCCGCAACAAACCCACCTACCCCGCCCTGCTCGG
>JAXHTI010000044.1:12502-19702 GCA_034190045.1 Pseudomonadota bacterium
GGCCTCAGCGGTTTCCCGCGCCGGGAAGAAAGCGAATACGACACCTTCGGTGTCGGTCACTCCAGTACCTCGGTCAGTGCCGCGCTGGGCATGGCGCTGGCCGCCCGCCAGCAACACAGCGATCGCCGCACGGTGGCGGTCATCGGCGATGGCGCGCTGACCGCCGGCATGGCGTTCGAAGCCCTGAACCACGCCGGGGACATGGACGCCAACATGCTGGTAATTCTCAACGATAACGACATGTCCATCTCACCCAATGTGGGCGGGCTGTCCAACCATCTGGCGCGGATTCTCTCCGGCCGCCTGTATGCTTCGATGCGTGAGGGCAGCAAGAAAATGCTCAGCGTTATGCCGTCGGTCTGGGAGCTGGCGCGCCGGGCCGAGGAACATATGAAAGGCATGGTGGTGCCGGGCACCCTGTTCGAGGAGCTGGGTTTCAACTACATCGGCCCGGTGGACGGTCACGATATCAATACCCTGGTCAAGACCCTGCGCAACCTGCGCCAGCTCAAGGGCCCGCAGTTTCTGCATATCGTGACCAAAAAGGGCAAGGGCTACGCCCCGGCCGAGGACAATCCCTGCACCTATCATGGCGTGCGACCGTTCGATATCGACAGCGGCCAACCGCACGGCGGCGGGAGCAACAGCGGCCCGACCTATACGGAAGTCTTTGGTCAGTGGCTGTGCGACATGGCCGCCGCCGACGAACGGCTGGTGGGTATCACCCCGGCCATGCGCGAGGGCTCCGGCCTGGTCGCCTTTTCTGAACAGTACCCGGATCGGTATTTTGACGTGGGCATTGCCGAACAGCATGCGGTCACCCTCGCCGGCGGGATGGCAGCCGACGGCATGAAACCGGTGGTCGCCATTTACTCCACCTTTTTACAACGGGCCTACGATCAGCTGATCCACGATATCGCGATTCAGAACCTGCCGGTGCTGTTCGCCATCGACCGGGCCGGCATTGTCGGCCCCGACGGCGCCACCCACGCCGGCAGTTTCGACTTGAGTTATCTGCGCGCCATCCCCAATTTGACAATAATGGCTCCGGCCGATGAAAACGAGTGTCGCCAGATGTTGAATACCGGTTTCCAGTTGAGTGGTCCGGCGGCCGTACGCTATCCGCGCGGCACCGGCATGGGTGTGCCTGTGCAGCCGGTACTGGAGAGCCTCGAGGTGGGCCGCGGTGAGCTGCGCCGCGAAGGCAAACGGATCGCGATTCTCTCTTTCGGCGCCCTGCTCGGCAACGCCCTGACCGCCGCCGAACAACTGGATGCCAGTGTGGTCAATATGCGTTTTATCAAACCGCTGGATACCAACCTGCTGCAACAACTGGCCGCCACTCATGAACTGTTGGTCACGCTGGAAGACAACGCCGTCAACGGGGGCGCCGGCAGCGCAGTGAGCCAGTGGCTGTCCGAACAACCCCACCCGATACCGGTGTTACACCTGGGTCTGCCCGATACCTTCCTGGAACACGGCAGCCGCGAACAGCTCCTTGCCGAGGCGGGACTGGATGCAGATGGTATAATCCGGGCCATTACCGCGGTACTGGGCGAACAGCCCCTTGCCAAACACGCGACACTCGCGTAAAGTCCCAGTTAATTACTCAGGTATTACCATGGCGTCACGCTATACCATGACCATTGTCACCGACTTTGCCGCAGCCCATTATCTGCGCGATTATGACGGTGTTTGTAACCGGCTCCATGGCCATAACTGGAAAGTCGAAGTCCACGTGCAGGCCAGCGCCCTCGACAAAGTCGGCATGGGCATGGACTTCAAGGACATCAAGGACGCGACCCGCGAGTTGCTGGGTGGACTGGATCACTACAATCTGAACGAGATTGCCCCGTTCGATCGTATCAATCCGACCGCTGAAAACATCGCCGCGTTTTTCCACAGCAAGCTGTCGGAATCACTGAATTCCGACGTGGTGAAAGTGAACGCCGTGACGATCTGGGAAACCGACCGTGCCTGCGTCACCTACACAGAGGACTAGAGCTCAATGAATGCCGTAACCGACCCCATCGAAGACGTACAAAGCAGCGCCGACACCCGCCGGATTCCGATCAACAAGGTCGGTATCAAGGACATCCGTCATCCGGTGCGTATTCGCGATCGTAACGAAGGCGAACAGCATACCGTCGCCTCGTTCAACATGTACGTCAATCTGCCGCATAACTTCAAGGGCACGCACATGTCCCGTTTCGTGGATATCCTCAATAACCACGAACGCGAGATTTCCGTACAGTCCTTCAAGGAAATGCTGGCCGAGATGGCCGAGAAACTGGAAGCCGATTCCGGTCATATCGAGATGGCCTTTCCCTACTTCATTAACAAGAAGGCCCCCATCTCCGGCGTGGAAAGCCTGATGGATTATGACGTCAGCTTTATCGGTGAAATTCACGACGGCAAGGTGCAGATGACTCTCAAGGTCATCGTGCCGGTCACCAGCCTCTGCCCCTGCTCAAAAAATATTTCTGACTATGGCGCACATAACCAGCGTTCCCATGTGACCGTGGCCGCGCGCATCGAGGAATTCGTCTGGGTCGAGGAGTTAATCGAACTGGTCGAGTCGGAAGCGTCCTGCGAACTCTATGGTCTGCTCAAGCGCCCGGATGAGAAAAACGTCACCGAACGCGCCTACGACAACCCCAAATTCGTCGAAGACATGGTCCGCGATGTCGCCGCGCGTCTCAATGCCGACAAGCGTATCAACTACTACGTGGTCGAATCCGAAAACTTCGAATCCATCCACAACCACTCCGCCTACGCGCTGATCGAAAAAGACAAAAGAGCGTAAACCTCTCAACGCAGAGGCGCAAAGACGCAAAGGGCGCAGAGGAAAAATTATTCTGGGATGGTACCCAGCCGTAGGTCAGGTTGCGCATAGCGCTACCTGACACCCCTGGTAGATGAATGCCACACAGGCTGTCGCCAGTGTGACTGCATACACCCGGCCGATATAGAGATTTTAATTCAGAATTTTGAACAATATTTTACGCTCAATTCAAAACTCATCATTAAGAATTCAAAATCACTCTTACCGCCGCAGGTCCGTGGTGCGCAGCGTTATTTAACATTCCTTGTCAGGACACAGGCTCGAACCCAGAGTACTTATTTACCTCTGCGGTTCTCTGCGTCTTTGCGCCTCCGCGTTAATCTCTTTTTTCACCACTTTCTCTTGAGCACCAGCCGTTCGCCGTCGCGTTGCATTTCCAGTTGGCCGAGGAAGGACATGCCCAACAGGATGGTCGGGGGTGAACCGCCTTCATGGACGATACCGGTGACGTTGTTCAGCTGGATATCACCGACTTTGACCCGATCCAGGGTAACCTTGTAAGCACGGACGATGCCGTTGGCGGTGGAGACGCGGATCGGATCGCCAATCACCCGAAAGTCGAGCCCCAGACGCCGGGCCTGAGCTTCGTTCATGGAAACCGCACTCGCCCCGGTGTCGACGATAAAACTGACCGACTGGCCATTGATACTGCCGCTGCCATAATACATACCGTTCTGGCGATAGATCACCGCCTCGGGCATTTCGGGTCGGGAATAAACGGTGCTGATATGACTGCCAAGCTGATAGGTTTCCTGCTTGCCATCGATCTCCAGCACGGCCTGCTCGCTGTCGGCACGGATCAGGGTGATGCCCTGGGGCGTCGAATCGTCCGGTCGCAACGTGTACTGGCTGCCGTCCACCTGCAAAATTGCCATGTCACGAAACAGCCCCTGTATCTGGATATCCGCCGCATGGGCCAGCATACTGCCTGCCAGCAACAGCATGATCAGCCCGCCCCGGCGCGGCAGATAGCGCATCCCTAACGCCGCTCCAGCCGATAGCGATCACCTTCTGTACTGCCCAGATCGACAATGACCCGATCCGGCGACCAGCCATGTACCTTGTCATGGGCTTCCACAATCACCTGTGTCATGTCCTGTGAAATCGCAATCCCGGACAGGCTGCGGGTAAACGGCTGCTCGTTCACATGCGGATGATGCAACGTCCGATGACCCAGCACCTCGCCATCGGGTGTGACCACGCGCCAGCCGTCGGCATAATGTTCCCAGCCGGTATCGGCATGTCGGAGTGTGACGCCAGCGCGCCAGTTTTGCGGCCCCTGTTCGCGCAGTTCGACCTTGAGGATTTCCACCTCCCCGGCATGCACCAGGGTGCTCATCAACAACAGGCTGATTGTTATTATTCCCTTCATAAAGTCCCTCCTGTCAGATAGATCACCAGTTGTAACACAACCGAGGCGTACACCGCCGCCAGCAGATCGTCCAGCATGATACCGATTCCGCCCGAGACGCGTCGATCCAGAAAACCGATCGGCCAGGGCTTCCAGACATCGAACAGCCGAAACAGACCGAACCCGGCCACGATCCAGATCCAGTCAAACGGCACCGCGACCATGGTCAACAAATAGCCGACAATTTCATCCCAGACAATGGCCGGATGATCGTGGACACCCAGCCGTCGCGCCGTGGCGTGACACAGGTGAATGCCTATATATAAAAGGAATAGCGTAAGCAGCAAATACGCCAACGGGCTCAGTCCGCTCAGCAACAGATAAACCGGAACCGCCACCAGGGTGCCCGCCGTCCCCGGCGCTTTCGGTGCCAGACCACTGCCAAACCCCAGGCTCAACAGGTGAACAGGATTCTTTAATAAACGGGGATCGATGTGGGTTCGCATTCAGTCAGACTCGTTAAAATGACGATAGCCGTGACCGGATACGTTTTTCATCCGGCCATCCTGTTCCTGGCAGCGTATACCACGTTCGGTCTCGATCTGCCCGATACAGGTCAGCGGGTAATCCAGTTGCGTTGCCAGCGACCGGATGTCGGCATGGCGACTGGCCGGCGCGGTAAAACAGAGCTCATAATCATCGCCCCCGATCAGCGGCAACTCGCCGAGCCCGGGGTCAGTAGCAATCAACTGACGGGCCGCGGACGACAACGGCAAATCGGCGTAGCGCAATCCGGCACCGCAATCGCCCGCCGTGCACAAATGCCCGAGATCGGCCAGCAGACCATCGGAGATGTCGATACAGCTGCCGGCCATGCCGCGCAGCGCCATGCCCAGTGCCAGGCGGGGCCGGGGCCGGTCAAGCCGACGGTGCAATGTCGCTTTCGCTGCATCGTCCGCTTTCAGCTGCCCCTGCACAATCCGTAACCCGAGCGCGGCATCACCCAGTGTGCCGGAAACCCAGATCTCATCGCCTGGCCTCGCCCCTTTGCGTGTCAGGGCCTGCCCGGCGGGCAGATAACCGGCCACCTGCACCGTCACGGTCAACGGACCGCGCGTGGTATCCCCGCCAACCAGCTGCACACCGTATTGCCCGGCCAGATCCGCCAGCCCCTGGCTGAACGCCCCCAGCCATTCCTCATCATTGTGTTCGAGTGTCAGCGCCAGCGTCAGCCACGCCGGCTCGGCCCCCATCGCCGCCAGATCACTGAGATTCACCGCCAGCGCCTTCCACCCGATGTCATAGGGTTCGGTATCGAGCGGAAAATGCACGCCCGCCACCAGCGTATCGATCGCCACCACCAGCTGCTGACCCGCGGACGGCTCGATCACCGCCGCATCATCGCCAATCCCCAGCACCACATCATCCCGCTCCGCAGTGGCCTGGCTGAAATAACGGGCAATGATGTCAAATTCGGAAAGCGACATTAATCAGATCCCATGGTGGTTAAATTATCAGCCACTATTTAATATGGGTTATAAAACGCAGAGTTCGCGGAGGCGCGGAGGAAATTGATTTTGAGTCACAAACCAACCAATCGATTTCTGACACATTGCATAAAATTCTTTTAATTTTAGACAAGTAATTATTTAATTCTCCGCGTCTTTGCGCCTCTGCGTCCTCCGCGTTGTTTCCAGTAAATTGGAAAAATGATAACTAACCGTTGTTCAGGATTTTTTGTGTTTATGGGCCTGCATTTCGATGCCGCGCAGTTCGGCGGCGAGTTTGTCCATGACACTATTGATGAATTTATGGCTGGCTTCGGCGCCGAAGGTTTTGGCCAGTTCGACAGCTTCGTTGATGATTACGCGATAGGGGATTTCCGGCCTGAATTTGAGCTCGAAGGCGCCAAGGCGCAGTACAGCTTTTTCGACCGGGTCGATCTCGTCATAGGGGCGTGTAATATAGGCCGTAATGGATTGATCGAGCTCGTCGCTATGCCCGGCGACACCGTTGCTCAGCTCGCGAAAATAGGCTTCGTCCACATTACGAATCTGTTCATCAACCGCATACTGGCTGATGATCTTGTCGATCGTGTTGCCCGATAGCTGCCATTCATACAGGCTCTGCATGGCAAGGCGGCGGGCACGACTACGGGGATTGGGTTTCATCGAGGCTACAGATTCTTCAGCAGGTTGACCATTTCGATGGCCGACATGGCTGCCTCGGCACCCTTGTTGCCGGCCTTGGTGCCGGCCCGTTCGATGGCCTGTTCGATGGTATCCACGGTCAGCACACCAAACGCCACCGGCACATCGTGCTGCAGCATGACCGAGGACATGCCCTTGACGCATTCGCCAGCGACATAATCAAAATGGGGCGTGCCACCGCGGATCACCGCACCCAGCGCGATAATCGCGTCATAATTTTTGCCCTGCGCCATGCGCTGTACCACCAGCGGCAATTCATAGGCCCCCGGCACACGCACGATTTCGATATCGCTTTCACTGCCGCCATGGCGGGTGATGGTATCGACGGCGCCATCCAGCAGGCTCTCCACAATAAAGCTGTTAAAGCGTGCCACGGCCAGACCGAAACGCGCGCCTTTGACTACCAGCTCTCCTTCCACGGTTTTCATCGTCATTGTACTTTCCTGTTATTCCCCGTAAACGTATTCCACCACTTCCAGGCCAAAACCGGAAAGGGCATGCATTTTTTTCGGCGCGCTCAGTACGCGCATTTTCTTCACGCCAAGATCCGTCAGAATCTGCGCCCCGATCCCGAACGTTCGCAGGTCCTCGCCCGATTCATAGTGCGGCAGATCGTGGCCCTGGTCCTGCTCATTATACTGTTTGATGTGCGATACCAGGGTTTCTGACTCCTCGGCCAGGCGCAGGATGATCACCACGCCCTCCCCTTCATCGGCAATGCGCTGCATGGCATCGCTCAGGGGCCAGCCACAGTCGTCACGCTGACTGCCGAATATATCACACAGGGTATCTTC
>JAXHTI010000045.1:0-18484 GCA_034190045.1 Pseudomonadota bacterium
CGCAGATCGTCGGTTTTGTATTTCATATTCATAACTGCCAATTCTAACGTAATCGGGGCAAAAAATGTTCATCTCGGGGGCTCGATCCGCCGCCGTCCTCCAGCTACGTGCTGCCCGTGAGACACAGCAAATAACCACCGAAGACACCGAGGACCACTGAAGACACCGAATCAAGACGTGTCTCACTAACGGCCAGACCGTTCGTTTCGGTATTTTCGGTGTCCGTTCAGTGTCGTCGGTGATCCCCTCTCCCTGTGGGCTAATGCGCTCCCAGGTGGCGGCGCATAAAGTCGGCGGCGCGCTGGATGGCATCCTTCGAGGCCAGATCATCGGCGAAGGTACGCACGCTTTCGGGACGAAAGTCGAAGCCCCGCCCGACGCCGGGATAAACAATCAGTTGCGCGGGTTTGCCGTCCTTTTGCAGGGACTCCAGGCTGCTTTCGATGACCCGTCGGCGCTGATACTGTTCCTCCTCGCCGATGAAGACCAGCACGGGGATTTCCAGCTGGTCGACCTCCTCGGCGAAGCCGTAGACCTGCAACGGCTCCGGCGCGTTGGGATCCTGCAGGTGCGGATAATAGGAGACATAACAGGCTACATCCGAGTTCTGACGTCCGAAAGTGGTTGCCACCTTCAGCGTGTAATACCCGCCCCGGGTATGGGAATAAAGGCAGACCCGCTCACTGCTGATGTCCTCGCGCGCCAGCAGCGCGTCGACGCCCCGGTCGACGTCCGCCTCCAGCGCATAATCGTGTTCGATCGGGTGGGTGCCGATAAAGTGGGCCTGGTAAATATCCGGCGCCAGCACCACGAAACCCCGGGCCGCCAGCCGTTTGACATGACGCCGGATCAGCTCATCCAGCCCGCGCCGGCCGTGCTGGAACAATACCGCCGGAAACTTGCCAGCCTGTTTCGGTCGCGCCGTCATGGCAGGGATCGTCACCCCGTCGCTTTCATAGCTGTGCTCCTCGACCACCACCTCGTAATTGCGCGGCGCCTCGATCACCCCCTCGTTCCACCAGGCCTCACTCCACCACAGTTCCTTATCGATCTGTGGCTCATCATGCGCCCCGGCTGTCTGCACGAGAGCCATTAATATCAGGCCTGTTAAATACCGCATCACATCATCTCCACGTCTCAATGCTATTACAATCAAGCGAGCGATCTTACCCGGCCAGGCGGCAGAGGTAAATCTCGTCTTTTATTTTATATGCTGGTAATAACGCAAAGAACGCGGAGGCGCAAAGGACGCAAAGGACGCAAAGGACGCAAAGCAATTTTGAATATTTAATATTGAATTCTGAATTAAATGCAGATGTCGCAACTCAAAATTTAAAATTCAACATTAAAAATCATATCTTCGCGTTCTCTGCGTCTTTGTTGCGCGATGTACAAGTGTCGCGGGAGACAGGATGCCGGGAGCGACCCTCTGCGTTGGGTTTGAATATCAGAAAAAGCACGACAGTTCATTTGAGATCGAAACGGTTACGACGCTGGACGAGTTCGTCGTTTTCCTCGAGTTCGTTCAGGTAGGTTGTAAAATCCGGCGGGGTAATATTCCCGGCCTGGATTTTATTCTGCATTTTTTCGGCATGCTTGATTACCGGTTTGTAAATTTTCATCACCCGGACATTGGAAAGCCACTTGAGTGCCTCCGGTGCTCCCGCGTGTGAAGTTGTTGCCAGTTTATGAAACAGTCGCATGACATTACGCGAGTTGACATCGATGCCGCCCATATGGCCGTAGGAATGTTCCTGCGGGGGAAAGATGGGCGCGATAATGCGCAGCAGCTGGGCATCCATCATAGGGGTAAATTCAACGCCGGTATCCGCATCCGTCGCGCCGACGCGCATCATAAAATCGAGCAGGGGAAGGACCTTCTGTTTTTCCCGGCCTATAAAATTGGCCAGGTGCTGTGCGAACTCATCCGGTGAAAGTAAAAACGCAATCGCCAGCCAGTAGAGACGTCGTGTTTCATCCTTGATCCCGTTTTCATCATTGAGCAGATCACGGGCGGCCTGCAAGAGTTCGTCGTGTTCCACATAGCGCAGGGCGGCAAAGACCAACTCTTTGAAGGTCTTCAGCTTGCACTCCTTCCAGTGGATCAATACCGGTAACAGGACTTCCCGGTTTACAGCGGCATATTTGGCATCCGCCATAATGATGCGCAGACCCGGCAACATCTGGGCACCATTGTTGATCAGTCCCTGCCAGAAACCATTGAGCGCCGGCGCCGAGACAGAGGTGTCGGTCAAAAGAGTGTCAAACCATTCATCCTGGTGATCGGTCTGGTTGGCAAAGTGAAAGCAGATCGCCGATTGCAAGACCGATTGCGGAAGTTGTTCCACCTTTTCGGGCTCGGTTTGTATCAACCTGTCCAGACCGGCCAGGACTATATAACCGGCGGGCGAGCTTTCGTGTTTGGCCAGTTGTTCGCCGATTTCATAGGGGGTCGGGACGTCATCGCGCCCAAGTGTCGCGACAAAGCCGGATAATACGGCCTCACTGACTTGCTCGTTGGCAAGCATGGCAACCTTGTCCGCCGGGGCAATGGCGTCCTCTATCTCGTAAAACATGCCAAGGTAGGCGCGGGCAAATGGCTCCAGCACCTGCATGTCCGCACCATTGCGCAGGGTCTCCAGCTGGCCGAGCAGTCGCTCGTCATTTTCCTTGCGGGCCTGCTCGAAGGTATAGTCCGAATCACTCATTTAAAACCGCCAGAATCGGTGAACGTTGCCAAAACACGAGCGTACTATTATAGAGAGTGACGCGATAACATGACAGTCCGCTATGCCGACAGCGAGAATGGCCCCCTTTCTATCAGGGTAATAAACTCCTCAATGCGTACCGGCTTGCTGAATAAAAAGCCCTGCACGCTGTGCGCCCCAAATTTACGCAGAAATTCGAGCTGTCCGGGTCGCTCGACTCCCTCGCCAACCACTTTCAGCTTCAGACTTTCCGCCATGGCGATAATCGCCTGGCATAACTGTTTGTCACCATTATCTGACTCAACATCCCGAATGAAACTGCGATCGATCTTGATCTCGTTAAACGGGAAACGTTTCAGATAGCTCAACGAAGAGTAACCGGTACCAAAATCATCCAGTGACAGCGAAATACCCATCTGGCGCAACTCGCCCAGCACCTCGACTGTATGACGGTCTTCTTCCAGTAACAGTGACTCGGTGATTTCGATCTTTAACCGCTCCGGTTCCACCGTATGTTCACGCAATATATCGCCCAGATGCCGGGCAAAATCCTGGTTGCGAATCTGTCGAGAGGAAATATTGATTGCCACCCTGGCGTCAGCAAAACCGTGTTCGGACATGGTGCGCAAATCACGACATACCTGGTGGATCGCCCAGTCACCGATTTCCACGATCTGACCGCTTTCTTCTGCCAGCGGGATAAACTGGGCGGGTGAAACGTTCCCCATTTCCGGACTTTCCCAGCGCATCAGGGCCTCGGCACCAATTATATAACCGTTTTTGACGTCCACCTTCGGCTGGTAAACCATATATAACTCGTCATTGGGCAATGCCCGTCGCAAACGGTATTCCATGGCCAGGCGTTCGGCGGCACGCTCATTCATGCCTTCGGTATAGAAGCGGTAGGTATTCTTGCCGGTCTGTTTGGCCAGATACATCGCCGCATCGGCATTACTCAACATCGTATCGACGTTCGTTCCATCATCCGGGTAACCGGCGATTCCGATGCTTGCGGTAATCATAAATTCACGATCTTCGATGTAAACGGGTTTTGCCAGACGACTGAATATCTTGCTGACAGTTCGTTCTACATCCGTCAGCTGTACCAGCCCCGGAATAATAATCAAAAACTCATCGCCGCCCCAGCGGGCAACGGTGTCACTTTTTCGCACACAACTTTCAAGATTGTGTGCTATGCGAATCAGAACCCGGTCACCAAATTTATGCCCAAGGGTATCATTGATATCCTTGAAATTATCCAGGTCCACAAACAACACGGCGGTATGCATATTAAACCGGCGTGAATGATTAATGGCCTGTTTCAGCCGGTCGATAGCCAGTACCCGGTTGGGAAAATCCGTCAGGGGGTCGTAATAGGCACTATGCATCAGCTCAGCTTCGGCCTGTTTTTTCCGGGTGGTATTGTGCATAACATGCACCATCGCCCTGGATTCTGACTGATAGTCAAACGGTGTCAGGGTGACATCCCGATACTCACCGCTTTCTGGATAATAAATCTCGAAATTTTCCAGTGGCGTACCTGAATCGATGTTATGACATACCACACATTCATTTTTTTGCATTCTGCGCGGATGGAAAATTTCATGGCAGTCTTGCTCCAGCATCTCCTGACGCGGCAGATCGGCCGCCTTTTCCGCTGCCTTATTGACCTGGATAATCCGTCCATTGCTATCTACTACAATGGCAAGGTCGGGCACGGCATCGTAGGTACTCGAGGCACGGGTCAATATCTGATAAGGCTCGCTCAGACTGGTGCGAACCACAGCCAGAAAAATGAGCCAGTAAGAAAGAAATTTGAAAATATGTCCGACCAGAATCGGCAGACTGAAAAGTTCTATATAAAGGGTAAAACTCAGCTCGGCGGCTATAGTACAACCGATCGAAGCGACCATGAGGCGATAGATACCCCTGTCCAGTAACAGGCGAAAACGGGTTACAACAATGATCGCAATAAGCAGTAATCCGACAATCAGATATTCACTGACAATTTTGGCCGGGGTCAGGCCGACTCCTTCCACAAACATGGCCGGCAGGTGTTCCTGCAGCACCAGATAAATCACCACGGCCGAAATCCCACCAAATACCAGTTGCAGCGCCCGTTTTGGTATCCGGTAACTGAAAAACAGTGGTGCGCTCAGGAGCAGGAGCGCTTCCAGATAGCGAGTCACAATCCAGAACTGGATACTGGCATTACCGCCATCCAGCGCCAGTACCCCCATACCCGAAAAACTCAGGGTATGCATCAGATCCAGCACCCCGATCCACAGGTAGCCGGTGCCCAGATACATCAGAAAATGATTGCGCGAAAAGCCATAGGTATACCAGGCGACCATCGCCAGCACGATGGCCACCATGATGGCAAACAGCTCCGCCAGGGTATGAAACAGCAGGAAATTGTAGCGGCTGACGACCACCAGCACGGCGATCAGCAACAACGGCACCAGCCAGCCCTGAACGGCCAGCAGTTTATGGAGTTTCGGGAACCGGGTTCGAAGAAGTGCTAGTGTCACAGTTTATTGTCGTAACCGTTATCGCCTGCGTTGTGATAATAACGGCAGATACCTGACATTCCTTGAGTGATTTCCCCGGGAGGAGAACCAACAGGGTGAATCCGGATGAAGGGTGTTCCACGCCCGCACAAGGTGCCGGACGTGGTGGTTCAGCGCCTCAGACGGCGCGCGGCAGGGCGACCTGCTGGCCGCTGGAGGCCCAGGCAATCATACCGCCGCGCAGGTTATAAACCCGCTCGAAACCCTGTTGCTGCAAGTACATACAGACCTGGGCCGAACGGGCACCGCTGCGGCAGACCACGACCAGCTCGCGGTCTTTATCCAGCTCGTTGAGCCGCACGGGCACGGTCGCCATGGGCATCGGATCGGCACCCGGAACGGTGCCACCGTTGATTTCATTCATTTCACGCACATCGATGACGCGAAACCCTTCGGCCTTGCTGTCGTACCATTGGGCCAGTTCAGGGGCATCGATTTCCTTGATATTCCAGTGCATGCGTCTCTCCGGGTTGGTCACGTGTGCAGGACAGTATATTAGTGTTTTCTTATATTTCAACCCCGATCGGCCGCGAATGTGACCCTGTGCCGCTCCTGAACCGGTCCCATGCCGGGCCGCAGAGCTCCCGCAGTCGTGTAGGATCGGACCTATTCTGTGAATTCGACAGGGCCATGCCACTGAGCGCCGACACAAGCACCGCAATCCCGCTTGCCGCCATCGCGGACCTGCAGCAACAGGCCCGGGCCGCCAACCAGCGGGCGCTGGTCATCGCCGCCGGTAACCCCGCCTGGAGCCGGCCACTGGCCGAACACCTCTGGTCGCAAACGCCCGCGGAACAACGCCTGTGGCTCGGCGAAAACGCCGACCAACCCGGTCAGCTGCCCCCCAGGCGTGCCGGACAGCTGCTCGGCCAGGAGTGTCAGCTGATCATCCTGGACGCCCATGACGGTTTCTCCGCCGACGCCTTCGGCGCCATCAGCGGAACGCTGGTGGGCGGCGGCCTGCTGCTGATGCGGGTGCCGCCACTGGCCGACTGGCCTACCCTGGCGGCCGCCAACCCCTATGCCTCCGCCGACTCGCGGTTCATTCGCCACCTGATTCGCCACATCCGGGAAGACCCTGCCCCGCTGTTGATTGAAGAGCCGGATCGACTGCATCCGAGCCAGCATGCCTACCCCGCCGGCGTGACCCGCCCGGCACTGTCACCCTGCCGCAGTCGCGACCAGCAGGAGGCGGTGGCGGCGGTGCTCGAACTGGCCAGCCAGGCCTCCCCCGATCCGCTGGTCATCACCGCCGACCGCGGCCGGGGCAAGTCGGCGGCGCTGGGTATTGCCGCCGCCCGGCTGCTGCAACAGCGGCGAGATTACCGCATCGGGGTCTGCGCGCCGCGACCGGCGGCCTGCGAGGCCCTGTTCGAGCGTGCCCGCGAGCTGTTGCCCGATGCCAGGGCCGCGCGCAATCGTCTCGAGCATGGCGGGGGCAGCGTGCGGTTTCTGGCCCCCGACGCGCTGCTGGCGCAACAACCTGCCCTGGATCTGCTGTTGATCGATGAAGCCGCCGCCCTGCCGGTGGCGGTACTGGAAAAGCTGCTGCGCGCTTATCCGCGGACCGCCTTTGCCAGCACCGTGCACGGTTACGAGGGCACCGGGCGCGGCTTCAGCCTGCGCTTTGCCCGGGTGCTCGATCGTCTCGCTCCCGGCTGGCAGGCGCTGCAACTTACCCAGCCGATTCGCTGGGAGGCGGGCGATCCGCTGGAACAATTTGTCTTCGACGCCCTGTTGCTGAACGCCGAACCGGCCGACCCCGATCCCGCTGTCAGCACGGCCGACTGCCGGTTTGCCGAACTGGATCGCGATACCCTGCTCGACTCACCCGATTATCTGCACCAGCTGTTCGGCCTGCTGGTTCTGGCCCATTACCGCACCCGGCCGGAGGACCTTTACCGTTTGCTGGATGCCCCTGAGCTGCGCCTGTTTGTCCTGGAACAGGCGGACCACCCTGTGGCGGTGGCCGTACTGGACTGTGAGGGCGGTTTCGATACCGCCACCGCCGAGGCCATCTACCGGGGCCGGCGGCGACCGCGCGGCCACCTGCTGGCCCAGAGTCTGGCCTTTCATGCCGGTGTGCCCGATGCCGCCCGCTATCGGTACGGCCGGATCCTGCGCATCGGCGTGCACCCGCTGTTACAGCGCCGGGGGCTGGGCAGCGCCCTGCTCGATAACCTGATCCGCACGCTGGAGCGCGAGGCGACGCTGGATGCCGTCGGCGCCAGTTTCAGCGCCGGGGCCGAATTGCTGGCGTTCTGGCAGCGCGTCGGATTGCAACCGGTGCGCATCGGCCTGACCCGCGAGCACACCAGTGGCCAGCCGTCGTTACTGGTCGTCAAACCGCTGAGCGACGCCGGCCAATCGGTCTACGCGCGGGCCCGGCAACGGCTGGAACAGCACTGGCCTGCCCTGCACGAAGACGCGTTGCGGGATCTCGATCCGGCCCTGGTCAGGCAGCTGGATCTGCCCGCTACTGTGCCAGGAGAGTGGGAACTGAACAGCGCGGACCGCGAAGACATCGATTCCTTCGTTCACGGCCAGCGGGGTTACGAAGTGTGCGCCTGGCCGATCGAAAAACTGATCGCCCGGATGCGGGAGAACCCGGCCCTGTTTGATCAGCTGGACACCTCCGATCAGCAACTACTGTTATGCAAGGTTGTCGACAAATGCGACTGGCCGACACTCTGTCGCACGTTTAAGCTGGATGGACAAAAAGCCGCCCGGCGGCAATTACGCCAGGCAGCAGGCCGCGCCTGGCAACGATGGCAGGAGGAGCATTCATGAATCAGGAAGAAGAGATCATGCAAATGATCAATCTGCTGGCCGGCGCCGCCCAGGCCGGGGCGCAGGGGGTCCTGGCGCAGGCCGCCTTCAACCTGATGCGTGCCTCCGAGGCAGTGGTCAAGGCGCGCAAACTGCAGATGAGTGACACATTCCAGCAGGCGGCCATGGATCAGTTACTGTCTGCCCGCCAGACCCTGTTCCAGGCGCTGGAGCTGCCCGATGCCATGAACGAGGCCCGTCAGGACATCATCAACACCGGACGGGTCACCTATAACCCCGAACAATAGGTCGATCAAAAGCATCCGGTCCTCCGGACGCCATGCCCGTTTTGCATGACGGCAATTTGGGGTAAGCTGCGCGCCCGTTCTCGCGCCGAATCAGCATCATGAGCCGCATACTCTGCACAGGCATTGCCACGCTCGACATCATCAATCAGGTCGACCACTATCCGGCCGAGGACGAAGAGTTGCGCGCCACGGCCCAGTTCGTGCGCCGCGGTGGCAACGCCGCCAATACCGCCTGCGTCATGAGCCAGTTCGATCATCAGATCGAGTTGCTGACGACGCTGGGGGAGGATGCGGCCGGGCAGACGATTTGCCAGGATCTGCATGGTTACGGGGTGAGTACCCGGCAGATCATCACCCTCGCGCAGGGACGGACTCCTACCTCCTATATCACGCTCAATCAGCGCAATGGTTCGCGCACCATTGTCCACTACCGGGATCTGAGAGAATTGCACTCCGGCGATTTCCCCCTGCAGGAGGTGGAGCGTTATGACTGGTTTCATTTTGAAGGACGCAACATCGAGAATCTCAAGCCCATCCTTGAACAGCTCGACAGGCAACGGATCGATCAGCCGGTGTCGATCGAAATCGAAAAGCCCCGGCCGGGCATTGAACAGTTATATCCCCATGCAGATATTTTGCTGTTTTCACGCGCATTTGCCCGGGCCCGTGACTATACTTGCGCCGATGCGCTGTTCGACGATCTGCACCGGCTGAACGTCAGCGGGATCCTGATCTGTGCCTGGGGCGAGGAGGGGGCCTTTGCCTGTGACGCACAGGGCCAGCGCTATCATGCACCGGCTTGCCCTCCGACCCGGGTAGTCGACACCCTGGGTGCCGGCGACACTTTTAACGCCGGTGTCATCCTGGCACTGCTTGAAGGTCGCCCGCTGGATAGCGCGTTGGGCGCGGCCTGCGAACTGGCCGGGCGCAAGGTGGGTCAAAACGGCTTTGCCAAACTCAATTCGCCAGAGGAAGAGTCAATCCCATGAAGTTCAGTCTGCTAGCCGTGGGACAACAATTTGAATACCAGGGCGAGACCTATATCAAGTCCACGCCGCTCATCGCCCACCAGGTGGATACCGGCGAGCAACGTCTGATTCCGCGCTCGGCCAATGTTGTCAGCGCCGACGCACCTGCCGTGGCGCCGCCACCGGCCAGTACCCATATCGAAACGCGACAGCTGCAGGCCGCCTTTGCCGAGCTGGAAGAGACGCTGCATCAGCAGCTCAAAGATGACGCGCGTTTTGCCCGGGCCTTCGAGCAGGCCCGGCAACAGTTTTTCGAACGACTGGGACTGGCGGCGCCCGTGTCACCACGGGCGAAGGATCATTCGCCCTCGTAGTAATAGTCGTCCAGCAACCGGCGCAGGCGCATCATTTCCATATGCTCTTCGAGTTTTTTACGCGCGGTGTGACTGTAACGTGCGCGGGAACTCTCGTTAGCAAAAATATCGCTGGCACTCAGTTCATCGTCCAGCAGCGCGTCGTCTTTATCCAGCATGCCCTCACCCTGTACAACATACATAGCGGTTAACCTCCAACGAGACACCGATCCCAGAGCCGGCTTCGTCCCGATTTACCTGCGCTATTTAGTGCCCTCGTGAGTTCGCGTAAAGCAAAATAAATTAATTGACACCATCGCGATTTTGAATTGAGATTGGCGCCATAACACCCCGCCATTCGCGTCGGGTGGCGGGCCCGGGAGCACGCCGTCAGTATGGACATTCACGATTTCGCCACATTTCTTGAAGTCAGCCGGACCCGCCACTTCGGTCAGGCGGCCAGAAACCTGTGCATCACCCAGTCCACGGTCAGCGCCCGGATCCGCCAGCTGGAGCAACAGCTGGGCACGCCCCTGTTCATTCGCGAACGCAACAACATTCAGCTGACCCCGGCCGGGGAAAAAATGCTCGCCTATGCCGAAACGATCACCACGGCCTGGAACCGGGCCCGACAGGAAGTCGGTATCAGTCAGGCCGGGAAACTGCCCTTGAGTATCGGCGGCATCATCAGCTTGTGGGATATCCTGTTGCAGCAGTGGATTCAGCACCTGCATCAACAGCACAGTGAACTTGCCCTGCAGGGCGAGACCCACGGCAACGAGATACTGATCCGCCGCACCCTGGGTAACACCCTGGATATCGCCGTGGTCTTCGATGCCCCGCAAAACGACAATCTTGTGGTGCGCGAACTGGCCACCATCAAACTCATACTGGTCGCCTCGCGGCCCGGCAGCGCCGCCGAGGTCATGCAGCAGGATTACATTCTGGTCGACTGGGGCACTTCATTTTTAACCCGCCATGCACAGGAGTTTCCCGACCAACCCATGCCGGCCCTGCGCATCGGTCAGGGCCGCATCGCCCTGGACTTCATTCTCAACTGTGGCGGCAGCGCCTACCTGGCCGAGCAGATGGTACAACCGCATCTGGATGCGGGGCGCCTGCAGCGTATCGACGATGCCCCGGTCATCGAGCGCAGCGCCTACGCGGTATATAACAGCCAGAATGAGAAACTGGACCTGATCGAACAACTTCTGGATGAGATAGAAATGAGTCCGATCGTCTGAAGATAACCACTGAACACACTGAAGTCACCGAATGCCCCGTACTCATATAAAGGGTTGCTTTTAATTTCGGTGTTCTCGGTAACTTCCGTGTTTTCGGTGTAACGTCTGTTACTCTTTGACCACTGACTGCGGTGAACTGGTCTTACCCCATACAATCGTTTACTGTTTCTGATATGAGTGCCAAACCAAGCAAAGCGCCGCGTAACTGGGCCCGGCTCTCCAGGGAGCGGCTGCTGGAGCTGCGTGTTTGTGACCTGGGACTGCGTATCGAAGGCAGTCCGCTGGGTCCGCCGCTCAAACAACTCTATCGCGAGCTGGAACAGAAACAGTTGCGCTTTCGCCCGCATGTCTGGCTCTCCGATGAATGGTTCTGTCCCGATGGCGTACCCGGTTTTGCGATTCCCTTTTTTCTGGCTCACGCGCGGCTGCGGCGGCTGGAGCGTGAATTCATGCTCGAGGTGGAAGGCGGCGATCGTGCCTGGTGCATGAAACTGATGCGCCATGAAACCGGCCACGCCCTGCTCAACGCCTACAAGCTGGACCAGCGCCGCGACTGGAAACAAACCTTCGGCCGGCCATCCACACCCTATCCCGAGACCTATCTGCCCAAACCCTACAGTAAAAGTTACGTGCGCAATCTACCCAACTGGTATGCCCAGAGCCATCCCCACGAGGACTGGGCCGAAACGTTTGCCGTCTGGCTCAACCCCCACTCGGACTGGCGGCGTCGTTATCGTAACTGGCCGGCATTGAAGAAACTCCGGTATCTCGATGAGCTGATGGACGAGATCCATGACAGGCCGCCGCGACTGCGCAACCGCCAGACGGATACACCGGTGGAGAAAATCCGCACCACCCTGGGCGATTATTATGCCGACAAGATCTATCGTTACGGACTCGACAGTCCGGAGTTCTCCGATACGGATCTGACCCGGCTGTTTTCCGCCGAACCCGAATACCGGCACCATGAAAAAGCCTCGCGCTATATCCGGCGTCATCGTCGCGAACTGATCAGTATCGTCGAGCGCTGGACACACGAATACCGTTATCGAATCAATGAAGTCATAAACGACATGATCAAGCGCTGCGACGAAATGCAATTGCACGTCACCGGCAGC
Source organism: Pseudomonadota bacterium (assembly GCA_034190045.1). GTDB lineage: Bacteria > Pseudomonadota > Gammaproteobacteria > UBA6429 > Thiohalophilaceae > Thiohalophilus. The sequence continues at coordinate 12,039 of JAXHTI010000045.1, forward strand.
GACGCAGAAACCCGCCCGGAACTGGCCGCCTGCCTGACCATGCTGGTGATGGGCAAACTCCACAGCGGAGGTTTTCATATCGCCTTATGAAAAAACTCAGGGTTATGATGCTGATGCATCCCGAGATGGTGCCGCCCGAGGAATTGCTCCAAGGGAAGCTGACGGATATTGACGATCCCCGTCACGACAAGTACCGCACCGAAATGGATGTCAAACACGCGTTGCACAAGCTCGGGCATGAGGTACTCATCGTTGCGGTGCACGATGATATCGCTCCCATTCGCCAGGCAATCGATGAATGGAAGCCTCATATCGCCTTCAACATGCTGGAAGATTTTGCCGGTTTTGGCGCGCTCGATTTCTATATCGTCAGTTATCTCGACATGCTCGGCATTCCCTGTACCGGCTGTAATGCCCGGGGCCTGCTACTGTCACGCGACAAGGCACTGTCGAAAAAACTGATGGCCTATCACCGTATCCGCGTACCGCGCTTCCGGGTTTTCCCGCTGTCTCGCAAGGCAACGCTCAACCGCGCCGCCAGTCTGCCCTATCCGATGATCGTCAAATCCAAAATCGACCAGGGCTCGGTGGGCATCGCCCAGTCTTCCTATGTGGAGACCCCCGCGGAGTTGATCGAACGGGTACAGCAGGTCCACAAAATGACCGGCGAGGATGCGATTGCCGAGCAATACATCGAGGGACGCGAATTATATGTCACCGTCATGGGCAACCAGCGCCTGGAGATTTTCCCCATTCGCGAACTGGTATTCGACAAGCTCGATGGTGGCATGCACCGCATCGCCACCTACCATGTTAAATGGAACGACAACTACCGCGAAAAATGGGGGATCGATTACCAGTTTGCCCGCAATCTCCCCCAGGGCATGGAGGAGAAGATTGAGCGGATCGCCAGGCGAGTCTATCGCGTACTGGAGATGTCGGGCTATGCCCGGCTGGATTTACGTGTGGCCAGCGACGGGACAATCTATGTGCTGGAAGCCAACGCCAACGCCGCCATCAGTCGCGACGACGATGTGGCCTATGCGGCGCAAAAAGCCGGCTACAGTTACGAGCAGCTCATCCAGAAACTGCTCAATCTCGGCCTGCGTGCCAGCCGCGCCTGAGCCTGCTGTCATCGGGCTGCGATCCTTTGTTAAACTTGGTATCGAAGCCTGACGCATCCATCCAGTTATCCAACACTTAATTATCCGGAATTAAATAGCAGGGCGAGACAATGAGCGAACAAGAGATCGACATCGAGAATCTGCGCATGAACACCGCGGACCTGTATCGTGAAGAGGTTTTCACCGATCAGCAGGTTGGCACCCTGCGGCGCCTGACGCCGGTGACCACCGAGGGCAGTGAGGACAGTTCCCGCTCGGTACGCTATCTCGGCCAGTCACAGATGATGACGCCGATGGGTGCCCTGCCGCTGAACTTCGAAATCGAGGCCGACTCCCTGCAGCAGGCCTTCGACGGCTATGGTGAGGCGGCCAAACAGGCGGTGGAACGCACCCTGGAAGAGCTCAAGGAACTGCGCCGCGAGGCGGCTTCCCAGATCGTTGTCCCCGAAGCCGGTGGCAGCGGTATGGGCGGTGGCCCGGGGGGGATGGGCGGCCCCGGCGGCATGCCCGGGGGCGGTTTCAAGCTGCCCTGATCGGCACCTATTCGAGACCGGCCAGGTAGGCGGCCAGCACTTTGATATCCTCGTCGCTTAGCTGACCGGCAATGGACTCCATGATCGGACTGCGACGGACTTGTGCACCGTCTCGCTGCTCACCCCGATCATTGGCGCGAAAGCGTTCGAGCGTCAGCCGCAGATATTCCGGCCGCTGGCCCGCCAGCCGGGCATACTCGGCACTGCCGTGGCCCCGTTCACCATGACAGTTGATACAACGCTGGGCATAAATACGCTGTCCGCGTGCGGCCAGGCCATCATCCTGGGGCCGCGGTTGCACCGTCTGGTCGGCGTAGTAAATTGCCAGATTCACCTTGTCATCCAGTGTGAAATTTTTTGCCAGCGAGTTCATGACAAAGTTTTTGCGCTCTCCCCGGGCAAACTTGCCGATCTGGTCCAGCAGATAGACCGGGTTCTGACCGGCCAGGTTCGGTACATCCGGTTTAACACTGTTACCATCATTGCCGTGGCAATAACTGCATAACAGCGCCCGATTGCGCCCGGCCTGCATCGCCTGTTGCCTGGCCCCCGGGTCGTCCAGTCGCTGCTCGATGATCAGCATCAGCCCCTTGACCTCATCCTCCATCGCGATCGACGGTGATGCCAGCATTCCCAGTACGATTAACAGGCCAAATCCCTTCGTCAGTTTCCGATACATCGTTTTCCCTCGTTAAAACTTCTTGTTAACAACGACATAATCTTACTGCGCCACGATACGTCCTGTATCGATCCGTCACCAGGATTGCTTCAGGAAAAGTCGGGCGGTGTTGATCCAGATCAACTCCGGCAAAGTTGTGCGATATAGCGGGAATAATTTAATCGCCAGCTACGTCGGGCAGCCCTTTAATACGGGCAGGCGGGACGAATGCCTCGCCAGAAGGGGCTCGGCTCAGCCCTGATCGTGTCGATCACAGGGTGCCCGGTATTTATCCGGCACATTTTCCGGACAGGCGCCGCACATCTCGTTACCGGGAACAGCAAAGTCGATCTTGCGTGGATAGGGGAGATCCATGTTGTCCATAATCTCGACAAACTCTTCCAGAGTCTTGTTGTTACCCAGACGGGGATTGCGATTTTTTTCCTGTGCAATAGTGGTGACAAAACGTCCCTCATAATCGTGGCAGGGATAAACCAGCGTCTCATCCGGCAGGGTAAAGAATTTATCGTGAATACTGCGGTACAGTGTTGCTGCATCGCCGGACTGAAAATCAGTGCGCCCACAGGCTTCGATCAACAGGGCATCGCCGCTGAACAGCATCTTCTGCGTACCGTTATCAATCAGATAGGCATGATGGTGATCGGTATGCCCCGGCGTATACAGGGGATGAATTTCAATATTACCCAGCCGAAACGGCTCGCCCTCCCGGACACCGATATCGGTACACGGCAACTGGTCGATGGCCGGTCCCACAATCTGGCTACCGGTCAGCTCCTTGAGGCGTTTGGCACCGGTCAGGTGATCGGCATGGACATGTGTGTCGAGCGTAAAGTCCAGCTCCAGCCCCAGTTCGTTGAGCATTTTCAGATCCCGTTCCACCGTATCCAGTACCGGATCGATGAGCGCGGTTTTACCGCTATCGGGACAATGCAACAAATAGGTGTAGGTGGAAGAATCCGGTTCAATGACCTGGCGAAATAACATAATAGCTCCTTGAATCTACGCGGGTATATCAACCCTGATCAAATCATGCACAGCTGTTTACCTCATCCGCCTTTTCAGGGTGAGGGTATATCACCCCGTGTTTCTTCGGCGGCAATTCGTTGGACCACCCGTTCATTCAGTTGTTTCAATATCCGGGGCCGGCCCGGTGTGACATGTTCCCCCGCCAACCATTCGAGTTCATACGGTTCGCGCAGCGCAGCATGCAGGGCCACCACACTGGCCAGGGGATAGGCACTGTCACCACGGGAACTGATCACCACCACCGGCCGGGGAGATATTTTACCCACCCAGCGCTCCGGCTTCAGATCATCACTGGCGGTCAGCATGCCAAGCAGCCGGGCCACCAGCACGCGGGCCGGCTCAAAGTCGATCTGCTCGCGCAGGCGGTATTCATACACCGCGCGCGGATCGCCCGCCCCCTGCACCAGCCAGACTCGACGAAAGCGCTCTTCCAGTGCCCCCGCCGTTCCCGCAAAGAAGGCGCCGAGACTGACACCCACCAGCTCCATCCGGGCAGGATCCACATAGGCCTGCCGGGCCAGGTAATCGAGTGCCAGCAACAGGGCCGGCGTGGTGTCCAGTATGGCCCGCTGAATCTCGTCGAAATGCCACAAAATTTCCCAGCCGGTAAGATCCTCCGGTCCCTGGTAGGGATAGGAGATGGCCGCGACGACCATGTTACCGGTATCCTGAACCAGCTCCGCCGCCTGGCGACCGGTCCCGGCGCCCCCCAGCAATAACATCAGGGGACGCGCGCCATTATCCGTCTGTGGGCGCCGCACCGTCATCGCGACCTGCAGGCCGCTGCTGGATGTCAATGTCAGGTGCTGATAGCGTGAGCCGTCCGCTTGCCACTGGCGGGTGACCTGTACCTGTTCGATCTCGCCGCGGCGATCCATAAACCGCTCGCTGGGTTCCCCGCGTACCGGCCAGCCCAGCCATATCAGCGGTGCCGCCAGTACAACGACCAGCAGCAGGATGAACCACCACTTGCCATGGCCACGGCGATCCCGGTGCCACAAACCCCGTTGTGCAAAACTCATTACAATCTGTAACCGTATAGTTGTACTACAAAGCGCCCTCGGCACCGGCCTGCATAATATCCATCAAAGCGTCACGCACGCGGGTGGCCTCGGCTTTAAGCTCATCGGTCAGGGTGGCGCCATTGAGCATCATGTCGAGGTTCATCATCACCAGCCAGCCCTGGCCATTTTCATCTTCGACCAGGGCAATCCGGCATGGCAGATAGGCAGCGAAATTGATATTCGCCTCCACCATGCGTTGCGCGGTCAGCGGATCGCAGAACTGGAAAATTTCCATCCGCCGGGCCTCTTTGCCCATCGCTTCAACCTGTTTGGATAGCGGCAATTCAGCGACCAGGTTCATGTTGTGCATATTGGCCCGCAGTTTCATCGAGTCGACCGCATCATTCATGCTTATCCCTTCCTGCAGAGGCATCTTCACCACAGTCTGTTCCAGTTTGATATCGGGAACCTGCGCACCCTGCACGGTACCGGTAACCATCAGGCCGGCAGTCAATAGCAAGAGAATCATCTTTTTCATTCGAGGCTCCTTTTGGTATGACAATACAGCGTTTAATAACATTACCTTATGCTAAAGCGCTAGTCACCCTTATCGTTTCCTTCTTAACTTACCGTAATATCCTTTTCATCATCGGGTTTATGGTCTAGATTGTAAACATGCTATGCCTTTGATTTCTTGCCCTGTCATGTTGACTGTTTCTTATAAGGAGGTAACACATGCCCCGCTTGCCCTTGCCCGCGACTCTATTATTAGGGGTCGCTTCATTTTTCATATCCACTTCCGCCGTCGGCGCCGAGATCACTCAGGGCGCCATGTTGAGCAACTCCTGTGCCGCCTGTCATGGCACTGACGGCAACAGCCCCGGCGCCATACCCACGCTGCACGGCAAATCCGCGGATTTCATCGAGCGCGCATTAAAAGGTTTCCGCTCCGGCGAGCGAGACTCGACGGTAATGGGCCGCCATGCCACCGGCTACACTGACGAGGAAATCGCACAAATTGCCGAATATTTTGCCGGATTGAAATAATTTAAGGAGTTGCCGTTATGAATCGTGTTAATCGCAGACAGTTTATCCAGTTTCTCGGTGGTGCCAGTGTGCTGGCATCCTCGTTCGGCCTGACCGCCTGTTCCAGGCAGGCCACTTCCTCCGGCCGGGTCGTCATCATCGGCGGTGGTTTCGGTGGCGCCACCTGCGCCAAGTACCTGCAACGCTTCGATCCCAACCTGGATATCACCCTGGTCGAACCCAAACAGAAATTTGTCACCTGCCCTTTCAGTAATCTCGTTCTCGGTGGCATGCGTGAAATAGACAGTATAAGCCACAGCTATCAGGCGCATGAGCAACGTGGCATCAAGGTTGTCCATGCCATGGCACGCGAAATCGATCCTGCAGGTAAAAAAGTGACCCTGAATAACGGCTCGACGCTGGAATACGACCGGCTGGTAGTGTCTCCCGGTATCGACTTTCGCTGGGAAGATGTAGAGGGTATGAGTGAGGCCGATGTCGAGAACCTGCCGCATGCCTGGAACGGGGGTCCGCAAACGACCGTTTTGCGTAAACAACTGACCGCCATGCCCGACGGTGGCACAGTCATCATTGCACCGCCGGCCAATCCGTTTCGTTGTCCTCCGGGACCGTATGAACGGGCGAGTATGATCGCCAACTATCTGAAACAGAACAAACCTAAATCCAAGGTGCTGATCCTGGATGCCAAAACCAAATTTTCCAAGCAACCGTTATTCATGCAGGGCTGGGAACAACTTTATGGAGACATGATCGAATGGGTAAGTGGTGATGCCGGCGGCCGCGTCAGTCGGGTCGATGTCGCCGGCAAGGGCGTCTATAACGAACTGGGCGAATCGTTTTCCGCCAATGTGGTGAATTTCATTCCACCCCAGAAGGCCGGCAAGATTGCCCATGATGCCGGACTGGTCGACAACACCGGCTGGTGCCCTGTAGATCAGCGGACCTTCGAATCCACCCTGCACCCGGATATCCATGTGATCGGTGATGCCTCACTGGCCGGAGCCATGCCCAAATCGGGTTTTGCCGCCAACAG
>JAXHTI010000046.1:0-18438 GCA_034190045.1 Pseudomonadota bacterium
TGCGACACATTATTTCTCTGTTAATGGAAAACGAAGCCGGCGCCCTGTCCCGGGTGGCGGGACTTTTCTCGGCGCGCGGTTACAACATCGAATCACTGACCGTGGCACCGACCGAGGATCCGTCCCTGTCGCGCATGACCATCGTCACCAGTGGGTCGGACGAGATCATCGAACAGATCTTCAAGCAGCTGAACAAGCTGGTCGATGTGGTGCGCTTGGCGGATATTTCCGATGGCACTCACATCGAGCGCGAACTGATGATGGTCAAGCTTTCCACCCCTTCGGATCAGGAACGGGCCGAGCTCAAGCGCATGGCGGATATTTTCCGGGGCCGGATTCTGGATGTGACTGATGAAACCTACATCATCGAGCTGACCGGCAACGGTACCAAGCTGGATGCCTTTTTAAGTGCCATCGATGCAAACCTGATTCTCGAAACGGTTCGTTCCGGTGCCACCGGTATTTCGCGTGGCAGCCGGGCACTTCGTGTTTAATCTTCAATTAATTAAAAACTGGATTGGCAGGTATTACGTATGAATATCTATTACGACAAAGATTGCGATCTCTCTATCATCAAGGGCAAGAAGGTAGCCATCATCGGTTACGGTTCCCAGGGCCATGCCCATGCCAACAACCTGAAAGACTCCGGTGTTGATGTTACCGTTGGCCTGCGTGAAGGTTCGGCTTCCGCCAAAAAAGCGCAGGAAGCCGGTTTGAGCGTCAAGAATGTGCCCGAAGCCGTGGCCGGTGCCGACGTGATCATGGTACTGACCCCGGATGAGTATCAGGCCCGGATTTACGCCAACGACATCGAACCGAATCTGAAAAAGGGCGCGACCCTGGCTTTCGCCCACGGTTTCAGCATCCATTATAACCAGGTGGTGCCGCGCGACGATCTGGATGTGATTATGATTGCCCCCAAAGCACCGGGCCACACCGTACGCAGTGAATTCGTGCGCGGTGGCGGGATTCCCGATCTGATCGCGATCTTTCAGGACGCCTCCGGCAAGGCCAAGGAGACCGCCCTGTCCTATGCCTCGGCCATCGGCGGTGGCCGTACCGGGATCATCGAAACCACCTTCAAGGACGAGACCGAAACCGACCTGTTCGGTGAACAGGCCGTTTTGTGTGGTGGCGCCGTCGAACTGGTCAAGGCCGGTTTCGAAACCCTTGTGGAAGCCGGCTATGCACCGGAAATGGCCTACTTCGAATGTCTCCACGAACTGAAGCTGATCGTGGATCTGATGTACGAGGGCGGCATCGCCAACATGAACTACTCCATCTCCAACAACGCGGAATATGGCGAGTACGTGACCGGTGCCAAGGTGATCAACGAGGAAAGCCGCTGGGCGATGAAAGAAGCCCTGCACAACATCCAGACCGGCGAGTATGCCAAGAAGTTTATCCTTGAAGGCATGAGCAACTATCCGGAGATGACTGCCATGCGTCGACTCAATGCCGAGCATCCGATCGAGCAGGTCGGTGAGAAGCTGCGCGAGATGATGCCCTGGATCAAGGCCAACGCCCTGGTCGACAAGAGCAAAAACTGAGCGGGCTCACCCGGAGTTGGCAAAAGGCCGGTTGAAAAACCGGCCTTTTGCATTTGGGCCGGTGAAATTCTGTTGCCGGGGCTCTGCAGGGGAGGGTGATTACGTTATGATCAGTGCCTCTTGATTAACAACCGTTTGATTTGATGAGCAGAAAATCCCAGACCGACCAGCATCGTCGCGGCATCTATCTGCTGCCCAACCTGTTTACCACGGCGGCCCTGTTCGCCGGGTTTTACGCGATCGTGGCGGCCATGCACGGCCGTTTCGAGCCGGCCGCGATTGCCATTTTCGTGGCCATGCTGCTGGACGGGCTCGATGGCCGGGTGGCGCGACTGACCAACACCCAGAGCGATTTCGGTGCCGAGTATGACAGCCTGTCGGATATGGTGTCCTTCGGGCTGGCGCCGGCGCTGGTGATTTACGAATGGGCCCTGTCCGATCTGGGCAAGCTCGGCTGGCTGGCGGCCTTTATCTATACCGCGACGGCGGCATTGCGCCTGGCCCGTTTCAACACCCAGGTCGAGCACGCCGACAAGCGTTATTTTCAGGGACTGGCGAGTCCCTCGGCGGCGGCGATTATCGCCGGCGGGGTCTGGCTGGGCGAGCACTACGAGGTGTTTCCCGCCCAGTTCGATTATCTGGTCTGGGCAGTCACGGTGCTGGTGGGGCTGCTGATGGTCAGCAATGTCCGTTATTACAGCTTCAAGACCTTTAATCTGCGTAACCGGGTGCCGTTTGTGGCCATTCTGGTGATTGTGCTGGTACTGGTACTGGTGTCGGCCAACCCGCCGGTGGTGCTGTTCAGCGTGTTTGCGGTCTATGCCCTGTCGGGGCCGGTACTGACCCTGGTTCAGTTGCGCCGGCGTCGCGCCGAGCGGGATCAGGCCCATCGCCACGAGGAGTCGTAACAGGGCTTGGAAAATGGCACAACAGACGTTATATTTAGTCTAAATGATTGAGCGAAATGCCCGGACAATGACGAGTTCGAACCACAGCGACATCTCTGTCACTGCTTCCCCGATGCAGGGCCTGCCCCTGTTCGTCCGGTTGACCTCCCTGGATGCTCTCCTGAACCTGCGACTGCTGCCCTGAGGGGCAAATAACGCAGACGACGCGCCGGGCTGGGCGCCACAACCTCACAGCCCAACAAGCACAGAATTTTCAGGTTAACTGCCAACCCATGCCATAATGGGTTATCAGGAGAGAGACAATGAGCGACGACAGATTAATCATATTCGATACCACCTTGCGCGACGGCGAGCAGAGTCCCGGCGCCTCCATGACCAAGGAGGAGAAGATCCGGATTGCCCGTGCCCTGGAACGCATGCGGGTGGATGTGATCGAGGCGGGTTTCCCGGTGGCCAGTACTGGCGACTTCGATGCGGTGCGCGCGGTGGCGCGCAGTATCAAGGACAGCACCGTGTGCGGTTTGTCGCGCGCGCTGGACAAGGATATCGACCGCGCCGGCGAAGCCTTAAAAGAGGCCAACAGTGCCCGCATCCATACCTTCATCGCCACTTCTCCCATTCACATGAAGATGAAGTTGCGCATGGAACCGGACCAGGTGGTCGAGCAGGCGGTACGCGCGGTCAAGCGCGCACGCCAGTACACCGATAACGTGGAGTTCTCCGCCGAGGACGCCGGGCGTTCCGAGCTGGACTTTTTGTGCCGTATTGTCGAGCAGGTGATCGACGCCGGTGCTACCACCATCAATATTCCCGATACCGTCGGTTATAACGTGCCGCAGCAGTTCGGCGAGACGATTCGTAACCTGATCGAACGGGTGCCCAACTCGGACAAGGCGGTCTTCTCCGTGCACTGCCATAACGATCTGGGCCTGGCCGTGGCCAACTCGCTCTCCGCGGTGTTGAACGGCGCCCGCCAGGTCGAGTGCACCATCAACGGGCTGGGCGAACGGGCCGGTAACGCCTCGCTGGAAGAGATCGTCATGACCGTCAAGACCCGCAAGGATATCTTCCCCTGCAGTGTCGATCATCTCGATACCCGCGAGATCGTGCCCACGTCCAAGCTGGTCGCCGGTATCACCGGCTTCGCGGTGCAGCCCAACAAGGCCATCGTCGGTGCCAACGCCTTTGCGCATGAATCGGGCATCCATCAGGACGGTGTGCTCAAGAGTCGCGAGACCTACGAGATCATGAGCGCCGAGGATGTCGGCTGGTCGGCCAACCGCATGGTGCTGGGCAAGCACTCGGGGCGCAACGCGTTTCGCTCGCGGCTCAAGGAGCTGGGGGTGGAGTTTGCAGCCGAGGATGAGTTGAACGAAGCCTTCGCCCGCTTCAAGGACCTGGCCGACAAGAAACACGAGATCTTCGATGAGGATCTGCAGGCACTGGTCACCGAAACCGGTATTTCGGCCGAGAACGAACACATCCACCTGGTGGCCATGCGGGTCTGCTCCGAAACCGGCGAGACCCCGCATGCCAACGTGACGCTGAATGTCGATGGCCAGGAACACAAGGCCGAGGCCGACGGCGGCGGACCGGTGGACGCGGCGTTTCGGGCCATCGAGCAGGTGATCCACAGCGGCAGCGAGTTGCTGCTCTACTCGGTGAACAACATCACCAGCGGCACCGACGCCCAGGGCGAGGTCACCGTGCGTATGGAAAAGGGCGGACGCATCGTCAACGGCCAGGGCGCCGACACAGACATCGTCATCGCTTCGGCCAAGGCCTATATCAACGCCCTGAACAAGATCGTCTCCCCGGTCGAGCGGGAGCATCCGCAGGCCGCCGACGTCTAGTCGGCGGCCCGTCAGGGCCGGGCAAAACGCATTAACCACCAAGACGCCAAGACACCAAGAAAGCACAACGGTTTTCTTAATAACTTGGCCACTTGGTGGTGATTTTTTGTGCTGTTTGCCTTGTTATTCGTCCCTTTTCTTTCTGAAGCAACGAACTGACCCAGGTCATCAGAAAAATACAATGGACTCCTTGGTGTCTTTGTGTCTTGGTGGTTAGTTTTTAAGCTCTTTTCCTCGTAACTCGTCCCTCGTTCCTCGGCCCTTTTCATTCAGAGGTGGTAAACTCTGACCATGTCTCCGGTTTCCGAACAACAACGCCGTTATCTGGATGCGATGGGTATCGATGTCTGGGTACGGCGCGATCGGGTGCTGCCGGAGGCCGAATCACAAGCCGAGTCGGTGGTGGCCGAGGCGCCGGAGCCGGCGATACCGGTGCAGGCACCGGGCGAGGGGTTGCCGGAGGTCAGCGAGCTGGACTGGGACGCTCTGCGCCAGCGGGTGGCGGCCTGTCAGTCCTGCGACGAGCTTTATCGGACCCGGACCCAGACGGTTTTCGGGGTGGGCGACAGCCAAGCGCGCTGGTTGCTGATCGGCGAGGCCCCCGGGGCCGACGAGGATCGCCAGGGCGAGCCGTTCGTGGGGCGTGCCGGCAAGCTGCTCAATGCCATGCTGCAGTCGGTCGGCCTGTCCCGCGAGCGGGTCTATATCGCCAATATTCTCAAGTGCCGACCGCCCAACAACCGCGATCCCCGCCCCGACGAGGCGGCCGCCTGTTTCCCCTATCTCCAACGCCAGATCGAGTTGATCCAGCCGGATCTGATCATTGCCCTGGGGCGGGTGGCCGCCCAACGTTTGCTGGAATGCAGCACGCCGCTGAGCCGGCTGCGCGGCAGTGTGCACCGACTGGAATCGACCGGCACGCCGCTGATCGCGACCTATCACCCGGCCTATCTGTTACGCACCCCGGCGGACAAGCGCAAGGCCTGGGAAGATTTGCTGTTTGCCCGTTCCCTGACAAGCGGCGAATAACCGGTATACTTGTTGGATATGAGCGCGGTTTTCAAACAGGCAGATGACGGTATCCGTGCCATGACCCTGGCGGATCTGGATGAGGTTATGGCGATCGAGGAGGCGATCTATAGCTTTCCCTGGACTCGCGGAATTTTTCGCGATTGTCTGTCTGTCGGCTATCCCTGCCGGGTTTTGCAAATCGACGGCCGGCTGCAGGCCTACGCGATCCTCTCCATCGCCGCCGGTGAAGCCCATATCCTGACGTTGTGCGTCAATCCCGATTCCCGTCGCCGCGGTTACGGGGAATTGCTGCTGGGCGATATATTGCAACTGGCCCGGGAATGTTGTGCCGGTTCGGTGTATCTGGAAGTTCGCCCCTCCAATCAGCCTGCAATTCGGCTGTACGAGAAAACCGGCTTTCAGGAGATCGGCATTCGACCCGACTATTATCCCGACGAATTCGGCCGTGAAGATGCGCTGGTGATGGCGCTGCCGCTCGGCGACTGATTTTTCCCTTATCTGTTGCACTGGTTGTTATGAACTCAGATACGTTGATCTCGCTGGTCCGTCGTGCCGCGCAAGAGGAACTGATGCCACGCTTTACCCGCGTCAAACGGGGCATCAAGGCCGACGGCAGTTTTCTGACCGAAGCCGATCTGGCCATGCAGGAACGGATCGCCCGCGAATTGCACCACCACGAGCCCGATATTTTGTTCCTGGGCGAGGAGATGCCGGCCGCGGAACAACAGGCCTTGTTGCAAAGCGGCAAGCCCCTGTGGGTGCTGGACCCCCTCGATGGCACCAGCAACTATGCCTCGGGCATTCCCTGTTTCTCGGTCTCGCTGGCCCTGATCGAGACGGGCGAGTTGAAACTCGGCCTGGTTTACGATCCGGTGCGTGACGAATGCTTCAGCGCGCAACGGGGCCAGGGGGCCTGGCTCAATGGCGATCGGCTCGGACCCATCGATACCGGCTTGAGTCTCAAACAGAGTACCGGTCTCATCGACTTCAAACGGCTGGCGCCGGCGCTGGCAACCCGGCTGGTCACCGAGATTCCTTATTCTTCGCAGCGCAGCTTCGGTTCGGTGGCGCTGGACTGGTGCTGGATTGCCATCGGCCGCAGCCATGTTTATCTGCATGGCAAACAGAACCTGTGGGATTATGCCGCCGGGCACCTGATCCTGGCCGAGGCCGGAGGACGCTCCTGCAGCCTGGAGGGGGAGGCCGTGTTTAACAACACGTTGCAACCGCGCTCGGCGGTGGCGGCGCTGGATCCCGGCCTGTTTGCCGCCTGGACCGAGTGGCTGGGAATCCGGCGGCAGGAGCAGGCCGCTGGCCAGGTTCCCCGGGCCTCCGGGTAAATACAGCGGATCGGTTTGGCATCGGTTCAGTGCAAAAGCGTGTTACGGTGCGTATTGCGGGTTGATCCCGAGCGGGAGAGTCGGGACAGTTGTTGCCTGAATTTTGTCCGCTGTCGGTAGCTGGCCAGCAGGAGAACACTATGTCATATCTATGGAAGAACGTTTTCAAGGGACTTGCCACCGTCCTCCCGGTCGCCCTGACCGTTTATCTGATTTACTGGCTCGGCCTGAACATTGAAAAGGGGCTGCACCCGGTCATCACTTCGATCGTGTCCGAAGAGCATTATATTCCCGGCATGGGGCTGGCGGCCGGGGTGGTGTTGCTGTTTTTCCTGGGGCTGGCGGTCAATGCCTGGATCATCCGCCAGTTGATCTGGCTGGTGGAAAAGCTGCTGGAGCGGATTCCGCTGGTCAAATCGATTTACGGTTCCTTGCACGATTTCATGAATTATTTTGCCGCCGGCAAGAGCCGCGGTGGGCTCAAGCAGGTGGTGCTGGTGAGCTTCGGCGGGGCGAAGCTGATCGGGTTTTTGACCCGTGAGCGGATTGAGGATATTCCCGGCCTGACCGCTGGGCAGGACGATGATATTGTCGCCGTTTATCTGCCGCTGAGTTACCAGATCGGGGGTTATACCCTGTATCTCCCCCGCTCGCAGATCGAACCGATCAAAATGTCCATGGAAGATGCCATGCGCCGGGTGCTCACTGCCGAACTGTCCAAATCGAACCCGGGCGAAAAGAAGCGGACCGGGCAATAATCCCGCCGCGGCCGTCTGCCGCCGGGGCGGGAGACACCTGTCGCCCTGCACAGCGGCGCGGCTTTTTTGTACAATGTCGCTCTTTTGACAGCTGGACCCTTCATGAGCCGTTATCTCGACGAAACCCATCGCCGGCGCACCTTTGCCATCATCTCCCATCCCGACGCCGGGAAAACCACCGTGACCGAAAAGTTGCTGCTGTTCGGCCGCGCTATCCAGCAGGCGGGGACAGTCAAGGGGCGCAAGTCGGATCGCCATGCGACCTCCGACTGGATGGCGCTGGAGAAGCAGCGCGGTATCTCGGTGACTTCCGCGGTCATGCAGTTCCCTTACCAGGAGCGCATCGTCAATCTGCTGGATACGCCGGGCCATGAGGACTTTTCCGAAGATACCTACCGCGTACTGACCGCGGTGGATTCGGCATTGATGGTGATCGACAGTGCCAAGGGGGTCGAGGAGCGGACCATCAAACTGATGGAAGTGTGCCGCCTGCGCGATACGCCGATTCTGACCTTTATTAACAAGCTGGATCGTGAAGGCCGCGAGCCGATCGAACTGATGGACGAGGTAGAGGATGTACTGAAAATCCAGTGTGCCCCGGTTACCTGGCCGATCGGCATGGGCAAGGGATTCAAAGGGGTCTATCACCTTTATAACCAGAGTATTCATCTTTTCAGCGCCACCCATGGCGGGAAAATCCAGACCGGTGAAGTCATTCAGGGACTGGATAATCCCCGGCTGGATGAACTGCTTGGCAGCGCGGCCGATGAACTGCGCGAGGAGATCGAATTGGTGCGTGGTGCCAGTCATGAATTTGATCTCGATGCGTTTCTGGCCGGCAAGCAGAGCCCGGTCTTTTTTGGCTCGGCCATCAACAATTTCGGGATCGAGGAGTTGCTGGACTATTTTGTCGAAATCGCGCCGCCACCCCAGCCGCACGAAACCCGGCAGCGGGTCGTCGAGCCCGAGGAAGAGAAGTTCACCGGTTTCGTCTTCAAGATCCAGGCGAACATGGATCCCCAGCACCGCGATCGGGTCGCCTTCCTGCGTGTTTGTTCCGGCACCTATGAAAAAGGTATGAAGGCCCGCCAGGTACGCATCGGCAAGGATGTGAAACTGGCCAATGCCATCACTTTTATGGCCAGCGAACGCGAGCATGTGGAAACTGCCTATCCCGGTGACATTATCGGGTTGCATAACCACGGCACGATTCAGATCGGCGACACCTTCACCCAGGGCGAGGAGCTCAAGTTCACCGGCATTCCCAACTTTGCCCCGGAGCTGTTTCGCCGGGTGCGCCTGCGCGATCCGATGAAGAACAAGGCGTTGCAAAAGGGGCTGGACCAGCTCAGTGAGGAGGGTGCCTCGCAGGTCTTTCGTCCGCTCAATAACAACGACATCATTGTCGGGGCGGTGGGTGTGCTGCAGTTTGATGTGGTCGCCTTTCGCCTGAAAGAAGAGTACAACGTGGAATGTACCTTCGAGGCGGTGAATGTGAATACCGCCCGCTGGGTCACCTGCGCCGATGAGAAGATGCTCAACGAGTTTCGTAAAAAAGCCGCGGATAATCTGGCCCTGGATGCCTCGGGCAGTCTCACTTATCTGGCGCCGACCCGCGTCAATCTGGACCTGACCATCGAGCGCTGGCCCGATATTGAGTTTCACGCTACCCGCGAACACTAACAGACTGTCGAAAACACCCTGCGTTGCCGTTGCTGTGTTAAAAATGGCCTCAAAATTCGCATTTATTACCCGTAAACGCTCCTTTTTCGGTCATTTTTGCCTCGCATCGGCTGCTTCGCCAACGTTTTCAACAGCCTGTGACCCCGCCTGTATGTAAAACCCTTTACAAACCGGGCAGTGACCCGGTATCAATAGCGCATGCGAATGTTAATCAAGACCGTTTTCCGCGCCCTGCTCAGGTTGTTCTATCGGGTCGAGGTGCAGGGGCTGGAGAACCTGCAGCAGGCCGGTCCGCGCACGTTATTGATTGCCAACCATACTTCCTTTCTCGACGGGCTTTTGCTGACGGTCTTTCTGCCACGCGATTTCAGCTTCGCCATCCATACCCGGATTGTTGATCAATGGTTCATGCGTCCGTTCAGGCCGCTGGTGACCCTGTTTGTCATGGACCCGACCAGTCCGTTCTCCCTCAAATCGCTGATCCGCTATATGCAGGACGACCACAGCGTGGTGCTGTTCCCCGAAGGACGGATCACCGTAACGGGTGCGTTGATGAAGATCTATCACGGCCCGGGACTGGTGGCGGACAAGGTCGATGCCGATGTCTTGCCGGTGCGCATCGATGGGGCCCAGTATTCACCGTTCTCCCGTCTGCGCAGGCGCATTCGGGTACGCTGGTTCCCGCGCATTACCCTGACGATTTTACCGCCGCGCAAGATCAAGGCACCGGCCGAGGTGCGGGGTCGCGCGCGACGAATCTATGCCGGCGAACAGTTGACCGACATCATGACCGAGATGATGTTCGCCACCAGCCATTATCGTTGCACGCTCTTCGAGGCTTTGCTCGATGCGCAGCGAATTCACGGCGGCTCGCACAAGATCGCCGAGGACTTCGAGCGGGTACCGATTAACTACCGCCAGCTGATCCGGCGCAGTTTTATCCTGGCCGACGCGCTGGCTGAGCGAACCCGGCGCACGGAGAACGTCGGTATTTTGCTGCCCAATACCACCGCGACATTGATTACGCTGCTCGCGTTGCAGATCTATCACCGGGTACCGGCACTGCTCAACTATTCCGACGGGGTAAAAAACCTGCTCGAGGCCTGTCGCATCGGGCGCATCAACACCATCTATACCTCGCGCCGGTTTGCCGATTATGTCCGCCTGCATGAGCTGCTCGGCGAGCTGGGTCGCCAGGTGAATGTGATTTATCTCGAAGAGGTGGTCAAAGGCCTGCACTGGCAGCATAAACTGCGCGGCATGTTTGCGGCCTGGTTTCCGCGGCTGGGGTATCGCGGGCGTGCCGGCGAGGCCGGGCCGGATGATCCGGCGGTGCTGCTGTTTACGCCCGGCTCCGAAGCCAGACCCAAAGGCGTGGTACTGTCCCACGCCAACCTGCTGGCCAACTGTTCGCAATTGGTTAGCCGCACCGATTTCAGCTCGCGCGATGTGGTCCTCAATACCATGCCCATGTTTCATGCCTTCGGCCTGACCTGCGGGACAGTGTTGCCGGTCATATCCGGGGTGCGGGTCTTTTTCTACCCCAACCCGCTGCACTATCGCATCGTCCCCGAGATCGCCTATGACATCAACGCTACCATATTATTTGGTACCGACACGTTTCTGGCCGGCTATGCCCGTTATGCCCATCCTTATGATTTTTACAGCGTCCGTTATGTGTTTGCCGGGGCCGAGAAACTGCAGGCGTCGACCCGCCGGATGTGGAGTGAGCGCTTCGGGGTGCGTATTTTCGAAGGGTACGGCACCACCGAGACCAGTTCGATAATCGCTATCAATACCGCGATGGAAAATCGCCCCGGTACGGTAGGTCGGTTGCTGCCGGGTATGGACTACCGGCTGGTGGCGGAGCCGGCTCTGGAAGCCGGCGAACGTCTGTGGGTGAAAGGGCCCAATGTGATGCTCGGCTATCTGCAACCCGATCAGCCCAATCCCATTCAGCCGCCGGCCACCGCCGCCGGGCAGGGATGGTATGATACCGGCGATATTGTCCGACTGGACGAGCGCGGCTTTTTGACCATCCTGGGCCGGTCGCAGCGATTTGCCCGGATCGACGGCGAGACAGTCTCACTGGCACAGATGGAGGAGTTTGTCAGCCGCGTCTGGCCACAGGCAACCCATGCGATCATCCATGTGAGCGATGGTGAGGGTAATGAACAACTGGTGTTGATTACCACCCGGCCACAGCCGCAAAGGGATGAGTTGCTGGATGCCGCGGCTGAGCAAGGTGTCCCCGATGCCGGCGTGCCGCACAGGCTGATCTCGGTGTCGAAGTTGCCGCAACTGGGCAGTGGCAAAATCGATTATCGGCAATTGAAAGAAGAATTCGGTCAACGGTCACAGGCCTGACCATACCGGCAGGGCTGGGGCCTTGCGGGAATAACAACAAACACAAAACATACAAAGAGACCGGCATGTGGAAACTGCTCACTGAAAAGAAAGTGCTTTCCTGGGCGCTGTATGACTGGGCCAATTCGGCGTTTGCCGCAGTCATGCTGGCCAGTATTTTTCCGGTCTTCTTCAAAGAGTATCTGAGTGCCGGTCAACCGGTTACGACCAGTACGTTTCATCTCGGGATGGCCAACTCGATTGCCGGCATTGTGATCGTGTTACTCGCACCCATACTGGGTGCCATAGCAGATGCGGGGGAAGCCCGAAAACGCATGTTGCTCTCGTTTGCGGCACTGGGGATGATTATGACCGCCGCGCTCTACGGCGTAGAGCAGGGTGCCTGGCTGGCTGCGGCAACGTTGTATGCGTTGGGCGTGATCGGGTTTATGGGCAGCGTGATATTTTACGATGCCCTGATCGTCAAGGCGGCACGACCCGAGCATTATGATCTGGTCTCCGGGTATGGCTATTCTCTTGGCTATTTGGGTGGCGGGCTGTTATTGAGTTTCGATATTCTGCTGACGCTGTACCCTGCCTGGTTCGGATTTTCCGACAGCAGTGAGGCGGTGCGTTTTGCCTTTGTCACTGTCGCAATCTGGTGGGCAGTGTTTACACTGCCGTTGGTCTTCAATGTCCCGGCAGACCGGGTCGGTATACGAGTTAGTCTGAAGCATGCTGTTACCGGCGGTTTTCGCGATCTGTATGAGACCTACCGGGATATCCGGCAATACAAGATGGTCTGGTTGTTTCTATTATCCTACTGGCTCTATATAGACGGCGTCGACACGGTGGTGCGCATGGCGGTCGATTACGGGATGTCGATCGGATTTGACAGTAATGATCTCATTGTTGCGATACTGATTACCCAGTTTGTCGGGTTTCCCGCGGCGCTGCTGTTTGGTCTACTCGGCGAGCGGATCGGGGCCAAGGCCGGGATATTTATTGCTCTGTGTGTCTATTTGGCGGTTACGGTCTGGGCCTACTTCATGCAAGATGTCCAGGAGTTCTACATGATGGCGGTTGTCATTGGCCTCGTACAGGGCGGGGTACAATCGCTGAGCCGTTCGTTGTATGCACGGATTATCCCGCCCGATAAATCGGGTCAGTTTTTCGGCTTTTATAACATGATGGGTAAATTTGCCGCCGTCATCGGCCCGGTGTTGATAGGCAGTGTGGCTTTCGTGACGGACAGCTCGCGTTTGGGGATTCTTTCAGTGATTATCCTGTTCCTGGCAGGCGGCGCATTGCTGCTGAAGGTTGACGTCAAAGAGGGTGAGCGCATCGCCCGCCAATTATGAGATGATATGTCGATAGTTCAATCAAGCAGGTGGCGTAGTGGATAACGATAACAAACAGACACCAGGTTTGTGGGATGTGGCCAAGAGTGTGATGGCGGCATTCCTCGGGGTGCAGAAAAGCAAGCATTATGAGCGGGACTTTACCCATGGCAAGCCCTGGCAATACATTACCCTCGGGCTTATCGGCGTGGTGATCTTTATTGCGGTGATTATCGGGGTCGTCAAGCTGGTGCTGTCGCTGGCCGGCGTATAAATAAGTGCTGAGTGCTGAGTGCTGAGTGCTGAGTGCTGAGTGCTGAGTTCTTAGTACTTAGTTCCTGGTGCTTAGTACTCAGTAAGGAGCATTACATGTTATTCCGGCCTTGAGCCGGAATCCAGGGCGTGCTCCCATTCGAGACTGGATGCCGGCTTTCGCCGGCATGACGAGGAGAGTCGGCAGTAGACTATGCTGCCAACTGAGAACTGCCTACTGCCAACTTTCTCTTCAGAACTCAGCACTAAGAACTCGGTATGTCTTGCGGATAATCCACATCCCGTAATACGCCGGGATCGTTGACGGAAATGAGTGTCAGGTGTTGCGGGTTGGCATTGATGATCGACCGTGCACCCTGGTCGCCGTCCAGGGCGATCAGTTGTCTGACATAGGCGCTGCCAAAGCCAACCGGGTGGCCGCGTCGATCGCCGTATAGCGGGGCGACGATATCGCGGGGCTGGCGCAATGCGCCGGCGACCGCGCGGATCGTTTGTTTATCGATCCAGGGCATATCGCCCAGCATAATCAGCCAGCCCGAAGCCTCGTGCACGGCGCGTATCGCGCAGGCCAGGCTGCTGCCCAGGCCGTCTTCGGGGCGCGGATTGATCACCACCTGCAGGCCTTCCTGCTTTAACAATTCGGCGGTGGCGGGATCCCCGGGGCCGACTACGGCGACGCTCTCGGCCAGCACGGTTGTCAAATTGCGCGCGCATTGCACTACCATCGGGGTTTGGTCTGACAGGGGATGGAGTAATTTATTGCTGCCGAAGCGTTGACTCAGACCGGCGGCCAGCAGAATACCGGTGGTATTCATGCCACGTTGACGGCGTCGGGGTTGCGTACCACCGCAGTGGCCGAATTACGCAGAGCGGTGATTTCCGCCAGGATGGCTACGGCGATCTCCGGCGGGGTATGGCTGCCGATATCCAGCCCGACCGGCGCATGCAGACGACGGATCTGGGCCTGGGACAGTCCCAGTTCCGCCAGGCGTCGACGCCGGGCATCGCAATTGCGTTGTGAGCCAATGGCGCCGATGTAGAAGGCGCTGGAGGTGAGCGCATCGAGTAACGCCATGTCGTCCAGTTTGGGATCGTGGGTGAGGGCGAGCACGATGCTGCGGGCATGACCGGCGTATTCGCCGACGGCCTCGTCCGGCATGCTGCCAGTGAGCTGCGTGCCGGGCAGTTGCCAGCCGGCGGCGTATTCCTCGCGCGGATCACAAACGATGACCTGGTAGTCGAGCATCAGGGCCAGTTGCGAGACATACCGGGACAGGTGACCGGCCCCGATCAACAGCATTTGCCATTGCGGCCCGAAGACTTTGCTGACCGATTTCTCGTCATACGCAAACTCCTGGTCGGCCGTGGCCGGCGCCAGGGTGACTTCGCCGCTGGTGAGATCCACCTGGCGGTTGACCAGTTCGCCCTGTTCCATGGCGTTCAGCAACGGTTGCAGTTGTTCCGGATCGTTCAAGGCTTCCAGCAACAGCTCCAGCCGCCCGCCGCAGGGCAGACCGAAACGGGTCGCCTCCTGGCGGTCGACGCCGTAATCCAGGCGGGTGGGCAACTGTTCGCTCAGTTCATTGCTGGAGAAGCGGGCCAGCAGGTCCTCTTCCACGCAACCGCCGGAGACCGAGCCGGCATGTACCCCGTCCCGGCGCATCACCAGCAGCGAGCCAGGCGGGCGGGGCGAGGAGCCCCAGGTCTTCAACACAGTGGCCAGCACCAGCGAGTGACCCTGTTGCAGCCACTGGTGGGCGGTGCGGATCACTTCACGGTCGCTTCCCCAGGCTTGCATGGTGGTTTCCCCCTCAGGCGGACAACGTCAATGGCAGGCGTTGAAACGCCTGGCCGGTCAGGGCGCTCAGGGCATTGGCCACGGCCGGCGCGATGACCGGCGTGGCCGGTTCGCCGACGCCGGTGGGCGGCTGGGTCGATTCGACAATGTGCACTTCGACCTCGGGCATCTGATCGATAGTGAGCATCTGAAAGTCGTGGTAGTTGCCCTGTACCACCGCGCCGTTATCCAGGGTGATCTCGCTCACCAGGGTCGGCGAGAGACCAAAGCCCATGCCACCTTCCATCTGCGCCCGGATCACGTCCGGCGTGACGGCAATGCCGCAGTCGATGGCGATAATCACCTTGTCGACGCTGAACCGGTTGTCGCTGTGCAAGCTCACTTCCGCCACTTCGGCGACGTAGCTGTTAAAGGATTTGTGCAGGGCGATGCCGCGGGCCCGGCCTTTGGGCAGGGACGTGCCCCAGCCGGCTTTTTGCGCGGCCAGTTCGAGGACCGCCCGGTGACGGGGCTGATCCTCCAGCAACCGGCGCCGGAATTCGACCGGATCCGCACCGGCACGGCGGGCCAGTTGATCGATCATGGTTTCCACGGCGAAGGCGGTATGGGTGGAGCCGACCGAACGCCACCATTGCACCGGCACTGGCCAGTCGGGGGAATGCAGATCCACCCGGATGTTGGGAATGGCATAGGGCAGGTTGGCCGCGCCTTCCACCGAGGTGGCATCGACGCCGTCCTTGACCATGCTAGATTCGAACCCGGTGCCGGTCATGATCGACTGGCCCACGATCCGATGCTGCCAGGCGACCGGCTTGCCGTCGTTATCGAGCGCGGCGGAGAGGGTGTGATAGTACAGCGGACGAAAGTATCCGGCCCGGGTGTCATCCTCGCGGGTCCAGACCATTTTTATCGGCCGGCGCGTGTCCAGCGCCTTGACGATGCTGGCCGCTTCCACCACGTAGTCGGAGTGGGGGTTGCCGCGCCGGCCGAACGAGCCGCCGGCGTAGAGCATATGGATCGTCACTTGTTCGGGCTGGAGGCCGAACAGTTTGGCCACGGCCTGCTGATCGGCGGTCTGGGATTGCACACCGTTCCAGATCGTCACGCCCGCGTCGGTGCGCTGTACGACACAGTTGAGCGGTTCCATCGGGGCATGGGCCAGATAGGGAAACTCAAATTCCAGATCGATCCGTTCGGCCGCCTCGTTCAGTGCTTTTTCGCTGTTACCGTTTTGATGCGCGACGTTACCGGGGCGCCGGGCGCGTTGTTTGTAATCGGCGAGGATTTCCTCGCTGCCCAGATCAAAGGCGTTGCTTTCATCCCATTCGACGACCAGGGCATCCCGTCCCTTGATTGCGGCCCAGGTATGTTCGGCCACCACGGCCACGCCATTGGGAATCTCGATGATCTCCTGCACGCCCTTGACCTGGCGGGTTTTGGTGGCGTCAAACTGTTTGACTCTGGCGCCGAAGCGGGGTGGATGTGCCACCACCGCCACCAGCATGTCGGGCAACTGGATATCCTGGGTATAGACGGCCGTGCCGTTGACTTTCTCCTTGCTGTCCTTGCGTGGTACGACTGTGCCGATCAGGGTGAACTGGTCCGGTTCCTTGAGAAAGACGTCATCGGGGACAGGCTGTTGCGCGGCCAGATCGGCCAGTTCGCCGAAGCTGGCCTGCTGCCCGGATCCGGGGTGTTTCAGCATGCCTTTTTCCACCTGAATATCGTCGCTGTCCACATGCCACTGTTCCGCGGCCGCGGCGACCAGCATATGGCGGGCGGTAGCGCCGGCCTTGCGCATCTGGTTAAACGAGTTGGGCATGGCGGTGCTGCCGCCGGTGCCCTGGATCTGTCCCCAGAACAGGTTGTTATAGCGACTGGCGTCGGCCGGGGCGCCTTCGCTGACGATTTGCGACCAGTCGGCATCCAGCTCTTCGGCGACCAGGGCCGCCAGTCCGGTATAGGTGCCCTGACCCATCTCCAGATGTTTGATAATGACGATCACCCTGTTGTCATCGGTGATGCGGACAAAGGCATTGGGCTCAAACAGAATCTCGCCACTGGCCTGGGCCGGTTCCGGTTCCATCCCGGTCAGTTTTTCCGCATTTTGATCGCAGCCGCCCAGGTACACTCCGAGTGTGAGGCCGGCGCCGGCGCCCAGGCTGGTGATCAGAAATTCGCGACGTCGGATATCAAAGTGCTGGCGGCTCATGCTTCACCTCCCTGGTCAGCGAGGGTTCGCGCCGCGCTGTGGATCGCCTCGCGAATGCGCACATAGGTGTGGCAACGACACAGATTGTCACGCATGGCTTCGTTAATCGCGGCATCATCGGGTTGCGGGTTGTTTTCCAGCAGGGCGATGGCGCTCATGATCTGGCCGGACTGGCAATAACCGCACTGCACCACATCATGTTGTTCCCAGGCATCCTGGACGGCTTCGGCGACCGGGGAACTGACTTTTTCGATGGTGGTGATCGCCTTGCCCTGCACGGACTCGACCGGGGCGATGCAGGCGCGTACCGGGTTGCCATCGACGTGCACGGTGCAGGCGCCGCAGACGGCGATGCCGCAACCGTATTTGGTGCCGGTCAGGCCCAGTATGTCGCGCAGTGCCCAGAGCAGTGGCATGTCGGGATCGACATCGAGAGAGTGGGTTTCGCCATTAACCGAAAGTGTGACCATGCGAGACTCCTTTCTTCATTGTACGAAGTTCTATTAGCCTAGCATGCCTTTTCGGGATGTCACAGCGGACTCCGTTATTCGCCAGAGGCAGTCGAGTTAACCATTAGCCCGATTGAGGGATTAAACGGGATGGTGTCTGCCTGGGGCGATATCAGCGTGCGAACAGGGCTGTGAAACAGAAAGAAGCCGGCGTTTTTGCGATTTTATGGTCTGGGAGCCTTGCAATGACGATATTTGGCCCAATATAGTAAAAATGTGTAGTATTTCCGGTTGTACTTCGGTATATAATACACCCACGCTACATTTCTCTGGTTCTTGTCAGTATTTCTTACCAAGATAATACCTGTTGAAAACCTCGCAAGACGTGTATCGCTTTTTATTAATAACTTTATGAATAGGTAAATTATCATGGTAACAGGAACCGTTAAGTGGTTTAACGAATCCAAGGGCTTCGGCTTTATTTCTCCTTCTGACGGCAGCAAGGACGTGTTTGTTCACTTCTCTGCAATCAGCGGTTCAGGCTTCAAAACCCTGACCGAAGGTCAGTCAGTGTCCTTCACTGTCGAGAATGGCCAGAAAGGCCCGCAGGCGGTTAACGTTCAGGCCTGATTGTCCTGACATTGATCGTCCTAAAAAGCCCCGCGAGCAATCGCGGGGCTTTTTTATGTCTGTTGTTGGTTACCGTTCGGGCGGGCAATGAATAAAGGCCCCCTTCGGGGCCTTTATAGCGGTCAGAGGTTGGCGATTTTCTCTTTCTGGCTTTTGAGTTGCTGCAGGGACCCCTGAATCTCCCGGAGTTTGTCCCGCTCTTTCTGAACCACCGCCTCGGGTGCCTTGTCGACGAAATTCCGGTTATTCAGTTTGCCGTCGATCCG
>JAXHTI010000047.1:0-2857 GCA_034190045.1 Pseudomonadota bacterium
GGATCCTCGGTCGGTGCCACGGTCAGTGATTCGATGTTGTAACCGCGCGCCGAGAAAAGTCCCGCCACCCGGGACAGGGCGCCGGCTTCGTTTTCCATTAACAGAGAAATAATGTGTCGCATCAGGCCAGCTCTCTTTCCGGCGACAGGTGCATCTCGTGATGACCCTTGCCGGCGGCAATCATCGGGTAGACGTTCTCGGTCTGGTCGGTGATGAAGTCCATGAAGACCAGCCGGTCCTTCATGGCGAAGGCTTCCTTCAATGCGCCTTCCACATCCCCCGGCTGCTCGATGCGCATGCCGACGTGACCGTAGCTTTCCGCCAGTTTGACGAAATCGGGTAACGCATCCAGATAGGAATGGGAATAGCGGCTGTCATAGAAGAACTCCTGCCACTGGCGCACCATGCCCATGTAACGGTTGTTCAGGTTGACGATCTTGACCGGCAACATGTATTGCAGCGCGGTGGACAGCTCCTGAATACACATCTGGATACTGGCCTCGCCGGTTACACAGGCGACCTGCGCATCCGGATAGGCCAGTTGCACGCCCAGCGCGGCCGGCAGGCCAAAGCCCATGGTGCCCAGGCCGCCGGAGTTGATCCAGCGCCGCGGCTTGTCAAAGGGATAGAACTGGGCGGCAAACATCTGGTGCTGGCCGACATCGGAAGTGACATAGGCGTCACCGCCGGTGACCTCGTGCAGTTTTTCGATCACGAACTGCGGCTTGATCAGCGCGCTGTTGCGGTCGTAACGCAGGCAGTTCTTATCCTTCCAGGTCCCGATCTGCTGCCACCACTGATCCAACAACTTGGCATCCGGTTTTTTCTTGGAGGCCTTGAGCGCCTTGTTCATATCCGACAGCACATGCTTGATATCGCCGACAATTGGCACGTCCACCCGCACGTTCTTGGAAATCGACGAGGGGTCGATATCAATGTGAATGATCTTAGCATCGGGACAGAACTGTTTGACGTCGCCGGTCACGCGATCATCGAAGCGCGCGCCGATCGCGATCAGCACATCGCACTCGTGCATGGCCATGTTGGCCTCGTAGGTGCCGTGCATGCCGAGCATGCCCAGGTGCTGTTTGTCGCTGGCCGGATAAGCCCCCAGCCCCATCAGGGTCTGGGTAATGGGGTAACCCAGCGTGCGGGTAAACTCGATCAGTTCAGCGTCGGCATTGCTCAACACCACCCCGCCGCCGGTGTAGATCATCGGCCGGCGCGCGGACAGGATCAGCTCGATCGCCTTGCTGATCTCGCCCGGATGGGCCTTGACCACAGGCTGGTAGGAACGCATTTCCACCTTGTCCGGGTATTCGTAGTCGATCTTGATGTTCGGATCCGTTGTGTCCTTGGGGATATCGACCACCACCGGGCCAGGCCGACCGGTGGTGGCGACATGAAAGGCCTTGCGCAGGGTCTCGCCCAGGTCTTCGGCCCGTTTCACCAGAAAATTATGTTTCACACAGGGACGGGTGATGCCGACAGCATCCACTTCCTGGAAGGCATCGCTGCCAATATAGTGAGTTGCCACCTGGCCGGTGATGATCACCATCGGGATCGAATCCATGTAGGCGGTGGCAATACCGGTTACGGCATTGGTCGCCCCCGGGCCGGAGGTGACCAGGACCACGCCCGGCTTGCCGGTGGCGCGGGCATAGCCGTCGGCCGAATGGGTCGCTCCCTGCTCGTGGCGAACCAGGATGTGTTTGACATCCTCCTGGTTGAACAGGGCGTCATAGATGTGCAGAACCGCGCCGCCCGGATAGCCGAAGACGTATTCAACGCCCTCGTCCTTCAGGAACTGGACTACGATTTCGGCTCCACTGAGTTTCACGTTGTTTACTCCCAGATGCGTTCCAGAAATGGTGCGCCGTTGCGAAAAAAATACCCGTCGCAACGGGCAGAAACGCCCATTATAATCAGTAAAACGGTATAAATACACGGAATGTCGACAGAAAGCCGGCAAAACCTGCCGCCGCGAGATAATTTCCGGACCGCCGCCGTGGTTGTTAGCGACAGTGCCTTGACCCGGCGGGCGCGACGTGCGAAAACCACTCCTGAGACAGGCTTTATAACCACTTACTCGCAACCTGCGCAGAATACGCTCATGAAAACAATCGACAAGCTTTTCGCTCTGTTCCTGCTGCTCGCCCTGGCAACGCCAACGGCCCTGGCTGCCACCTACAAGTATCAGGACGAATCGGGTAACACGGTCTATTCCCAGAATCCGCCCGAGAACCCCAATACACCCTATGAGATCCTGAGCAATATCTCGTCCCATGCCCGGCCTGGCAGCAACTCCCCGCCGCCCAGCAGCAGCCCGTCGCCCGCCCTGCAGCAGGACGAAGAAGAGAATGACACTGTCGCCCGCGAGCAGCAACAGGCCGAACAGATACGCGAGGAAAACTGCAAGGCCGCGAAAAAGAACCTGGAGATTTACACGGTCTATCGCCGGGTTCGCAACGAAGAGGGCGAGGTGGTGCGTATCAGCGACGAGGAACGTCAGCAGAAGATCGACGAAGCCAAAAAGGCAATTCAGGATTTCTGTGATTGACCTATGTGGACTGACCTACGGGGACTGACCAGTGTGACGGAGTTTTAGCATGCCGCTTCTCAAGATCCAGACCAATCTGAGCGTCGAACCGGACCGGGCCGAACAACTGATCAGTGCCGCCTCGGCCCTGGTGGCCGGGCAGCTGGGCAAGCCCGAGCGCTATGTGATGGTGGCCCTGGAGCCGCCGGTCCCCATGTCGTTCGGCGGCAGCACCGACTCCCTCGCCTACCTGGAACTCAAGAGTATCGGTCTGCCGCAGGACAAGACCCCGGCACTCTCCGAGGCCCTCTGCGGCCT